>CAZZLQ010000100.1:0-1651 GCA_964655245.1 uncultured Bacteriovoracaceae bacterium | reverse complement strand
GAGGCGGAATCGGCTTTACCCGCCTTAAAAAAATTGGCGCAAGCAGATCCCGATGCCGACGTTCAAGCTGACGCTCAAATGGCTTACAACAAGATCACCGAACGATTGGCTCAGCGCAAACAAGGTCTTCGACCTCAAGCTCTTCCTTTTGAGTGATCTCAGTTTCATGATGAGTTGGGGCATGCGCTCTACTTTTGGGGACATGCCTGTCGCTTTTTGGAGACTGGTTGGAGCTTCTTAAACACACAATGAATTCAATTATTTAAATCGGATCACGGGACTTAACGGCCCGCGCCTGACACCTCAAAACAGAGGCATGGAAGTTGCACTTTCTAAGCGTGGGAAGGGCTAAGTTCCGTTATGGTGTGTACGTTCCAGGCACTGCTATTTTCAACTCTCGTGATGAGCTCGACTGAAGGGGAATCCACAGGATTTCGCCTTCCGATGACTCCTGAGGGAGAGGTCGAGACCTATCTTGATCAAGGACTGGCACGAAATAAAGAAGGGCAAATCATCGACTACTGGAGATCGATGGATGATCACATTGTTCGAATTCGAAAGCTTGAAGTGCCCACGGAAGAGGGGGTTAAAAGATTCGATGCTGTGATTATTTCTCAGCGAGAGGGCTGGATTCGTTCCTCGGACTCAGCACCACCCGCTGCTGTAGGGCCTCGTTCCCTGGTGGCAACATCCTTTGTTCCTAATCTGTTCACTTACATTCGAGACTTTGTTTACAAAACCTATCAGGCTCGAGCGGGCATAGGAAATGGCGAGCTCGTGCTTAAAACGCTTCAAAGCGAGCGCGACTTTTTGAATGGATTTTCCACGATGGTGGTCATCACAGAGGAGAATGACTTTTCGAAGATTCACGCCACTTTTCGAGTGGTTCGTCGTGGAGGTGAGGCGGACAATGAAGAGCCTCTGGATGTAGAAACCAGTCTCAAGCGCCAGGATTTGCCTCCCTTGCCTAAAATCAAACCGCGGATCGTGAAGCATAAGGGACAAAGAGTAGCGATGGGTGATTATGCGGAATTGAAGACCCTTGCTGTGGATCATAGTTTGAAGATTGATTTTGTGCCCTTTCTGCTTCGCTCATTTGACACTCATGCCATGTATGCTTTTGGTCAGAGACAAATTGAGGTCGACGGGGAGAAGCTTCCTTGGGGGGCAAGTCATTTAGTCATTGAAGCCGACGCTGCTCGAGCCAAGCTTTACGAGAGACTCTATGGATTTCAGATTGATGAGAGTCGGTCAAAAGATGGACTCTTTGTTTTGACGACGTCGCTTGAAGAATTCGAAGAGAAGATTCGAAGCGGCCGTCGAAATGATAGTCCAGCAGTCCAAGACTATGTGGCTCAACCTCCTGTTGTCGCTTGGACACCTCAGCGCGTTCTTTCTCGAGAAGCTCGAGACGCAGCCCAGGCGCAAGCTGAAAGCTCAGCTTTGTTTAACAGAGACGAGGCTTGGGTTCGTTATCTCAGTGGACCTGTTTCTTTTTATGCGCCTCCACAGCCTGTTGAGATTGCGAACGGGGTTATCGCTGCAACGAACAATCGTTTGGATGGGGCCCTGAAGTTTACCTTCAATCGACCTCGTTACTATCCGAAAGAGGGTTCTGACGCCTCGAAGCGGGATGCTGAGGCCGTGTCCA
>CAZZLQ010000099.1:0-1888 GCA_964655245.1 uncultured Bacteriovoracaceae bacterium | reverse complement strand
AGCCAAGCAGAAGTTGCGGAAGAGCTTGGTTACTCGAGCCCTCAGTTCGTTTCCAATTTTGAGCGAGGTCTTTGTACTCCTCCTCTTACCGCTTTGAAGCAAATGCTTGGTCTCTACAACATTTCTAAAAAAGAGATGGTTGAGCTTTTGGTTCGACAAGAGCGCAAGCATATCGAACTTGCCTTGTCGACGAGCGGCAAAGGCAGCAAAAAAGTTCATTGATCATGTCAGCGGGGGAGATTTACGACATTGAAGTTCGGACGATTGACGGCAGACCCGTCAAAATGTCCGAGTTTAAGGGTAAGACTCTCTTGATTGTGAATGTCGCCAGTCGGTGCGGATTCACTCCCCAGTATAAAGGTCTGGAGAATCTCTACCGCGATTTCAAGGACAGGGGTTTCTTGGTTTTAGGGTTTCCCTGCAACCAGTTCGGTGCGCAAGAGCCTGGCTCAGATGAAGAGATTAAGTCCTTTTGCTCCGCCAAGTATGAGGTGAGCTTTCCGATGTTCAGCAAAGTAGATGTCAACGGAGACTCCGCTCACGCCCTCTACAAACTTCTCAAAAAAGCTGAAAAGGGAATCTTAGGAACGGAAGCCATCAAGTGGAACTTCACCAAGTTTCTGGTTTCACCTGCGGGAGAAGTCCTCAAACGATTTTCGCCAACAACGGCCCCCGAATCTATTGCGATTGATATTGAGAAATTGTGTTCGTCTACGAAGTAAATCTCGAAGTTCAAGGCTCTGTTTCTGGTGAGTTTCGGAAGTGGCTCCCTGAGCACATCAAACATGTGACAGACGTGGGAGAATTTCTCGGATCAGACTGGTGGGAGCGAGACGGCTCGGATTCAAAAGTTTCGCTTTGGACGGTTCGCTATTACACCAAGGAGCGCGATGTGTTGGACCGCTATCTCAAAGAAAAAGCTCCGGCACTCCGGCAGGCAGCAACTGATCTTTTTGGAGATCAATTCAAAGCCGAGCGCCGTATCGCTCGTCTCATTGAAATCTTTTGATGAGTATCTGAATACTTCGTGTTCTAATAGAGTGTGTTGTCGTGGGATGCCATGCGCGATTGGATGCACGAGTCGCTCAAGGGAAAGAGCTTTTGGTTTCGACTCCTTCTCTTGCTCTGGACGCTGAGAGTACTCCTCTTTGTGGTTAAGAATGAACAAGTGCCCGGGATTTGGAATCCGCTTTGGACTGCTTCTCATGGAATCCATGAGATTGGGCATTGGCTGACGGGTGCGTTTGGTATGTGGGTCAGTATCAGTATGGGGAGTATCTTTCAGTTTTTCTTTCCCTTTGTCTTTGTCTGGGGGTTCATCAAGCACCGGGACCCTCACGCGGCCTTTTTGATTCTGACGTGGCAGGCGGCCTCTTTGATCAATATGGCCCATTATGCTGGTTCAGCAGCTTATGCGGATTTGGTTCTTGATACCCCTCATTTTGTGACGTTGTACCATGATTGGGTTTGGATGCTGAGTCATGCCAATGCTCTGCACTGGGCAGGGGCAATTGAGAATTTTTTCTGGGGCTTGGCGGTGGCCTTTGGTCTGATTTCTGCTTTGGGACAGATCTATTGCCTTGCCATGATACGAAAGACTCAGACTCAGACTCAGACTCAGAATTTTGCAGGTTAGAGTTCTTTTTGGTTTGCCTCATTCCTCTGCATTTGTAATATCTGGCGGATGAATCAAAATCTTATGATCGGTCTTCAGATTGTCATTGCGCTAGGGTTGCTCAACGTCTGGGTTGTCCGCTTGAAAAAGAGCACGGCCTTTAGGGGTGGTGAAGCCACGAATCTTCGTGAAGAGTTTCAGGTTTATGGACTTCCTGTTTGGTTTTTCTTTTTGATTGGTGCTCTTAAAGTCGGTTCAGCGTTTTGCTTGCTG
>CAZZLQ010000098.1:0-2059 GCA_964655245.1 uncultured Bacteriovoracaceae bacterium | reverse complement strand
CTTTATGTACGCCATATAAACGCCTGCACTGTAAGGCACGGGATTAGTGCGCAAAGACTATCTGGATCTTAAGGACGAAAATTGTCTTGAAATTAAAAATAGACGATTCTCACAAGAGAATCGCGCTCTGCGCAAATTGGCAATGTGAGCCAAGTTGAGCAAACACACCGAAAGAACAAGATAGACCCATATTTTACTTGGTCAAAGGAAAGAATTGAATATTCACCTGACAGACTCGGTCATGAGTGGGCTTCACTAGACCATACTTTTGAAAAACTTGGTTTCTAAACTCTACGAGCTCACATTTCAGCTTCTCAAACTCTGCGGCATCAATCGTCAACGTCATCCCACTGATCTCTCGCATCGAGTCGACAACGGCATCTTGCGCCTCCTGCGCTTTTTGCATCATCGCTTTGTGAAACTGAGAAAGCAAATCTGATCGTGGCGTCACATCATCGGTTGAAACCATCGACTCTGACTGTACCAAAGCTGATCCCTCTGTTCGAATCATTCCCAGAGCCAACAAGGTCTTAATCGCCTTTGAAACCTCAGAAGTTGAGACTTTGCCAGACAGACGGTCGGCAATCCAAGCTAGATCCAGTCGAAAATCCGAAAGACCCACCATCTCGCGGATCACTGGATAGTACCAGTTCGTGCAATAGGCAAACTGATGCTCGGCCAACTTTGCCTTTCGCTTTCGCATTTGATCGTTCACGATTTTTTGCTTGAGATTCTCTTTTGCACTTTCTTCGGAGACTCGTTCGACCATGACCAGCTCAATCAGGCGCTTAGTCTCGGCTTTGTTGAGCTCAAAACCTCGCGCGAGTTTTTCAGCGGCCACTTCGGTCAGCGACTGCTTACCAGAAAGCATGAGATGAATATGCCCAGGACTCGCCATCCCGATCTCTTTGGTAAAGCGACGAAAGCTAAATCCCTGCTTTGTCAATTTGAGATAGGCAATGCAATCGCGCACATAAGCGCGAGCGTCAAGGTAGTCAAACACATGGGGCGCCTCTCGATAGGAGTGTTCACCTCTCATTGCTCACCTCCTGCCTCAGAAAAAGGGCCGAAGCAGTAGAGTAAATGGGTGATATCTTCCGGGGTAACCCTTCCGTCCCCATTCACATCAAAGGCTGTCTCTCGCTCCGCAGCAGCTCGTGAGAGCTCAGTGGTCAAAAGCCTTAAATCATCAGTATCGACTTTTCCGCTCTGATTAAGATCTGCTCGATTGCAGTTACTGTCTTGTTGAGATTCCGATGAAATAGAGCCTCCTCGAAACACTGCTGAACACCCCACTCCTTTGAGGCCCTTCAGCGCCTCTTCTGACACCCGCAAAGAGGCATCGAGTGATAAGACATCCATCTGAGCAACAATAACGATATCTCCCAACTGATCAAACCCAGTGATTACAAGCCCATCAATCCATTGCAAATCGTTACGGTGACTAGCCAGCAGGCTACAGATGTATTCTCCAGTGTCTGGATCAAACGTAAAACTCGTCGAGGGCGTATTACCGATGAGCGTGCCCCGCTTTCCGAAAGCATCGCCAAGAGCGCCCAGGTCGTCAGTGCTCGATGGAGGGCTTAGATTCGCACCCATCCCACAGCTCGTGAGGGTTATCGTAAACGCCAAAATTGCAAGCACCCTTTTCAAATCCATGTTCAAGTGAATGAGCAATCGATATGCCAAACCAAAAACTCCCAGAGACGCCACATAAACCCCTCTGACCCCGTCAAAAAGCTGACTCCGCAAATCATTCCAATCTACAACGTGACAAAAAAAACCCGATCCTGCTGATGAGCAAGATCGGGGTTGAAGGTTAGTGATTTGGGGTCAGCTCGTGCAGGAATGAGACGGAAGCCTAATTTTTTGGTTCAAAGATTTTTAACCACTGACCGAAGAAAACATTGGTTAAGGTCTGCCGACCTGACGAGCAAAACTCAATGGTTGAATCCGCTTTATGTTCTCCCACTTGAACTGGAATCGTCGCTTGATAGGAGAATTCAACGACCTCTCTGCTAAAGTCTTCTCCTTCATAACTTGCGTCGCAAAACTGAGG
>CAZZLQ010000097.1:0-2240 GCA_964655245.1 uncultured Bacteriovoracaceae bacterium | reverse complement strand
CTGCATCGATGCTCGCGCTGCTCGATTGCGCGGGTGGGGATTTGGTTTGGATTTCCCAACGGTGACTGGAACAATCAATTTGTTAACGGCGGCCGTACTTGCTGATGGTGAGACCTGTTTTGAGAATGTTGCACGAGAGCCAGAGGTGGTTGAAGTCGCTGAGGCATTGAACGCCATGGGCGCTCGAATCTCGGGACATGGGAGTTCTCAGATTTTGATTCAAGGCGTGAGCAGCTTGAAGGGGCTTGATTGGACGATTCAGCCGGATCGGATCCAACTTCTCACTTTCTTGGCAGCAGGTGCAATGACGGGCGGCAGCGTGGAGTGCTATCCCTATCGACGTGGTACCCTCAATGCCGTGCTTCAGAAGTTCACTGAGATGGGGTGTGAAATTTCGGAGAATGATCTCAGTGTGAAGATTCGCGCACCCGAGATTTTGAATCCGGTTCATCTTGAGACATCTCCGTTTCCAGGGTTTCCCACGGATGGACAGGCTCAGTTTATGGCATGCTCTACGTTGGCCAATCCTTCAAAAGGACCAAGCACGATTCGCGAGACCGTTTTTGAAAATCGGTTTCAGCATGTTAGTGAGCTTCGAAGACTCGGAGCCCACATCGAGGTAAAAGGAAATCTCGCGGTGGTGACTGGCGTGAGTCATCTGAGTGGAGCTGCTGTGATGGCCTCCGATTTGCGAGCCTCTGCTTCGTTGGTTTTGGCGGGACTAAGAGCTCAAGGAGAGACTCAGGTTCTGCGCGTTTATCACTTAGATCGAGGATATGAGCGATTTGAAGAGAAGCTCAATGCTTTAGGCGCTGACGTCAGGAGAGTTCCTCAGTGAGAATTGTACAGGCATCCTCACTTCAAGCTCAGAATCTTCTCAAGCAAAGAGATGAGTTGAGACTGAAGCTGATAGATGACTTTGATCTTGAGATCCAAAACGATTTTCGAAGATACCGGCGGGAAGGCGAAGCCTTTCTCATTGAGTGCGCCAAAGATCGAGACGGTCTTTCGCTAACCGGTGAAAGCCTGTGGGTCGATCCTGCACGGATCAAAACCTCCGGAAAGCTTTTATCAATTGAAGCTCGCGGTTTTGTTGAGTCCGTAAAGGATCGAATCGAACGATATCAGTCAGAGCTCAAGCTCAACTCTTTCACTGTGGAAGAGGAAGCTGGCGTTTTGTGGGGCGTAGAGATGCGAAGCTTCGATCGAGTGGGGATCTATGTCCCGGGCGGTCGAGTGAGCTATTTTATGAGTTTGCTGATGCATGCTGTGCCGGCTCGAATGGCTGGAGTGAAAGAAATCATTGTGGCGACTCCGCCAAAAGATCTCCATGAGGGCGTACTGATTGATCCCCTTATGTTGTATGCGGCTAAGCTGCTCGATATTGATCGCATCTTACTGGCAGGAGGCGCTCCCGGGATGGCGGCTCTCGCCTTTGGAACGGCCCGAACTCAACCCGTTCAAAAAATTGTTGGATCCGGAAGTAATCGGACGAATGTTGCGAAGATGCGACTGGCTGGGATTGTTTCCGTGGATACTTTTGCGGGGCCTTCGGAAACGGCCTTTGTCTGCGATAAGACCTCTGATCCTCAGGTGATTGCGGCGGATATCTTGGGTCGAGCGGATCATGATCCAAACTCTCAGATCTTTCTTTTGCATCAAGACGAGGACTGGATTCAGAGGTTGCTTGCGGGGATGGCAGTGACTTTGAGTGAGGTCAAAGATCAACAAACACAAGAGAGTATTCGGCTTTGTCTGGAGAAAAACTTCGTTTGTGTGATCGTCAAGAATACCGATGAGGCCTTGAAGTGGGTGAATCAGTTGGCGCCAGCAACTCTTTGTCTTCATCTTAAAAATCCCAGTGACTACATCAAAAAAGTCCAAGCTTGCGGCCTGTTACTTTTAGGACCCTTTACTCCGCCAACAGCTGTCGATTTGTTTGGAGGAGCTTCGGGTGCGTTGGCAACGGCCGGTGCGGCTCGGTTCTTTCAATTCATCTCGCCCGCTAGTTTTCAACGGCGCTTCTCGTATGTCGAAATTGATCGTTCGGCTCTTGAGCGAACTCAAGAATCCTCCCGCGAGCTTGCGCGGCTGGAGGGTTTTGTCGTGCATGATGAATCGTTCAAAACTCGGCTCTAGTAAATTCAGTAGCTTATAGGTCTTTGGAGCCGCCGACTATGAATGCAGCTTCATAGCTGTATTCTAAAGAATACACATTTACATGCACCCCCCCTGCTGCA
>CAZZLQ010000096.1:0-2299 GCA_964655245.1 uncultured Bacteriovoracaceae bacterium | reverse complement strand
AGCGGTTTTTTTCTTAGCAGCCATTGTATTCTCCTTCGTCGAGTTGATCTGCGTTCGAGAGAAACATTCTACATCGAACATCTCCATTGTAAGTTCTTTTGAGTTCTATGCAATAGGTAATTTCACTTTTCAAAAAAAAACTTTGTGATCCACTTTCATTTTTGTCATCACGTGCACATCGTCGTGCTCGAAGTGAATGTTTTTCAAATGAATGATCGATGTGTAATCTGCTCTCACTATGAAAGTTCTTTCATACCTGCTCATGATTGGTTGTCTTCTCGCAGGTTCGCATGACGCCGATGCTGCCGAGGAAGCAGCAGGATCCGTTGAGGTGACTGTGAATCAACGATTTTGGAATGATCAGCGACTCAGTCGAGTAAACGGATTTTCCAAGTGGGGCGCTCTGAGTTTTGACGCTGCTGCAGGCGTGACCGAACTGTCTTATCGAATAGAGCCTTATGTATCCGTGGGTGTCATTCGCGATACTGCGAACTTGCCACTGCTGAACTCGGATGGATCCTATCTGCTTGATACTAATGGGAATCTGCAAAGTTCTGCTGATTCTCTCCATTACACTCTTTTGAGTGCTGGGGTTGGAATTAAACAGAGAATGTGGAGTCCAACGTTCTTTCGCGTTGTTCCCTTCTACAAAGTCGGAGTGATCTACCGTTACGGTTTGGTCAAAAAGTTGACTGAAGCCGTTGGTCAACAAACGCAGAGTTCCGGCGGAGATCTGGGGTTGGAACTTGGTGGTGGTGTTGTCTTCTCTTTTTTCTACGACAAAGCTCTTCGAAGCGACATGACTCAGACATGGAACCTGCAGGATTTTGGATTGTTGCTCCAAGTCCGCTATCTTCCTGGCGATTGGTTTCGTCATGGATTGGGATTGATATCAGGGACCGGTGGTTGGGATTTTGGATTGGGGCTTGCGCTTGATTGGTAACCAAAATTTCCCTCACTTGGGCTTTCGAGTCGCCTATGATGGAGGCAGCTTTTCTGGCTTTCAGCGTCAGAGTCATCATCGATCGATTCAAGAAGCGATCGAGAAGTCCTGGGCTCCGATCTTGGGCCCGCAGTTGAAGATTCAGTTTTCAAGCCGGACCGATGCTGGGGTGAGTGCCTGGGATCAGTGGGTGATGATTCCGGATGGTATGAGGCTTTATGATTTGCTACCGGTGAAAACGAAGCAAGCGCTTCTTGTCTCTCTCAATGCCGTTTTGCCGGAGAGTATTCGAGTGTGGAAGGCGCTTCGTCTTCATAAGGATTTCAATCCCAAGGCAAGCCCGATCTGGAAGGAATACTCGTATCGGATAATCAACGGACCGAGCCATGACCCCTTGGTCGGTGAAAAGGGTATGTGGATTCGAAAGCCGCTTGATCTTGTCCGCATGAGAGCGGCCATCACTAAGTTTGTTGGGCTCCACGATTTTGCGGCATTCGCAACTCGATCTCGCCGCTATGAAGACCGAACGCAGCGCCGCATTCTCTCGACAAAGCTGCTAGTGCAAGATCATCCCACGATGTCTGAATTGAGGATCATTCATCTTGTGTTTCGAGGTGAGGGGTTTCTCCATCATATGGTTCGGACCATGTCAGGGACTCTTGTCGAGATTGGACTGGGAAAAAAGTACGATATCGAGAAGATTCTTTTGGGCCGCGCGCGTCCTGCAGCCGGCGTTAATGCTTCGCCGCATCCTTTGACGCTCTGTCTTACGTCGGTGCCTAAGCGCTTTTTTAAGCCTCTTTGAATCATTTTTGTGCGACCTGTCTATCGACTGGCCGCGACTCTTATATAATAGAGGTTGTTCTTCGGGGCTTAGGGGGATTCTCGGTTCATGAAAGTTGTTGTCATCAATGATCCAAATGCGGACAAGGCGAAAGCGCTTTTGAAGTCTGATCTTGGGATTTCTGATGATCATTTTCGCTTGATCGGCTCTGAGAACAAGAAATGCACGTTCGAGGTTCTGTACTGCCCAGCTTCCGTTGATGTTGAGATTTCCCGCGATGCCATGATGGCCTATTTGACTCGCCTCAGACTCCCTGTTGGAGAAAAGGCTCCCCGGTTGACACCTGAGTATGTTATTCAGCTTCTCCAGCAAAAGGGTGTTAAGTATGGCATTCTGCAAGACGCGGTTGCTGCTGAACTTCAACGAATCCTCATGACCCCTGGATATGATGATGAACAGCGAATGCGTGTTCTGATGGCTCGCGGTGTCACTCCCATTGCTGGTCGTTCAGGAAGGCGGAAGCTTTTGATTGATCCTAAGGTTTTCGAGTCGTCTTCCTTCGTGATGGCTCG
>CAZZLQ010000095.1:0-2400 GCA_964655245.1 uncultured Bacteriovoracaceae bacterium | reverse complement strand
CACAGAGAGTTCTAAAAAAATTCATAATCTTTTCCTTTCCCTAAAATAAGAGCCTTTTTAGCTGGCTCGATACTCCTAAGGTTAAAGAAACAAGTCTGGGATTGTCAAAATAGACTTTGAAATTCGGCTGCTTAGCGCCCCACACCAAACAGAGTCCGACCATTGCGGCCAAGAAGGCGGCACTCACCCCCGGCGAAATCCCGACCTGAGGAAGATGGGCACTGATCAATCGAAGAAAGCCAAAGGTGTTTGTGATCATCTTTTCGCAAACAGACGAAAGGCGGCCGCAAAAGAGAGGAACAAAGCTCAAGGGGATGAGGATACTAAAGAGCGGGCCGGCCAGAAGTCCATTGACGACAACACTCAAAAGCGTGGTGGGTAGGCCCAAGACACTGCAGGTAAGAACTGCGGCAAGGCTTGTGAGAATCACACTGCCGGTTTGTAAAATGAACCAAGAGGTCACAAAACTTAGCGCATAACTCACGTCAAAGACGGCAAGTGGATCAAGCAGGGCCAGAACCACTCCCGCCATCGCCAGTGCACCCACACCCTTGAGTCGAAGCCCGAGGGGATGAAGAAAGCTCAATGCCTGAGTAAACACCCACACCCACCAAGCCCTCGCCACGGAAACGTCAAACCCCAAGAGAAAGGAGTAGAGACTAATGAGAGAAAAAAGAGTGCCTCGATAGGTCCAAAGTGAAAAAAACGACGGCCTAGCAGTCCATCGAAGTAGAAAGCTGAGCATTCGCTTCACAATCTCAGCCGAGATGGTCAGATGCATGCCACTGGCAACGAGAAGATGAGACAAGCCTAAGGTGTTCATGGTCCGCCAGATTGATCCCGAAAGCTCACTGCCATCGCCAATCAGGAAGGCGCGGCGCAATCCAGACTGAAGAGGCCACTCATTTGAAAGTCTTTCGGAAAGAGGCGCTCTCAGCCCATACAGCCCTGAAATTTGGGCCGGCCTCCAAATCAATCGATCCGAGGGCTTCATGGCCCATGAAAAATCCTCCTTCGGCACGAGTCGACCAAAGCCAAGAAACCCCCAACCGTCCGGACAAAGCCGCGGCAATCGAATTTCAGTAGTCATCGATTGAGGCGCTACTAAAGATCCTCGTTTGAAATCCGCACAACGCGCATAGAAAAAACTCGGCTCATAGCTTACGCGCTGAATCTCCTCCCACTTTCTCTCAAACGACGAAAGAGCAAACAAACCCCCAATAGCAAACCCCAAGACGCTCCATCGAACTCTCACCAAGAGCGCTATCAGCAAAAGCCATCCCCACGAGTTGCCATCAGACCAAAACGAAAGAATCCCTCCAACGAGGGAACACCAAAGAGCAAAGAGCGATGTCACCAGCAATGCAGATGCAAAAAGGGATCCGAAGATCCTCGATACGAATCAAGATCCACGCCAGCCATCTTCAGCCGGAGAATCTTCCGGAAGCCTCGCACTTACAGAAAGAAGCTGAGCACGAACCAAGACTCAATCCACAGATGAAGGAAGAGTGCGGGCCAAACACTTTGAGTCCGATGAGTCATCCAACACAAAATGATCGACAAAACCCCAACTCCTGCGATTTCCTCCGCTGGCTTTCTCAAATGAACAAAGATCTCTCCCAAAACGATGAAACTCGCCCTCAGCCAGGGCCGAGAAGTCGAGAACTTTCGATGCCCCATGAAAAGAAAGGATCGGAAAAAAAATTCCAGAAGAAAAGTTGATGCCAAGACAAAAGAGCTAAGATCTCGAAGCTTTTCGAAGAACGAGTGTTCCTGAGAAAAAATTCCTCCATAGTAGGAAACTGAACCGGCCATTTTCATTCCGACCAAGATCAGGAGAGGGGCAACCAAACCAATCAGAAGATAACCCATCCCAATTCTTCTCATGTTTTTTGGGCGCGCAAACCCCAGATCGCTCCATTTGATTCCCAGGGGCCATATGCAAAGGAGCAGTGGCAAAAGCCCAAGAAACACAACCGAGCCGATTCGAATCAGTCCGATCTGACCCATTGAGTGCGACAACCAAAACTGCCCCGCCATCAGACTAATCGCAATCAGCCAATGCAAAAGTGCGTTGTGCTTGAGCGAAGTCATCACGGAATCATCACCTGCGCTTGCATGAAGTACACAAGGCCCCATTGACCGGAGCTGACTTCAACGGTGTACGGAGCGATTCTTCCAAAATACACATCAAAGCCCAGCCTTAACCTTAGCCGTGCGTCACCCCAGATCCCAAACTCAGGCCCTGCACAGGTTTTTATCATCCAACCCATAGAATATTGATCCGTTTGATCCATCGCCTCGCCATCGACCACATAAGCGCTCTTCTTCAGGATCCACCCCAAGTGCCCGCCGACTCCAGCTCCCCAGAAAATTCCTGAGGGCACAGATCGATACGCC
>CAZZLQ010000094.1:0-2906 GCA_964655245.1 uncultured Bacteriovoracaceae bacterium | reverse complement strand
CCGTTTATCGGCTTGTTTGAGCTTGCCAGCACCTTAGGCGATGTTGAGCACAATCTAAAATTATGCGTCCTTAAACTGATCTTTGAGGTCTCCGTTTCCCATTTGGTTGCTCCTTTGGTTGCCGGTCTCGGATCTCAAAAGTAGTGACGATGAATTCCAGAGCTATAGTGATCTGCAAAAGTCCGTGCCAGTGAAACTGGCAAGGCTTTTGCCGTAAATCACTAAAGGTTGTTGTTTTGATTCGCGTCCGCGAATCGATAGCGTTTTCCAAAAGTCGCTATATCGCTACGGACTTTTAAAAACGCTATATGCGGTAGAGACCCAATTTTTTATAATTAAGGATACTGCTTGTCCGACTCTGCGAAAAAAATAGCTTAAACATCAGCATCTTGCAATGAGATAAGCAGTTAACTTTTGAACTGACACAAAACTGACTCAAAAGCTGCAAGCCACTAGTTTGAGACATTCTCGATCCTACCACCTTTTACGGTTTTGAGTGTCAGTGGATATCTGATGAACTGCTCACCTGAATCGGATCGAACAAAAGACGAAGTACCACAAGCGCCGTTTTGAGTGCCCGACTCCTGAATAGCTTTAATAAGCTGTTCGGAAGTTGTGTTCCCAGTCCCCGATTGAAGAGCACCAGCAAGTCGAGAAACGAAGTCGTGAAGAACGCATGCGATTGTTACCTGATTATCATTCTTGAATTCCGAGATGTATAGTTCCTCGAACTTCTCAGGCACAGCAAGGTTTACGAATACAGCGTCCTCCATCCCTCCGTTTGATGCAGCAATTTCGTCCCTACTTTCAAAGACGTCAGTCCCAAAAATCTGAGTTTTGAGTTTAAGGTGACGAGATTGCTGAAAGAATGTGCGCACTTGATTTGGCAGCAGGTAAACACCCAAGGCGTTACATTGTTTCGTGCCGAGCTTGAGGACTGACGATCTGAAGTCAGTGTCCGTAGGGCTGTATTCCTCAATTACTGCCAGTGAGTGAGGTTTAGAATCCCGCTTCATTTCAAGCTCAAGCGCCTTTAATTCGTTCATCAAGTAGTCGTTTTGCGTGAGCACTAAGCAGAGGTTGTTGAGCTTCTGTGAGTCTAAATGCGACCAAAGTATGGACGCCCACTCATTTGCAGGTGAGCATAATCCGAATGAATACTTCTTACCCTTTGTAAGCAATAGAGAAGAACAGAATAGCGCAGTTGGTGTTCGAGCTTGATCTGCGATTGGAGCAATCGCCTGCGACGTGGGACACCCAAAATTAATCACTAGTTTCACCTGAGTATCAGCGGTGAATCGTCTGAAAATTGATATCGCCGTTTGAGGATTGTAATGCGAGTCCTCATAGACAAAATCTATTTTGCTGAGAGCGTTTGGTGATGTCTTTTGCGCTAAGACGATACCATTTCGTAGTGCCACTCCAAACTCAGCTAGAGGACCAGTAAAAGGTGCTATTATTCCGATCTTGCTCCGTTCCTGAGCCAACAACTCTTGAGCGCCTGAGATTCCAATCACCACGATTGAAGTGAGAGCAAGCACGAGAGCAGATATCGATGAGCAAATTTTTCGTGAGAGCATGATGAGATGACGTGCAGATTAAGTAAGCCACCTAGGTGCATCGAACATCCACCTTCGCCAAAGGCTACGGCGGACAAGCTGTGACCCTCTCATTACGAATTAAGTCCTTGTCCGATTCTGCATAAAAAATAGCTGAAACATCAGGATCTTGCAACGTCAGAAGCAGCTAACTTTTGAACTGACACAAAACTGACTCAAAACCAAAAAGCCTCAGTGAGACTCGATGAGAATAAATTTACCATCTCTGACTTGCAGAATAGCTTCTCTTCTATTGGTTGTGTTGTCAGCACCGATTTCAGTCTTGCCGAGAACTCCTTCGAAGGAAAACCCTTTAAAGCCCTCTTTGAGGCTCGCAGATGAAAGCTCTCTCCCTCGACTAAGAATTGCTCCACTAAGCTCATCGATCATTTTCACAGCATCGCATCCCAGTGCAGCATAGCCCAGATTTGTTCCATTTAAATCAGCAGTGCCAAATTTCTCACTATACTCTCTGCTAAAAGCTGAGTTCTCAAACCATATCTGCGAAACGTATATTCCATCGGCAGATGCGCCGAGCTGCTTAATTTCCACCTCTCCGAAACTATCTCCCGTTAGTATCTCGCCCTTAAATTGCATGCTGCGAGCTTGTCTGATTGCACTTTGAAGCCCAGCGCCAAACAGAGGCAGATACAGAACGTCAGCGCCTGTTGATTTAGCTTTGGCAATTAAAGCCTTAAAGTCAGTCGTGTCCGCACTGACTCGCTCATGCATCACCACCTTCCCTGAAGACGCAACAAACCTGTCTGAGAAAGCAGAGCTAATAACTTCCGACCATTCATCCTCAAATCCAACAATCGCCACAGACTTGCGCCCCAATTTTGCAGTGGCAAACTGCGCCATATCTTCCCCTGCAAGCTCCGTTGAATATCCGAATCCAACAACTTGATTGTTGAATTTTCTCAATGTTCTGTTGCTGTCCCATATCACCAAACAAGGTACTCCAGCCTGTCGAGTAATGGGCTCAATTGCTGACACTGTGTTTACGTAGGCGTCGAAAACCACAGAGACGTGATCTATTCCCACAAACTTTCTAACTGCCCTGACTGCCTCAAGTCTGTTGAGTGTCTTATCATCCTCGACTTTTACCGATATGCCGACGTGTTGTGTTTTGCTCGTGCACAGCTCTATGCCTTGACGAATAGCTGTTCCAATGATTGCCATGTCTCCAGTTAGTGGCAACACAGCTCCGATCTTAATTCGCTGCTGAGTTGATTTCTGGGCTTGGACGTTGAACGTGAGCAGCGCCCACAAGAAAACTACGAGAGCGATTCTGTTCATGAGAAACAC
>CAZZLQ010000093.1:0-3072 GCA_964655245.1 uncultured Bacteriovoracaceae bacterium | reverse complement strand
GGGCAAGAACTTTCTCGGCTCTAACCTTGGGAGCAATGGCCAGTGTAAAGATTCGTGATTTCTCGATTATTGCGCATATCGACCATGGGAAGTCCACCCTGGCCGATCGTTTTATTGAGTTCACAGGCACCGTCACAAAACGTGAGATGAAGGAGCAACTCCTCGACTCCATGGACCTCGAGCGCGAGCGTGGAATTACAATTAAGGCCCAAACGGTGCGTCTTCAATACAAGGCTTCGGATGGCGAGATTTATACGATCAACCTGATCGACACTCCGGGGCATGTGGATTTTTCGTACGAGGTTTCTCGAAGTTTATCAGCCTGTGAAGGAGCGCTCCTCGTGGTGGATGCGGCTCAAGGAATTCAGGCTCAAACCCTGGCGAATGTTTATTTAGCCTTGTCCAACAATCTGGAAATCATTCCGGTGGTGAATAAAATCGATTTGCCCTCAGCCAACCCCGAGAAGGTCAAAAAGGAGATTGAAGAGGTCATTGGGCTGGATACCTCTCACGCCGTTCTTGCATCCGCCAAAGCCGGGATTGGAATTGGCGAAGCTCTCGAAGCCATCGTCAAAATGGTTCCTCCCCCCAAAGACAATCCGGATTGCAACGGCAAAGTCGCAGGCCTTGTGATTGATTCGTGGTTTGATGCTTACCGAGGCGTGGTGATTTTGGTCCGAATGTTTTCGGGCTCAATCAAAAAGGGAGACAAGATTCAGCTGATGTCTACCCATACTCCGTATGAGGTTTTGGATCTCGGCTACTTTACCCCCAAGGCCGTGAGTTCCTCGGAAATCAAATCAGGCGAGGTCGGATTCATCATTGCCGGCATTAAGCTCGTCAAAGATGCGCGCGTGGGAGACACGGTCACCTTGGTGAGGGATCCTGTGGCTCAACCCCTGCCAGGATTTAAGGAAGCAAAACCCATGGTCTTTTGTGGGATTTTCCCCACGGCCACGGACGACTACGAAAATCTCAAAGATGCCCTGGAGAAACTCACTCTCAACGATGCAGCTGTTCACTACGAACCGGAAACCTCCGAGCATTTAGGATTTGGTTTCAGATGCGGCTTCTTGGGCCTGCTTCATATGGACATTATTCGCGAGCGATTGGAGCGCGAGTATAATCTGGATTTGATTTGTACCGTTCCGACGGTCAAGTATCGAGTTTATCGCACCAACGGAGAGATGGAAGAGATTTCAAATCCCGGAAAGCTCCCTGAAGAAGGTCTGATCGAAAAGTTTGAAGAGCCTTATTACAAGGTGACCATCCACACTCCACCCGAGTTTATTGGTGCCATCATGACATTGTGTACGGATCGTCGAGGTCACCAGCAGAAGATGGAGTATCTCACCCCTGAACGAGTGGTGCTGGAGTATGATATTCCGCTCAATGAAATCGCACTGAACTTCTTTGATCGTTTGAAGTCGATCTCCAAGGGATATGCGACCTTGGATTATGAATTCAAAGATTATCGAGAAAGCGATCTTGTGAAAGTGGATTTGCTTTTGAACGGTGAAGCCGTGGGCGCCTTGTCGTTTATTACTCATCGAGATTTTGCGTATCACCGCGGTCGAGAGATCACCAAAAAGATGAAAGAGCTGCTACCAAAGCAGATGTTCCAAATTGCCATTCAAGCTGCCATTGGAGCCAAGATTGTTGCGCGGGAAACTCTTTCAGCACTTCGAAAAGACGTCTTGGCCAAGTGCTACGGTGGTGACGTCAGTCGAAAGCGAAAGCTCCTTGAGAAACAAAAAGAAGGTAAAAAACGGATGAAGAGCATCGGCTCTGTCGACGTCCCGCAAGAAGCCTTCTTGGCCATTCTCCAAATCGACGATAACTAACATTTGGGGTCAGGTCTCATTCCTGCACTGTCTGGCACCATATCACGGCATCTTCATTTGCCTTTGAAGCCTGCCCTCCGGGGGTGCGAGTCTGCGAGCGGCACCGATGAGGCTCTGAGGCACTTCGGTGAACCGGTTGTGCGCAAAACCCTCGCTGGCCTCAGGAGGCACACCATGACTGCAGAGTCCGTCAGCCTCTCTTGTGGCGTGCTCAGTGGTGACGGCAGCAGGCTCGTACTCAGATGGTCTACTTCAAAGGCGTAGAAGGCTGCGAGCAGGTGTCGATGTGGGTGTGAGCGCCGACTCAACGATCATATGCGGCAAGGTCAAACACAGCAGCATGAGCGCTGCAAAGGGAATGAGCTGATTGAAATCTTTCACAAAGACTATCACGGGCAGCAAGCAGGCCGCTGACAGCGGGACCAAGATACGCCAGTAGACTTTAGAATTGAGATCAGGCAAGCGCTCAAAGCTCAGCTCCAAATGACGAGCTGAATGAAGAAGAATAAAAAAACAGGCAAATCCATACCAGAGCGGTAAGGAGAAAAGCACGGTCAAAAACAAAGTCACGAGAATCAAATGCCTCAGTCGATTGGGGAAAAACAAAACTCTCCACACAAAGACGCCAACGCAAATCCCCACAATCCACGCCTCCATCCCAAACAAAATCTGCGCAAAGCGCTGAGCCTGTAGCGGCTCGGAGATTTCCACGAAGCTTGCTTGATGTATCAAAGGAATCCCAACAATCGAAATCAAAGCGAGATCAGGCGCAAAGAGAGAAGTCCTCCTCAGAGACCATTCGATCTTTAAAAAATGCCAGATGGCCAATGCGAAAGCCGAAAACCAAAACAAAGAGGGCAATATCCACCACAGCCCAAACATTCCAAAAGAAAGCGCAAGATACAAAAGACAAAGCCCAAGAAATCCTCTCCAGCCACTGGAGCGGCTCTTGAGAATCAAGATATCCGCGGCCCCATGTGGCAAGCCCACCAAGAGAAGCATTACAAAAAACATGATCTGAAACAGCCACTGCCCCGACTCTAAAACACGATAAGCCACCTGAGACGAAAGCAAAAACAACAGGACAGCCCATTCATACTTGAATCGAAAGAGTGACGCCTTTATCACCCGCACCTCCAGCTTTGTTTATTCGTAAAGGGTGTCTTACAAAACAGAGCTTTCACAAACACCCACTTGGGCATCACAAAGATCACTCGAAGAAGTGCTC
>CAZZLQ010000092.1:0-3073 GCA_964655245.1 uncultured Bacteriovoracaceae bacterium | reverse complement strand
AGGCAGTCCTTTGTCACTCTCAATACAGCCTTTGCTGTTCAGACCCATCCGGAGCTCATGTCGTGGCTGGCTAGTCAGTTTGGTGATGGAGCTCTTCGCCTCGAATAGCTTTGTTCATGATTTTATTGCCTAGTATGCGAAGTCCGGGTTCACTCGGAGTCACATGGAAAATGTCCGAGAAAGAGCCCTTCTGATTGGGACCTTTAATCCAAAGCTGAAGACGCGTCGTGAGTTTGAGCAGCCCGATGTCGAAGACACTTTAGAAGAGCTTCGGCAGTTATCAATGACGGCTGGTGCTGAAGTCGTAGAGGCTTGGGCGTGTCGATTGGATCGTGTGAATCCCGGTACGTTTCTCAACCGCGGAAAAGTGCATGAGATTGCGGACGCTTGTCAGCGATTTGATATCGATCTCGTGATTTTTGATGATGAACTTTCTCCTCGCCAGTCCCGGAATCTTGAGGAAATTTTTAAGGTTAGAACGATTGATCGGCGTGCATTGATTTTGGATATTTTTGCTAAACGAGCTCAAAGCCGAGAAGGTAAGCTTCAGGTTGAGCTGGCTCAGCTCATTTATTTGATGCCGCGACTGACGGGCTTGTGGAGTCACTTGGAACGACAAAAGGGCGGTGGAATCGGGATGAGTGGTCCCGGTGAGACCCAGCTCGAACTTGATAAGCGGATGATTCGTGAAAAAATCGGCCGACTCAAAAAAGAGCTCGCGCGTGTTGAGAATACTCGCCATCTGCAACGTGAGAAGCGAAAACGTACTCCGGTCGCTCAAATCGTCTTAGTGGGATATACAAACTCAGGTAAATCAACATTGTTTAACCGGTTGACCCAATCGGATGTCTTGGCAGCCAATAAGCTGTTTGCGACCTTGGATCCAACCACGCGCAAGTTGACCTTGCCCAATCACAGAGAGGTTTTGTTAACAGACTCCGTAGGATTCATTCGTAAGCTCCCTCATGAGTTAGTTGAGGCTTTCAAGTCGACTCTGGAAGAGGTGCAGAATGCTGATCTCTTGATCCACGTGATCGATGCTTCGGCGCCCCTTTGGGAATCCTACAAAAGATCGACCGAGCAAGTTTTGATGGATTTGGATTGTCTCCATAAGCCGACCATTGAGGTCTTCAATAAAATTGATCTTGTGGCGGGTGGATTTAAATTGGCCTCCAGCCCACGACGAGCCTTTGTCTCGGCTCTGACTGGCGATAACTGCGAGGATTTGATGGAACAGATTTCGCAGGCTCTGGATGGGGGGCATTTGCGAGTCAGGCTGCTGTTACCCCAAGGTCGAGGTGATCTGTTGGCTCTTGTTCATCGTGAGGGTAGGATCATCCACCAGGATTACAAGGCTGACTTTGTGGAGATGACAGTTGATTTGCCAGTAAAGAGGGTTGAACAGTGGAAAAAAAATGGATTCGTAGTTTCAGATTACTCAGCGCCTGTTTATTGATGACTTTTAGTGCTGCTGTGGGAGCACAAGAGTCAGCACCTTCTGTCGTTTCTGCCCAGGGAGTCGAAGTCTCGTTTGATGTGGCAATTGAGGCAGGAAATCTGAACGCCGCGCGAGATCAATCGAAGGCTTTAGCGTTTGAGAAGGCGATGGATGTGTCTTTGCCTCAGGAGTTACCCGTAGCTATTCGTGAGCAGAGAATTAAATCGGCGGCTCGATTCGTGAAGAGCTTTCAAATGATTGAAGAAAAAAACGCAGGTGATTTTTTGACGTTTCGTTACCAGGTCGAGTTCTATCCTGCTGCCTTTGAGGGTCTGAAGGTAGAGGTGGGACCGACGTTGGAAACGAAAGATTGGAATGTTGAGATCGTTACGGACAGGGCCTTGAATGCGGGCTTGCTCATTGAGCGGTTGGAGAAAGAGGCGAATCTCAAGATAACTTCGTTCAAGCTGACCCGTTCCGCATTGATTTTGGAGCTGAAATCGCACAAATCAAAAGACTCTCTTAAGTTGGATGTTCAAGCTGTCGTGGGCGCCATGGGCTCGGTCGCCGTTTTTGAAAAGTCGGCTCTACCGCTTGCTCCGACCAATCCTCCGGCGATGCCGCAGGAGACTTTACAGCAAGAGGGAAGTGGCCCAAACTCTTCTCAGGGGCCCATCGAGCTACCAAAGGATGAACTCAAAAAAGATTAAGCTTGTTGTTTCTGACTTTCATTTGGGTGCGGGTCATCGCAATCCCGACGGTTCGTTGAACATTTTAGAAGATTTCTTTCACGATCGAGAGTTCATCGAGTTTCTAGAGTTCTACTCTTCTGGATTTTACGACGATGCTGAGGTGGAGCTCGTCATTAATGGAGATTTTTTCAATCTCCTGCAGATCGATTTTGATGAAATTGATGCCGATGTTGTTACTGAGCTTACTGCACTGCGTCGGATGCGCCGCATCATGAATGGGCATCGGGCGGTGATTAACGCCATGCGTTACTTTATGAGCCTTCCTGGCAAGTCGATTGTCATGGTGATGGGAAATCACGACCCGGGAATCCTCTTTTCATCAGTTCAGGCACTGATTCGGGAGGCTATAGGCGAATCCCTGCGCTTTTATCTGGAGTCCTATGAGTTCGATGGAGTCTATGTTGAGCACGGGAATCAGTATGATTCCGCCAATTCGTTTGACCGGTCTCAGTACTTCATCCGCGACGGTTTGCCTGAGCCCATTCTGAACAATCCATGGGGGACCCTCTTTTTGGTTCATGTGGTGAACCCCATCAAGAGAGTGAAGCCTCATTTTGATAAGGTTCTACCATTCACCTTGTATCTCAGATGGCTGGTTTTGTTCTCGCCTCGTTTTGGATTTTGGACTCTTGGAAAGATATTTAAGTTTCTCGTCAGTTCTCGGTTCAGAGGTGATCCTCGACGAAAGAATATGGCTCGCCAGACATTTAAGATGATTGTGGAAACTCCGTTGTTTCCTGATCTGGATGATGCTGCTGAGAAAATTCTTCTTACACGAGATGATGTTCATCTTGTCATTTTTGGACATAATCATAGACCTGTGTTTCGTCAGATGGGTGTTGGCAAAGAGTACATCAATACGGGAACGTGGAATTCAATGACT
>CAZZLQ010000091.1:0-3260 GCA_964655245.1 uncultured Bacteriovoracaceae bacterium | reverse complement strand
GTTGGAGCGCAAATTGGAGGACTGAATCTTGCCCTTCATTTTTTGTTTCATGACCTGATGTTGTTCAGCCATGAGCTCCAGATCTTCGGGCCTGAATCGCGGATGATCTTTCAGAAACGCCTCGAACTGCGGATAGTAAAGAATCAGAAAATCAAGATAGCCCTTCAAAATCGCACGACTTCCAGCAATTCCAAACTGAGTGAAGAATGCATTGATCGAGGAGAGCTCATGACTCCATCCATCGTGCGCTGCCATTCCGTAAAGTACCCCCTCAATGAGGGGCTGAGAAAATCCTTTGGATTTCAGCAGCTGCTGAATCAAGACCAAAACACTTTTATCGTGCTCCATTTGTCCGTTGGGAAAAAACTGATCCTTTGAGTGATGTGCCCCCGTTGTCGATGACGGACTGTTGTAAAAACTCGGCGGAATCACGCGCAGCTTATCGGCAAAGAGCTCTCGCAAATCCGGATCTTCAATGAAGGCCTTGATGAGCGGCTGATAATCTTCAGGCTTTCCAGCGTAGAGCTTCTGCAAAATCGCAGCCTCTTCAACGGTGGGACGGTAGCCCGTTTGAATCAGCCCCATGATAATGGGGTTCTCAAAGACGTCGCGAACGTTTTCTGGCAGAGACTCAAGCTCCTTCAGGAGCGAATGAACAATCTGAGTTTTTTCGCGGACCACTTTGAGCGAATCCTCAGTTAAGCGAGAGATCACCTCGATCTGAGCCAGGAGAGAAATGGCTTTTTGGGACATCGCAATGGTCGCTTCTTGCGCAGGATTGAGAAGTTCAAAAATTCGCTGGAAGGCGCGCTCAAACAACAGATCTTCTGGAATCTGATCAACCTCCCCCCCCGTTTCGACAAACTCACCGTTGGGAAAAATCTGCAGACCATACGGCCAAAGCTCTGTTTTCAATTCCTTCGTCCGCTCCCGAATTGGCTCCATACGAACCTCATCGTCATCTCCACTCACTCCAACCAATTCACGAATCTGCTCGAGCGCTCTCTGAACAGCCTGAGCTCTTAAGGCATTTCCAGAGTAGAGCTTCCCACCCGATTCAAAAGCCTCCACAAACTTTTTACTGTCCTCCCCATAAAGAGAGGCAATCGAGTAAACCTTACGATCCTCAATCTTCTTGCCGTTGATTCCTTTTAACTCACCATTGGCCTTGAACTGAAGCCCATGAGTGACGAACTGCCGTCGAGGATTATCCTTAAAGAACTTTTTCAGTTGAGAGCCCGTCAGTTTGTAAACGCGAGGCTTTCGATGAGGGATCGCCACCGAATGATAGACACCCATGATGGCCGCATCCGCTGAGGCAACCGCCTGAACTTTTTCAAGCTCAGCATTTTCTTCGAAGAGCTTGATCGCCGCCCGACTCTCAGCGGCTAAGTCACGCTCTCTCTCCACGACATAGCCTTTTTTCTTCAGCCAATCGACCAGCTCAGCGGGAGCACGATTGCGCAATGTGAATTGCTTGAGATCAAAAAGCTCTTTGATCTTGGCGAGTGGTATCGGCTTCGAAAACGCCTTAAACTCTTTCACCAAAACTCCAAAGTGAGGCTCTGGATCTTTGGGCCCAGCGTTCTTTTCATCCCAAACCAGCGAAATCAAATTGGAGAAATCCCGCAGAACATCGTCTCGCTTTCCATACTTTGAACGCACAACAGAAACCACGCCCACAACTTGAGCGCCCGAGCGATCCACCACCAAAACTTCTGAGAAGGCCTCAGAATCGGGAAAGTATGAAGACCACAAGACAGACCATGGATGACTGGAGATTCTTTGAATCTCATGCCCCTCCAGAGGCATAAATCGAAGGGCGTCAGCGCGGACTCTGGGCAATCCTTCATCTCTCTTGGCATCGGCACTTAATCCGCCCAAAGCTCCTGATCTCACTTTGGAGCCAAGATCACTCTGAATATGCTTCAGAACCGCTTCGCGCTCAGATCGAATACCCTGAACCTTGCTCGTCACTCGTTTGAACTTCTTCGCACCAAAAAAGCTTTGACCTCGCCCCGAAGCCATCATCGGTCGCCCATCCGCGGCCGTTCCACCAACGAGAAGAGCATCTGCCACAATCAAATAACGACCCGCAGGATCAATCTTTCGACGATTCACTGAGATTCCACCCCGCTGAGTCACACGCAAATTGTCTGACCATTGCAAAGAGGGTCGAGACTTCGAAGAGCGATTGGCTTCATCCTGTCGAATCAAGGCCTCAAGCGTAGCACCATCCACCTCCAAGACTTCGAGGCCCACATTGAGATGTAGGACCTTCACCAAATCAGCCTCTGTGAGCTTTCCCTCAGCCAGTTTGGCTCCAAAATCACTTCCGCGAAAAACTCCGACTACAGGCACGCCCGTCGTCTCGCCCGTGACACCCTGATCACGAAAAGCATTGGCAATCAGTCGACCAAGGGGATTAGTCCCAGCGTGAAGATCCTCAACACTTTGAAAACCTCGCAGCTCTCCGTCCAGATCACCCACAAACTTTTTGAACTTTTGGCTGAGAGCGGCATCTAAATCCTGAAGAACCTTGGTCGACTTTTTGGAGAGCTCTGCTCCCGGGAAATACTGAACTTTTTCAACTCGCTCCCCATCGGGTTTCCAGGAAATAGAAATCTGAGCGACGTCCGTTGAGCCTGATACCGCTTGATGCAAAAAGACTCGTCGCCCTTTCGCCCGGACATACTCAAGAGACTTTTCTTTGGGATCATTGCCCAAAACACCCACGACCTTTTCGAACTCAGGCCATGCTGACATCGCCTCCACCAACATTCGCTGACGAGCCAGATCGTGCTCCGTGACCAAAACAATAACGTCCGCTCTTTTGGCGAGCGATTGGAGCTCTTTTTGAATCGCATCCAAATCTTCCAAGGCGTGTCGCGATGTCCCCGCCTCAGGTCGGTGAGCCAAAACATTGAGAACCCCCACGCGAACCTTCCCCGACTTATGGACCGTCGATCGATCCACCAAGCCCTTTTGAGGGCGGTTTGTGGCAATGACCGGAATTCCAGCGCGAGCAAGACTCTCGAGATGCTTCTGCAAAACCGCATCGGGTTGATAAACATCGGTCCGGCCAAGAGAAATGACGGCCGGGCGAGACTTTAAAATTTTCTCCAAGATCTCAACAAATGTCTGACCATTTTGATCGATCTCCCAGTACGGAGATCGGCCCATCACATCCCCCCCTACCAACCAAAGAGGTTCCGTATCCGAAGGCATCCGCAGCCCCACAAGAGGCATCAGTCTTTCGT
>CAZZLQ010000090.1:0-3285 GCA_964655245.1 uncultured Bacteriovoracaceae bacterium | reverse complement strand
CAACTGGCCAGGCACATCGAACTTCAAAAATCTGGGTGAGTTTTTTTTGCGAAAGATCCCGCTCAGTATTCAAGACTCTGCACTCATTAGCCCCGTCGAGGGCAACTGCCTAGAGGGACCCGCCCCTGCTCAACCCCCACTCCAGCTGACCGTCAAAGGGATCCGATACACATGGTCAGACTTCTTTGAGATAAACTGGCGAGATTTGCCCGAAGCAACGTACTGGAATCTCTACCTTGCTCCCCACAACTACCACTGGGTGCATGCTTGCTGCTCCGGCTCGGACCTGGAGGGCTTTTATCATTCAGGCGCCTTGTTTCCGGTCAATCATTGGGGTCGAAAGATCGCCCCTCAGCTCTACTCTGAAAATGAGCGACTGACATTCCGCTGGAAGAGCCCCCATTTTGGCTGGGTTTATATGATTTGTGTGGGAGCTATGGCAGTTTCTGGCCTCCGGTCATCCAAGGGGCCCGTTCGCGAGGGGGCCTGGACCCCCCTGAGCAATACAGTCTCGCGGGCTGAGGAGCTTTTGGCCTTCGAGCTGGGATCGACTGTGATTTTGCTCATTGAGCGTCCCCCGGCTTCTTTGAATCAGCATTCTGTGCTATCCGTGGGCGATGGCCTTTAACGAAACCCTCAACCCGTATATCGAGCGCATCCGAAACCATCCAGGCGTGAAGACGGAGCTCGATGAGGTCTTTGGCTCGCTTCGCCATCAGCCCTGTCTTGTGGATCTTGGTTGCGGCAACGGCCATTTCCTCCAAAGCTATCTGCAGATGAATCCTCAGATGAAGGGCGTTGGGGTTGAGAAGCGTTTCAAAAGAACTTTCAAAACGGCATCAAAGCTGACTGATTTGCCGGCTAGCGTGCTGAATCTTGATGTGTTTGAGTTCCTCAGTGCCTGCCCAAACTTGTTCTTTGATGAAGTTTGGGTGCAGTTCCCTGATCCTTGGCCCAAAGCCCGGCATGAAAAGAATCGAATGGTCAGACCTCTCCTTCTTCGAGAGATCCATCGAGTATTAAAGCCATCGGGACGGTTTTGTTTCCGATCGGATCATTTTGAGTATTGGGATTTCCTACAAACAGAGAACCTGAAAACAAACTACTTTCCAGTGATGAAAGCCCTTAAGGGAGACTTGTTTTCAGACCTGCCGACGACTCTATTTCAAAGAAAATTCACATCTCGTGGAGTTCCGATTTACTCCTGTGAAATGAGAGCTCTAAAATCAGCTCATGCTGTCGTCGCTATTCATGATTCTCATACAGGCTCCCTTCCCGTTTGAAGTCAAACGAGGCTTCTCACTGGAACCTTATCTAAGCGCTTCCTCGTTGGACCAAATGGATGACTCAGCTCAAGCTGTGGGGACTCGATTTTCTTACATTTTTTCAGATGCGACTGATGCCTTTTTCACCCTCGAGATCTCACCGCAGTGGCATCACGTTTCAAGTCAGACTTCAACAGTCAGCTCAAGGCTAAGCTTTGAGGCCATGGCAATGGCCTACGAAATATACAATCCTTGGGCGATGCGAGTAGGACTCGGTGGCGGCAGTGAACGCCGCCTCTCCGAATGGAATCCAAGTCTCGGATACCGCGTCGGAATGGGTCGCTACTTCAACCGACGAATTGCTCTATTCGGAGATTTCTCACAACGATTCATCTTTCGCGACGACGTGGCGAGTCCTTTGGAGCTAAGTCTGTCGATGCAATTCGTTCTGTAGAGGTGAAACGTCTAGAACTTAAGCTGAATGAAAACCGCGCTGGCATTGACCTTGATCATCTGAGCCCACTCAGCCGTCTCTGGGTCCATGGAAATGACCCTCTTTGGCTTGGAGTCAGCTTCCTTAGCTGCACCCGCCCGATCCAACTGAGCTGGAATCATGCTTTCATGCTTCTCCAACGAGGCGTTGACGCTTTCTGAGACATTCACAAGAGAGATGCCCTTAGGCTCAAAGGAAGGAACCTGGGCAGCCTGAACACTCACTTGACCGATAACTAAGAAAAGACCCGATAATATCAAAATACGTACTCCGTCCAACTTCATCTCGATACTCCCACAGACCATATAGGCAATTTTTGTACCATGTCGGCCAGGCCGCATAAAATCAGACTTTGGGGGGAATAGCGCCTCTTCCAATGGCATGGATGTCCCAAAATGGCAAAAAATTGCGCACTTCTATGCAAAAATGCCCGACTCTATCGGCAGAATGGGAGCCGCTTAGGCAGCGACGACCGTAATATGATGTTTTTCCAGGGATTTCTTCCAAAGCTCGGCATTGGCTCTGATTTTTCGCCTGGTGAGGTCGTAGGCATACTTGACGATCTGTTTTCGAGCCTCAAAGTCCATCGGATTGTATAAAAACATCGTCGCATCGTCCTCATCGGGCTCAATCAGCAGAACGTCTCGCTCAGGATACTGATGTCCAAAGAGATTAATGGCTCCATGGAGCCGCAAATGAATCTGATTTCTCATGGCCTGGTCAAAGACATAAGTCATTCCTTTGTCCCGAATGCGACCACTGTTTTCATAAACAGTTTTTATTTTTACTCGATCAAGATCATTGCGAACGGGCGTCATGGGATTAATGACAATGACAAGCCCCGCTCCCGCATCAGCGGGGATATCCAAATGCGCCATATCTCCCAATTCACCATCCACGAAGTGTCGTTCTTCAATCTGAACAGGCTTGAAAAACAGGGGGATGGCGGACGAGGCAGCAATCGCCTTATGCAGAGGGACATGCCGATGACCTGTTTGTCCAAACACAATCCGGCGACACGAATCTAAGTCATAAGCTGGAATATAGAGTTCAGAGTTAACCTCGGAAAAAAACTGCGGAAAGGAGTTTCTCTCGAGAGTATCCTGAATCCACCGCTCATAGTAACGCATCGAAAACAGCCCCGCAGGCAGTGAGTCCTTAAGTCCCCAGAAAAAGCTCGGCGCCTCCGCGGAATGGTTGATCTTCAGGTAACATAGATAAAAGAGCGTCCAGAGAAACTTAAGGGCTTCGCCCCCCCAGTCCAAGACACTAAAACGATAGATGTCACGACGTTCAATGTTAAACAGATGCTTCTCATCCATCATAATGGCTTCAACCGCAGTCTGAGGCTTGAGGCCAACAGCCGTGAGCGAAGCGACGAGCGACCCCGCAGAAACTCCGGAGAAGACATCAAAGTCGACTGATTTTTTGCTCAGATGATCATCAAGAGCGGCGAGGGCTCCAAAGTGAAAATACGCACCCGTCACGCCCCCACCCAAAAGATGACGAGCCGACTTCGACTGAGGA
>CAZZLQ010000089.1:0-3301 GCA_964655245.1 uncultured Bacteriovoracaceae bacterium | reverse complement strand
GGGCGGGTGATTGGTTCGATTGCCGTGTGAGTACTCTGCGATATGTGCGTTTTGAAGAAAGAGCTCGCCTCCGCGAAAGGCCGCATAGGCATCATTAATATTAACCTTGCCGCCCCGACAGGATTTAACTTCTGTGCCCGACAGAACGATCCCGGCCTCAAAAGTTTCCTCGATAAAATAATTGAAACTAGCTTTTCGATTTTCAGCGAGCGGCTTGCTCATGCGCTAAATCTCCAAAAAATCGAGGCCACAAATCCACAGGGATCTCCTCGGCTCTCACCGTATCGGAAAGGCCTAGTTTTCGCAAAGATTCAGCGACTCGGTCGGGTGAAAACCTCGACCGAAGCGAGTTCTTCAGCATCTTTCGTTTGTGCAAAAAGCAGGAATGAACGAACTTCAAAAAAGCCCGATCCACTGCTGGAGCATCTGGTCGCCTGAAGGCTCTCACGACCTTGGAATCTACCTTGGGAGCAGGTCGAAACGCAGAGGGTGGAACCAAAAACAAAGATTCAAGATGATAAAACGTCTGAACTAAGACGCTGAGTGAACCAAAATCACTCGTTCGAGGCTTTGCACAGAGGCGATCGACCACTTCCTTTTGCAGCATAAACACAAAATGTTTGATTTGGGGCATTTGCTCAACCACTCTCAAGACCATTTTAGTTCCTGATTCATAGGGCAGGTTCCCAACGAGGCTGAAGTCTTCCACAGGTATTCCACCGAGCTTAAAGTCCCAATCAACAAAATCACCTTCCACCAGGTGGATCTTGGTTCTCGTGCGATAAAGATCGGCCATTTTAGGGTCCTTTTCGAAAACCCAAAATTCATCATACTTCTTCTCAAGATGCTGGGTGATTGCGCCTCGGCCAGGCCCAATCTCGCCAAAGTCGCCCTCGGGCTTAAATGCATCACAGATTCTTTGCTGAACCTGGGTATCCACCAAAAAGTTTTGACCTAAGAAAGTTCGGCTCATCGCTTCGGCCTCGCAGTGGCGCCAACATCTGCTAACAGATTAGAAAAGTCGCCCTTCAAAATTTTTCGGTAAGCCAAAACCCCGATCATCGCGGCATTGTCTGTGCAAAGCTCTGGGCGAGGAGCGCTCCAGCTCTGGATTTTTCCAGAACTCTGCCACACCCCTAAACGCGCGCGTAGCTCTGAATTTCTCGCAACGCCCCCTACCACGACGAGTCTTCTGAGGCCTGATGTCTTCATGGCCAGGTCGACCTTGTCGAGTAGGTGGTCCAAAAGCGCTTTTTGATAAGAGGCCGCGGCATCGGCTTTGTGCAGTTGATTTTTCTCGCGATCAACCAGTCGCTTAAACTCTGACTTAAGACCGCTAAAGGAGAATGCGACTCCCTCCACTTTGACATGGCCGAGGGTGTAGGCCTTCGGATTTCCTGACTGGGCCAGCTGATCGAGATAAGGACCGCCCGGAAAGGGCAGCCCCAGAAGTTTGGCTCCCTTGTCAAAAGCCTCCCCAAGCGCATCATCAAGCGCAACTCCTAAGACTTCATAGGAATCATGAGAGTTCACCCGATAGAGACTCGTGTGCCCCCCCGAAACCACCGCAGCCAGAAAAGGAAAGTCCGGCGCCGAATCCAGAAAAGCTGACATCAAATGCCCCTCTATATGATGACACGAAAGCAGCGGCTTCTGAAAAAGCATGGAAAGTGTTTTCGCTGCCGTATGCCCAATCAAAAGACATCCGATGAGACCAGGTCGTGCCGTTGCAGCAAAATAATCAACCTCCGACAAATCGACTCCGGCTTCATGAAGAACTTTAGCGAGACAGGGGAGTAAATTTTTCAGATGTGATCGGGATGCCAATTCGGGAACAACTCCACCAAATCGCTCATGAACGTCTTCCTGTGACTGAACCGCCATGGCGACCAAGCGAGGTACAGACATCTGTCCATCCGCCCTCAAAAGAGCCACAGAGGTGTCATCACAGGACGACTCAAAACTTAAAATGTTTAGTTCTTTCGGCATTGAGCATCGCGGACTTTAGAGTAGGCCGCGGCTTCTTTTTCCATCCCCAATTCCGCTAAGCACTTCACCTGATTCGTCATCGCTTCACATCGCATATCAGATTTGGGGTGGTTATCAATGAGGTCCTGAAATTTGGCAGCCGCACTCTTATACATCTTTCGCGCCATATATCCCTCACCCAGCCAAAACAAGGCATTATCGGACATACTGTGCTTGGGATGCTTGCTCAAAAAGGCCGAAAACGCAGCTTCAGCCTTATCAAAGTCTCCATCCTGGTAGAGCTTAAGCGCCTCATTATATTGCTTTTCGACCTCGGGCAGATCAACTCCAGCCCCAACCTCTCCAGCAGCAGCTTGATTCTTCATCGCTTGATTGAGCTCTCGCTGAGTCGTCTCTGTTCTCATACCAAGATCGCGCAGCTGTGCGGTCAAATTTTTGTTTTCAAACTCAAGGGCGTCCACCTTGCCAGTTAAAACTGTGAGTTCATTTCGAAGGGCTGCCACCTGGGTTCTCATATCAGCCAATCGCTGAGCATCCAAAAGATCCCGATCAGAGCCAATGGGCATCCCCGATTTTTGCTCAAGCAAGGCCGTTCGCTTTTGGAGGTCTGAAAGGCGGTCGTCAACATCATCAAGTCGTGCTGCGCAACCAGATTGCAGTGAAACCAAACCCAAGGAAGCTAAAAATAAAAAAGCCCGCATAGGCATTATGCTAACCTATGCGGGCCCTTAAGGAAAATTCTAAAGATTACTTGGCCAGAATAACGAATTCAGCCCTTCGGTTCTTTCGATAGGCTTGTTCGCTTTGAGCTGAATCAAGAGGTCTTTCTTCTCCCCAGCTCTTCATTTCCAAACGATTTCGAGAAACGCCGAGCGAAACCATATAATCCATGGTCGTTCGAGCTCTTCTCTCGCCAAGGGCGATATTATACTCATTGGTTCCTCGATCGTCGCAGTGGCCTTCCACCAAAACTCGCATACTTGAGTTCGCCTTCATCGAGTTCGTATTGTCTTTGAGAGTTTCAGCCGCTGTTCCCGTGATCACCGACTGATCAAACGGAAAATAGATTCGCTTCAAAGTCCCAAAACCTACGCCTGCATCATAAGTTCCATCTCCGTCTCGGTCCCAAGAACCGCCAGATCCGTCTTTTGCTGCACAACCGGCAATTAATAAGCCCATTCCTACAATCATAAGAGGTGCACAGAGAGTTCTAAAAAAATTCATAATCTTTTCCTTTCCCTAAAATAAGAGCCGTTTTAGCTGGTTCGATACTCCTAAGGTGAAAGAAAAAAGTCTGGGATAGTCAAAATAG
>CAZZLQ010000088.1:0-3646 GCA_964655245.1 uncultured Bacteriovoracaceae bacterium | reverse complement strand
GCTGGGATCTTTGTATTTCTGGCATCAGGCCATCGCTCAAGAAGTGGATGTCGAGGGCCGATCACCATTTGTTAAATTCGAGGACACAGTCCGCGGTTACTGACCATTCTAAATTCTTTATCTATCTTAAGATTCCCGCCAGGAAATCCTCATGACTAAGTCTCAGCGACTACCACTGTCTACCGCCTGGAAGTCCTATCAATCAGCCTGGCAGCTGGCCAAGCCTCAATGGGGGAGCATGATCATTTTGAGTTTTGTCCTCTTTTTGGTGGTGCTCGCTCCCAAGGAAGTGCCTTATGTCGGATTGGATCTGAGCATTTTCCTCTTTGCTTTTCTCATGGCCGGCGTCCTAGTGGCCTTCAATGAGTTGTCTCACGGTCGACAAATCAGTCTTGATACACTTTTTTCGACACTTATAAGCGCTTCGACACTCAGATCCATTCTGCCGATAGCTTGTTTGGCTGTTGCGATTACCAGACTTAGCATCACCGGTCCGAGCGGATTCATTCTCCAGACATTGATTCCAGCCGTCGTCTGGATCCTGCTTGTGATCGCGACAAGCTATGTACTGTTTGACAAGCTCAGCTTCCTGCGAGCTTGTCAGCTTTCAGTCCGTGCGTTTGTAAAAAACATTATCGTGATTGTTTTGTGGCTCTGCATTCCATTGGCTGTCTTGTCTGCAATCGGAGGCCTTTTCCTTGCTCTCGACGTCGGCTTAGCAAGCCCATCTCATTGGTGGCCCTTTGCCGCTGGAAAAACCTCGACCATCTCAATGGTGCTTTTGATGGCCGTACCCTTCGTGATTCTTTTGGCCGTCCTTCATTTGGCTTTTGTTATCTTTGCAGGTTCCGGCTACCTACTCACCCGAGCAATCGCCCAGAACTCTCAGGAAGCCCTCTCTACGGAAATTCCGGATCAGCGATAACCGCCAAAGCGAGAAAAATTCAACCGATCAGAAGACCTCTGCTCAAAGAAACGTTTGAGTCTCTTTAAATCCTCGGCACGCCGGGCTGAAACTCCGAGCTTTGCAATCTTCGAAAAACCTACTGGCTTCAAACTGAAATCCTTGTTAGCCATTGCGAATGTTTGCGAAATCTAGTCGTTTGAGCATCTCTTCCGTCTTCAAGGTTTATACCTCAACCCTGTGGCTTTTGACCCGACAGTTTAAGCCCTTGATTTTGAGCACTTTCTTTTGGCTCGTGATGATGGCGATTTTCATTACCCCGATTGGAATGCTTCTGACCCGCTTGGGAATTGGCTTTCCCGACCTCAGCTTTGATTGGTTTCTGCCAATCGCGAATCTTCTGAAAGGTCTTGTTTTTGCTGCTTTCACGTCTGGGATATTCCTGGCGAGTGAGACCATCATGAAGGGCGAGAAGATGAAGCTTCGTCAGCTCTTCTTACCAATCTTTGATCTCTCTATTTTGAAACGAATTGCACCACTGAGCATTGTTTTGGCGATCCTATTCTTCCTGATTTCATGGTCTGCTACCATGGACTTTGACTACAGAGACCTTCTCCAGAGACGTTCCGAGCTTGAGCCTTGGACATTTCGGTGGCTGATCTCAACTCCAATACTCTTTCCATTGATGTTCAACCTGCCGATCTTGCTCAACGAACTTTTGACACCGTTGGCGGGGAGCTTCCAATGGGGGGCATCTTCGGAGCACGGTCCATTTAATCAAGTGGCACTCCTCCTCTCGTTGAGCTTGAGCTTACTGCTGCCCCTTGCGCTTTCCGTGGTTCTGGGACTTGTTGTGTCTGGCAAACAATCCACCCTCTCAGCCCTCTCTCAGACACTGAGAGCACTGACCAGGAACTGGATTTTTGTGGGTGGAAGCTGGATCCTACTTGTGGGATTTTCTGCGCTGATTGTTTTTGTAAGCGCGTGGTTTTCGATCCTCATGATCTTGATTGCACCCTACCAGGGCTACTTCTGGTATCGCTCTCTATCTGCTGGATCGCAAGACTAGCGAGACGCTTGAGACTCGGGCTTAAACTCAGGATCGCGAACAAGCTTGTCGATTTCAGTGAGCAAGCGGTTTTCTTTGAGCGTGCTGCTCTTGGTTGCAATCCAGGAATACAGACTGCCCTGAGGATCGACTCCGGCCGTCACAAAATCATCGTAGTACTGCTCCTCTGAGGTGATCGTCACACGCGTGCCACCTTTGGCCTCAGATACGAGATAAACATACAACTTGTATCGAATCGAATAAGGCACTCGAGTGTCCTCACCAAATCCGTGATACAAAACATCCGACTTTGCTTTGGTCCAGTCCGTCACCAGATAAGCTCTGGCGGAGGCGGGATCGATATCCTTTTGAACAACTGCAAACTTAGCCAAGACAGTTTGTGTCGCTGCCCAGGTCCGTTGAAACACTCCAGGAACAACCATCTCAGTGGGCAAAGACTTCACCGCAATCTTGCCCGGCTCATTGTACTCCTTTGAATAACAACCCGACAAAATCACACCCACGGCCAAGGACAACACAAGATTTCTCATGCTCTGATTGTATCAACTTTACCCGTGAAGCGTCGACTTTGATGCGCCACAGCAATGCGATTATTTGTCTCGAAAGATATCGTAGATGGTAAAGAAGCCGTCACGCTCCTTCCCCCAGAGCCAAATTCCATGCTTCAGAAAGTCAAATGACTCTCCCACCGCAGGCTCCTCCAAAGCGTCGGACATCAACAAAAATCGACCCTTCTCCGTGAGCACGCCATCAAGATTCTTGAGAACTCGATCGCGAAGCTTGCCTTCAGGATCAAAGAGATCCTTACGACGCTTCATCATCGACCACATTCGAATCGCAGACAGATCCCCGTGCTGTGCCTGAAGAGTTTCAAAAAAAATCGGCCGAGGTGCCGCAAACAAAACAAGATCGTACCTCTCTGTTACGTTGTCCAGAGCATCACTCACCCAAACTTTCACCCGCTGATCTCCACTCAGATTGAGTTCAATAGCCTTTTGGCTGAGAGAGACGGCCTTGGGATCGATGTCAGTCCCGTGGATTTTGGTGAGATGAGAAAACTTGCGCGCAATCATCACAAGCTCTGGACTTGCGCCCGTTCCCAAAATCAGCACTGAAGAGACAGAGGGCAAATACTGCGCGGCTGTTTCGATCAAACGAACGGTTGGCGACTCAGTTCGCACATCCAGATAAACATCCGGCTCGTGAGGCATCACCACTTGATCAAGCGAACGAATGGCCAGCGGATGAGGCACGCCCACCAAGACCACTTCGGAGGAGGAAATGTTTTGAATTTTGGCCTGACAGGGCTTTGAGTTGTTGGCCGCCAGGGCCGACTGACCCGTGAGGGCAAAAACAACGCCTAAAACGGCGGAAAACGCCTTTAAACCCGCATTCCAATGCACCCGAAAGACTTGCCAGAAACGGGGATTTTAGCCGACCGAAAAATCAAAAAAATGCCAATCAGAGTGGTGCAAGTCCGTCTTTTATGATTTAAAACGGTTTGATCTTTCTAAGGGCGGTTCGGTAGCTCAGTTGGCTAGAGCGAGGGATTCATAACCCCTAGGTCGGCGGTTCGATCCCGCCCCGAACCACCAATTTCAAAAGTTTAGCTCTCATGTTGCGCTCCTGCCTCGCGCCCTCCACCGCAGGCCGCAAGTGCCGTCGCTGGTCTG
>CAZZLQ010000087.1:0-4094 GCA_964655245.1 uncultured Bacteriovoracaceae bacterium | reverse complement strand
TCCCGGAGTTGTTCAGCCAGCAGCAGCCATGGTGGTGGCTTTGATGCTTGGAGCATTAGCGATGCATGCCAAAGTGAAAGATCCTCTGATCAAGTATGTTCCTGCCGCTTTGATGCTTTTGATGAGCGCTTCTTTGTTGGCTCTGTCTATGAGTCAGCCTGTCTTGATCGAAGTTGTTCCGATGTAAATTTCAAATCGTTTTGTGCTCGAGGCTCATTCCTCTGAGGGATGAGCCTTGTTGTGCTGGATCGATGCCCAGAATGAAAGGCCAATGAATCCAGCTCCCACAAGGCCCGTGATCACCTCGGGCACGTGTCGATGGGTTCCGATGAACATCAAGGCTGCTAACGCGCCAAGAGCATAGAAGGCGCCGTGCTCAAGATACCGAAACTTCGCGAGTGCGCCTTTCTCCACGAGATAGATCGTGAGACTTCGAACAAACATAGCTCCCACGCCAAGGCCAATGGCAATAATGAAGAGGTTGTTGGTGATCGCAAAGGCGCCAATCACTCCATCAAAGCTAAAGGATGTGTCCAGAACCTCGAGATACAGAAACATGCTGAAGCCGCCGGTTTGAAGGGCGGCTTGTGTTTCTTTGGGAGCTTCCAAGAACGCGCTCATACCATCTACAGCAATGAAGGTCAGAATTCCGAACATTCCCGATATGAAGAAGTCATGCTGAACTTCTTGAGGGAGAAACTTCATGTTGAAATAGAGAACAAGAAGGGTCAGTCCGATTTCAACCGCCTCGATTTTACCGAGCCGAATAAGGGGTTTTTCGATGACAGAGATCCAATGGATGTCTTTGCCTTCATCAAAAAAGTATTTGAGGGCGACCATCAAGAGAAACGCGCCTCCAAACGAAGAGAGGACAACATGCGAGGAAAGCATCATGGCCGCGTATTCCTCCGGGCGCTGGGCGGCGAGCAACAAGGCATCAATGGGCCCCATAGATCCGATGATTCCAACGATCGCAAGGGGGAATACAAAACGCATTCCAAAGACGGCAATCAGTATTCCCCAGGTGAGGAACCGCGCCCTCCAAACAGGGCTCATGTAACGAAGGACGGTGGCGTTGACGACAGCGTTATCAAAGGAGACTGAGACTTCGAGAATCGTCAGGACGAAGCAGAGGAACATCATGGTCAGAGCGCCTGCCCAGGTGCCGCTAAAATAGAGGCCTACAAGGGCTGCCAGGACGAATCCAAGAAAGGTGACGAGTAAAGAATTCTTAAAATAAGAGAGGGTTGATCGGTTCACGCGACCCAGTGTGGCAAAACTCGATCAAATCGGGAAGGGAAAGGTGGGGGGCTTATCTCATTGAATTTTATGAGATAGAATTGAGTTAGGTGAGGGTTTATGATGTGGATTCCGCCTATTGATCCCAAAGCTTTGCCACCCATTCGCAAGAAGCGAGATGCGGAGGGCATTCAGCGAAAGAAGTCGACTCCTGAGGCTGAAGAGAAATCGGAAGCCAATGTGTTAGAAGATGTGGCTTCCGATAATCTCGAATACGAACACGATGTGATTTATCATCGACCCAAGCATAAGCCCAAAGATCCAAAGTGATGACAGCTGAGCTCATCACAGCGGAGGCGTTGATGAGCCGACGCTCCAGTTTTCAAAGGACTCTAAGATTTCCAGAACTTCGGCGCTCGGATCTGTGATCTGCGAGAGCAGAAGGTTTCTCAGAATCTGAACCGCCTCCTCGATTTTGAGCCGCTCGATGGAGCTGAAGTCCTCTTGCCCATTCAAGTCAAAGTTAAAAAGTTTCACGGCAGACCTTTCGAAGGATATGGGGCTGAATGGACCAAAAGTTTCGAGGTCGGCTCTTTGAATGGCTGAAAGGGCGTTGATAAGTTGTTGGGCCTCTGAGCCTGACGCTGTACCCGTGTAGATTGTTGTCGCTCTTTTAATTGTGAACTCAAAGCTAGACTCGGTGTGTCCGATAATATTGATCGATGAAGTCGCGGCATCGATAGATGAGCCCACAGCTTCCGCTCTGAAACTTAAAGTGGCGCTCGGAGATTGCTCAACGTGAGAGACGCAGTAACTGTTCAGGCAAATGGGTGTTCTCGTTTGGGAGATATCAATCCATCTTGAAACTGCTGGCGTGCAAGTGGGGCCAAGATTTTGTTCGTCGGCATCGTCAATAGCCGCTTCAAGCTTTGCTTTGAAACTGCGCCACTTCTCTCGTTTTGAACGTAAATAAGCGCCATGGTAAAAGGGTTCGCAGTCGAAGGGATCGGTGATTTCATCCAGCTCACAGTCTGAGGCCTCTTGGCATCCCTGGATCAATGGTAACATGTGATCAGCGAACATTTGGTAATCCCCTGAGAGTAGGCTGTGTGCGAGGTATGGATACCAGTCTTCGTCATCTCGATTGGAGTTGTTTGGATTCAACCCACAGGCTGAAAAAGTAAGGGCGGTAAAACTCAGTGATAGAAAAGCAAATCTGTTCATGTCCACAGATTAAATTGAGCTTCAGAGATTGAGAATGTGGGCTGATCAAAATCCGTATTCTCTAGAATACAATCCGTGTTTTCAACGGACCCTGTGGCGCGCTGATCGCTCTGCAAGTCTTGCGTGACGAGTAAATTCAGTCACTTAGTGTTCTGCCTCTGTCGCTTTAGTGGGCATCGAGTTTGCAACCATTGAGGGAGTGATGTTGCCTTCCACGCTGAGGTGTTTGGAGGCATGCCATGATCCCTCACGCACGATTTCGTATTTTGATCTTACTTAGCTTTGCTGTTCAGATGATGATTGTTGGGACTGATGCTCGAGGAGAGTCTTCAAGAAGTGATTCTTGCAGTCAGTCGCTTCGCGGGATTGTGGACCGAGTGGCAATCTCGGGCCTTGTTTCGTTAGGGCTGACTTTAGCTCCCACAACCTATCACAACGTTCATGCCATGCTCAAAGGTCAAGAGCATTTGGGTGCAGGCATCTATCTGGATATGGATCGAGTGATTGAGATTTTGACTCCTGCTGAGCGGGAGATTCTCTTTTCGACATCCCGGGATACTGATGCGGTCAAGCGTATTGCAAGTTTGATTGCCAGTAAGCTGCATGGTGACTTCCATGATAGTCGCTGTGAGTACATGCCTTCACATCGTTCCGCTTCGAGCTACTTTCTGGGTCAGTCCGAAAAAAGAGGGGTGTGTCGTCACAAAGCGCTGATTGCAAGGGGACTCTTGAGTCAGCTTGGGATTCAAGCTCGCTTACAACATGTGGTTTTTCCGGACAGCGAGCATCTCTTTGTTGTGCTTCCTGAGCAGAATCTCGCTGTGGAGCCGACGTGGGCGAGTATGAAGGACTATGGATTTGTTGTGAGTATTCAGGAGTATGATGAGATACTCGATCAGAATCAGGGAGTAAAAACGGAGAAGTATAACTCCGCTTGGAAATTGATCTACGATACTTTTTTTGGGGGATTGGCGCGCTAAGGTATCAGCGTTCAAGGGTTTCGATCTTCCAGTTTTCAAAAGCTTGAAGGCTTTCAAGAATCGCTGGAGAAGGATCCTGAAGTTTGGACGAGATCAGTGTTTTGAGTGCTTGAACACTTTCTTCGACAGCATCCAAGTCCTTTGAAGCGCAAAAATCGGTATTGAGTCCGTTGAGAGTGAAATTGGAAATTTCGCGATTTTCACTAAAATAGGGAGTTCCGTAAATGAGGGACGCAAAGCTCGCTTCTCTGCAGCGGTGGATTTCTCCAATCGCCTGGATAAGTGCTTCAGCCTCGTCTTCGCTCACTTCTCCTTCGACTGATTCATCTCCGTTGCTTACGGTAAATTTGTAGTTGTTGAGTTGCCGTGTGAGTCGAATTGTTTGACTGAGTCTGGCCGCCGCCACAAAGTTTAGTTGATCATCATTCGCTTGAAGTGTTTGTTTTGCACGGCATTCTCCGTAGGTACAAATGGCGACTGGAGGTTGAGCTTGGCTCCAGCCTTCTATTGGAAGATCGGCTGCACAAGGTTCGGCTTCGACGCTGTTTCTTGCTCGCTCGAGATTTGTTTTAAAGTCTCCCCATTCAGTGGCTTTTGCTGCCAGATAGGCTCCGAGAACAGGTTGGCCGCATACAGTGAGACTGGGAATGG
>CAZZLQ010000086.1:0-4205 GCA_964655245.1 uncultured Bacteriovoracaceae bacterium | reverse complement strand
AATGCTTCCTTGGGGGGCCAGTCATGTGGTGATTGAGGCCGATGCTGCTCGTGCCGCCTTGTATAAAAAGCTCTATGGATTTGTTGTCGATGAGAGTCGATCCACGAATGATTTGTTTGTGATGACCATGCCCATGGAGGAGTTTTTACAAACGATTCGGAGTGGAACTCGAAACGATTCTCAAGCCGTTCAGGATTATGTTGCAACTCCTCCGTTGACAGCTTGGACTCCTCGGCGAGTTCTTGCGATTGATGAGCGCTCAGCTGTTCAGGAGCGAATGTCTTTGTTTTCTCAAAGCCCTCAGTTCCTCGAGCCATGGGAGAGGTATGCGTTTGGATCTGTTTCATTTTACGAAACGGCAGTTCAGCAGGCCGCTGAATCCGTAGAGCCCGGTTATCCCAAAACTGAGAATGAACGGCTCGCCTGGTGGAGACGTTGGGTTTTTCACCGAGATCGCTATTATCCCAGGAAGGGCTCGGATGCTGGTCAGCAGGATAACGAAGCTGTCGCCAGGGGCTTTGCTGATCCCAGTCGTGATCCGGATCCTGTGTTTGAGAGCCGGTATCAATTGTATGAGCATATTTTGACCAAGCCTGAGAATTTTGTGGATGAGATCCCGGCCGCGATTGCGTTTGGAATCGCTCATCGCCAGGAGTATCCGCAGTTTGATCGCCTACTCGCGTTTCTTCTGACCAAAAAGGGAACCAAGCATTTGTATGACTACTTCCGAGTCGAGCCCGAGGAGAAAGAGGGCGAGTCCCAGGACGATAAAGAGGCGCGTGAAGCAGCGCTCGAGCTACAGTTTAAAATCTACGATGATTTCTATGCTCATCCTCCCAAAGACGAAGAGGCGATCAAGCTCTTAAGAGGTGCTGAGATTCCTTACGGTGCGGGTCGCGTTTTGGCGAAGCTGCCTCGACTGGGTCCTACAGATCGGAAGATTATTTTTAGGCATACCTTGTTTTATGCTCACACCGTAAAAGAAGCGATTCAGGCAATTGTAAAGGATGGAGCGGTGGATGAGCTCAATAGTCAGTCGAGTCGTGTTTCTGATTGGTTTCACGAGGGCTATAGCTATCGTTTTCTCGATCGGAATTGGGATATTCCGGAATTGATCAAGACCATCCAAAGCTCCAAACCTCTCAAGGAAAAGAAAGATGCGGCGGAAAAACTCAAAGAGGCAGTCGATCTCGCTGAGGAGCTTGATTACATCCTCAAGGTGATGAAGAAGTATGCGAAGCCTTTTCATGATCGCCTGCAGGAGGCCTTTGGATCTTCCATTCAATCCTATCGCGATGCACAAGAAGTCTACGAGGAATGGGCGGAGCAAGAAACCAGTCTCCGCAATGCAACGAGTAGCTTAAAGACTCAGCGTTGCATCCGTGCTCTGCGCAGTATGTCTCAATAGTGATTCATTTAAAATTCATGTAACATTGCTGTTGTGAGTGAACGTCATGATGATCTTCCGATCGATCCTCTTTGGGGCAAGCTCTATCCGCTTGGTCTGAAGAAGGGTGATCGCCGAAAGGCTGAGATCGTGGAGGCGGTTGTTCTGCAGACGGCTGAGAGTGGAATTGAGAGTTTGAGTTTTGAGACCATTGGTCAGCGAACGCAAATGACGAAGTCTCAAGTTCTCTATCATGTGGGATCTCGTGATGACATGATCTGCAAGAGTTTTGAGTACATTCTCTATCATGCCCAGCAAAATGTCGTGGAGCAGCTCACTCGCTCTAAGCCTGGGCTTGAGCGTCTCTTGGCTTATATCCGAGGTCATTTTGAATGGGTTTTGCAGAAGCCCGAGCAGTTGAAATTTTATATTCAGGCGCTGGGTTATGCGACTCATCATCTTCCGATGCGAGAGATTGGCGACAAGGCTCGAGACGGTGGGCGAGAGAGAATTCAGGGGATTTTGCAGGATTCAGATTTAAAGATCGGTCCGCAGAAAATCAAAATGTGGGCGCAGCTGTTTCATGATCAGCTCACAGGAAATTTGATTCATTTGATTTCTTCGAACGGAATTAGTTCTTCTCGAGTCATTGAAGCTGATCGAGACGCGCTGATGCTCTCCATTCGCTATGCTTGGCGAACCATGACGGATCGACGCCAGTCGGATAGCCGCTAGAAACTCATTTAAACCCATTTCCAGAGGGGGTTGACGAAAAACTAGAACGAGCGTATAAAAATAATTGTACGGTCGTTTAAGTAAAACGGCCTCAGGTGTCAAAAGGTGAAGGCAAGGTTTTAAGGCTCTCTCGGTCATTGGTGGATCGAGAGGGGAGGAGACCTTGTTATGAAAGATCTGATTTTTGATTCTGTGCTGAATGCAGAATCTCGTTTGAAAAAAACGAACTTTGAGCTCGATGGAAATCTGGCAGAAGCCGACTTCTCTCAGAAGGAAATTGAGCATGTATTTGAGTCAGCTCAGCGGCTTCTCGAGCTGTTTGAGGAGGCTCAGATTGAGGCGGATGTCGCCGACATCATTCGAGCCCTCAAGGGTGCGATGGTGACGAAGGAAGCCTGCCCGACTCTTTATGTTCCTTGTCGATTCAAATCAAAGCGTGGCGGCGGGCAGTCCAATCAGGGCCATGTGTTTGTGCAGTTTAGAAGCAGAGCGATTCATAAATCTCTGAATCAAGTTGCTCCACTGAGTCTGGGTGGAGGTGCCAACGGCGTGAAGTCAACAACGGGGCCACCAAATGGCCTAGTACAAGCTCAGCGTGGTTTGCGGATGTTGTTGATGAGGTATTCACCCCCTAGTGTTCTAAAGATTTTCTGATTCTACCCCCTTCGGCTCCCCCCGGACAAAGCTTCTCAAAGAGAGGGCTTTCCCCCGGGGGTCTTTTTTTGTCACATGAGTGGCATCTTTTGCGATGGCTGATGAGTGCCTCAAGTGAAGGCGCTTATCGGGCGCTTTTTCTCAACACTTCGGTTGGCTTAGCTCTCGCAATCTCACTTCAGCAACAAAGACTCTCGCAGAATCAATCACGAGGTGTGGTGGATGAGTGAGGGGAAAAATACTGAAGGAGAAATTTATGAGAATGCGAAGTCCGAAATCGTTGCTTCAGCACGAGATAGTTTTCAATTTGAGTTTAATGACAGTGGTGATGCTTGCCTCAGCCCATCGCCTTGAAGCCGGCCTCAGCCATGCTGCGAGCAAGGCTCAGGCGGACGACGGAGCAGTCTGTGCTGATTCCGGAGGACCTTGTACCTTTATCGACGTCTACAATGGTGGAGAGACAAAGAGAGTCGCTGAGGAGATCAAAAGAAACCAGGAAAGCAAAGATTCAACGAATTGCGGCAAACTGATGCAGAAGAATGAAGGGGATATTGTTAACTTCGCCGGTGAAAACGAAGACCTTAAATGGGAGGGCGGTTTAAAGAAAATGAACGGTAATTGTAAGGTCTATAACCTTGAGGTAACGGGGAAGAATATGGGAATCAAAGTTAAAGTGCAAGGCGAGCCTGTAACGGCTGTCTGCGGTAGCTGCGAATTCACAGCTATTCCACTTAAGATCTACGACTATTACCTCTTTACAGAAAAAGTTGCTCGCGGAGTCAATGGAGTGATGGAGAGTACCGTCATTCCCCGGAATAGCGATGAAGAGATCGTTGAGAAGTTGCCAAAACCAGCGTCTGGCAGTTGTGGATGCAAACCCACATGCAAGCTAGTGCCTCCACAAGTGAAAAAAACGAAGTACAATTTTTCAAATTTCTCCGTGTCTTTGGCACAAGCTGGCGTATCGCCCGTGCCGGTACCGCTTTGTCAGGAGAGAGTCGATCTTTCAGCGCCTCAAGCAGACGGGGTGCCATTTTCGTTTGACCCGCGGGGAACTCCTGATTTTTGCGATGACAGGTACTCAAAGACCTGGAGTGACGTGGATTTGTTTTTTTATGATTACTGGCAAAAGCTTACGGTCGATGTGGGAAATCACGAACAGGGTGACGAGCCGTCCTTATGCAGAAAGACTTGGAACAGCAACCATTGGATTGTTCAAGCTGTAGCAACCCCCCTTCTTTACAGTGCGTTTTGGTTTAGGGATTTCGACAAACGCTAAACGCGGCCCGCCCACTTTGCCCCGATAAACGTTACCAAAATCTCTACCACACCAAAGCCCCGATCGTACTCTGTACGATCGGGGTTTTTCTTTTACTTCTCTTGCCTTGCGCACCTGCGTGCATGTGATGGGAGCGCGGACAAATGGTGT
>CAZZLQ010000085.1:0-4386 GCA_964655245.1 uncultured Bacteriovoracaceae bacterium | reverse complement strand
TGTCTGCTTTGTCGGGTTTCTTATTCTTCGCCATCGACTTTTCCTTTCTCCAGAGTGGTTCGGAGAGTTTCAATCACTTTATCTTTCTGATTGTCTGAGAGTTTGAGCATTTCCTGGAGGGCTTCGCCGACGAAGGGAATGTAAGTATCAATATAACTTGCCTTGCGGTCTTCCTCGGCAGCTCGGCGAGCTCGCGACAAATGGATCGAAAGCTTTCGCGCACACTCCTGAAGTCCCAGACGGATTTCGTTTTTGATCTCAGGATAATCCGCAATCGCCTCTTTAGACTCCGAAGTAAACGGAACCCAGACCGAGGCCACGTGAACAAGAATTGCCACAGGACCCACTGGTACGGCATTTCTGGGCTGCTGAAGTCCGTAACCCTTCCAATCAATCTTGGTGATCACACGATGGCTCGCGCAAGCTGAGGGTTGAAACTGCAGCGGAACTCGGTTTGCAAATCGGAAGACTTGAACGGGTTCATCGGCTGGAATCTCCCCGCCAAAAGCAAGGGCACATTCAACGATGAATGGGTTTCCTCGATAGACACTGGGGGATCGAGTTGTGGCCGTGAAAAACTCTGCTTGAGTTTGAGATCGGAGAGTTTCTTGTAACAACTCTTCTCCGATCGGAACAATACAATCGGTCGGAGGACTCATGATTGGAATCTTTGGAATCGTCTCATGAACCTTATTCAAAATATCGGGCGTAAACTTTGAAGGGGCGACGTCTTTGACGCCGGCTGCTTTCAAAATCTCATGGGCGACTTTCTCGGAGACTCGACAAAAGTCCCTTTGAAGAAATCCGGCCAGAGATCTCGCATCAGTATCGGCTGCCAACTGATGAAATCGTCCAAGCTCCACCCCGTACGGATGCGGCTTAATCTCACTCGGCACTGGAGGGAGCTCCTCCGTTCGGCGAGGCAAGTGCAGCTTTTCGCCATCGGGAGCAATAAAAGTGAAATCAGCGTGAGGGTTGCTCAGAGTGTTGAGCGTGACAAACTCATCAATCGACTGCTTTCCGCGCTGGTATCTTCCCTCGAGTGTAATCTCCACAATGGTTCCGGATTCAGAAGGCTGGCTCCAGGGGATCTCTTTTTCCTGCAAAACCTCGGGCTTGTTTGTCTTTGTATCAATTGTCAGTTCGACAAACGCGGCCTTATCCTTCTTGGGAAGCTTTGAGGTGATTTTCATCGGTTTGCCTGTCGTCATTTGGCCGTACATCCCGGCGGCCGAGATTCCGATTCCCTGCTGACCTCGAGACATCTTGAGGCGATGAAACTTACTTCCGTACAAAAGCTTGCCAAAAATTTTGGCCAATTGATTCGCCACGATTCCCGGACCGTTATCAATAATGGTCAAATGAAACCGCTCGTTGGGAACCACAGCCTTGCCTTTTTTGGATTTTCCTTCTTGAGCGGTCTCCTCTGGAGTGGGTTCTTTGATGGGAGCAGAAAGCCGATCCAGTTTGACAGTGATCGTCGGAAGAATTCCGGCTTCTTCGCAAGCATCGAGTGAGTTGTCGACGGCCTCTTTGACGGCGGTCAAAAGAGCTTTTTTGGGGTTATCAAATCCCAAGAGATGTCGGTTCTTTGCAAAAAACTCAGAGACGGAAATTTCTCTTTGCCGTTTTGCCATCGACTCCGCATCTTCTCGAGCCACCTTTTTGGCCGTTTTTGTCTTTTCATGCGGAATGTTTGTCTTTTTGGGATTTCGGTCTGGGCTTTGCTTTGCCGTTGCTTTTGCAGCACTTTTCGTTTGGGTCTTTGCCTTCGCCATGCCGCAATCTAAACTACTTAAAAGAATTTCTGCAATGAGTATCAGGACTTAACTTGCTCCGCGGGGCCCGGCCCCAAGCGGGGTCTTTGATATAATAATGGATACGCTATGGCGAAGCTGATTCATGAGTGGTGGTTTAAGTGGGTTGTGATTGCGATCACTCTGATCACCACAATGAGCATCTTTGGTGCCGGCATCTGGAAAGAGTATAAACATCAGCAGGCGATCATTGAGGCCAAGGTCGCTGAGTATCGGGCGATGCGGGAGTATGAGGACCGCTTTCAAAGTTGGATGACCCGCGTCTATCAGAATCTTCGTTTAGAGCATTTTTTGGCGGCTTATCAAAATGCTCGCAAGATGCCCCGCCCGCATTTTGAGGATGCTCCTCGAGTTGAGGAGTTTGTAGCAGCGCTTCATCGGATTTTTTCGGGTCTTCTCGAGGCCAACCTCATCAAGGAATCCGAGGAGATCCTCGCAATCATCCGAGAGTTTGCTCCTAACTCAACGACTGCCGCCGAGGCTTTCACCGCCGTTGAATCGAAAAAAAAGTTTGAGATGGCGAAGAGATATCTTAAGGATGCTGAGGTTTCCATTTCTCAAAGGAACTACCGAGGGGCTGTAGCAGACCTTCAAAAAGCTGATATTGAACTCAATACCGTGATCTTCCCAGACATGACACCCGTGCTACTGGAGAAAGATCGGCGAGCCAGCTTGTTTCGAGTTGCCCGATTCCACGTTTTAGTTGACGAAGCCGGTCGGGCGGTGACGAAGGCTCGCGAGGAGTTTGCTTCGAAGCGCTTTGATACCATGCAAAAAGCCATGTCGGAGGCTGCCAGAAAGGTAGGCATTGCGGCTTTTTATGATCAGGAGTCTCCCGTCGTGAGAGAGATTCGAGATGATCTGCACAATCTAGCCGCTGATCTTGCTTTCGAGATTCCCAACTCAATGCCCCTTTGGAACAAGTGGGCTAAGGAGCATGTGGGTCGATCGGATGACTTTTTCTATTTGGTCGATTACCACTTTGATCTTTCCCAGGCTTCTCAACACATTGTTCGCATCGGATTTGATTATCTGAGACATCGCGATGATCGTGAGTATGTCGTCCGGTACCGAATTTATTTTGAAGATGGCAGCAGTTTCTTCAATGGTCACTTCCTGGGACCTGTGCAAAACAAGACATTGGATACTGAAATGTCGTCGATTGTTTTTGAGCAAGCCCTGCCCGAGCGTTTTTTTAACCGAAAGGTCAGGCGCATCGAACTTAACGTCTATAATGAGGACAATATCCTGTTGTCTCGGGTCATGAGGGCCTTCCGACAAAGTTGATAAAAAATGATGGGCTCACCGATGGGCTGCTGTTACGGTTTTGCCCGTGAGTGGATTTCTAGAGCAAGCGCGCGCCGAGCTTAACGAGCGACAGTTTGAAGCAGTAAAGACAACTGAAGGCCCCGTACTGGTTTTGGCTGGAGCCGGCTCCGGCAAAACACGGGTGCTTACGTATCGAATTGCTTATTTGGTGTATGATTTGCGAGTTCCGCTTTCATCGATTCTGGCGATGACCTTCTCCAATAAGGCGGCTCGGGAAATGCAGGAGCGAGTGCTAGGTTTGTTGGATCTGCATCAACAGCTTCCCTGGATTTCAACCTTTCACTCTGTGGGGGCCCGTCTTTTGCGACGGTGGGGCGAGCGTCTGGGTTATTCGTCTGATTTCGTCATTTATGATGAAGCCGATCAAATGTCTGTGATGAAGACAGTTGTTCAGTCCATGAATCTGGACGATCGAGATGCTTCGGCCGATCAGTTGCATTCGCGAATTGGTCAGTGGAAAAACGAAGGAAAAACCGCTGCACAAGTCCAAGACATGAGAACCTCTCGTTTCGATGATCTTGCGGCTCAAGCCTACACACTTTATGAACAGGAGTTGAAGAGGGCCAATGCTCTTGATTTCGATGATTTACTCCTTCAGACCTACCGTCTTCTCAAAGAATGCTCTGACATTCGGGAGCAGCTTCAAAATCAATGGAAGTATATCTTGGTGGATGAGTTTCAAGACACCAATGAGCTTCAGTATAAGTTGCTTCTCGAGTTGCTGGGACCGAACAAAAATATTTGCGTTGTCGGCGATGACGATCAAAGTATCTATGGTTGGCGCGGAGCGAAGATTGATAACATTCTAAATTTTGATCAGGTCTTTAAAGATTCGGCGGTCGTTAAGCTGGAGGAAAACTATCGATCTTCGGGGAACATTTTGAAGGCGGCGGACTCTGTCATTCAGAAGAATGAGTTTCGTCATCAAAAATCGCTCTGGACGAAGAAAGGTCAGGGTGAGCGTGTTCATTACTCAGCCTTGATGGATGATCGAGCAGAGTCCTCTTATGTCGTGAATGAGATTAAGCGGCTGATTCAGCGCGGTGAGTCTCCTGAGGAGATTGCGGTACTTTATCGAATGAACTCATTGTCTCGAGGTTTTGAAGAAGAGTGCCTCCGAGTCCGAGTGCCTTATCGAATCATCGGAGGTTTCCGATTCTATGAGCGCAAGGAAATCAAAGATGTTTTGTCTTATCTTCGGTTGGTTTTGAATCCATCCGATATGGTTTCGTTTAGGCGT
>CAZZLQ010000084.1:0-5183 GCA_964655245.1 uncultured Bacteriovoracaceae bacterium | reverse complement strand
ACGAGCTTGGCTCTTGAGCTGAGGCAAATCATGTCTCAAGGTCCGAAGGGACCACAGTTCGTCAGCACTGCATTTCATTGACGTCACTTTTAAATGCCAGTCAGAATAAACGGGTGAGGGGACAAGACCGCGAGTGGCGAGGTAAACGATTTATCTTTGTATCGCTCATCGTGACGACAGTCAGCATCATCTTTTTCTTTGCTTTAAAATTGATTTTCCCTACCATTAAGGCAGGGGGTGCGGAGCTCCGCGATTTTGCGCGGCGCGTAATGATTCAAGGAGGGGGTCAAGTTGAGCAGATTCAGGTTGAGATTTCATCGAGTTCTGATGCTCACAGCCGCTTTTTCGAAACATTAAAATCCGAGATTCAAATGAAAATGGAGTCGTACAAAGGTCAACCATTTTGGACTGTCGGCTTGAAGGGGATTCAAACTGAACTCATGGACGCAGGATGGGTTCATTCTGCTCGAGTTCGTCGTTCATTTCCTCAAACTCTGGCTGTTCAAGTGACTCCTCGAAAGCCGCTCTTTTGGGTCAAGATGCAAAAGGGCTGGGCCCTCGTTGATGAGACGGGTTATGTGATGAGTTTGCAGCCATCTCTCGAAGGTTGGCTTGCAGATCTGCCGGTGGTTGTGGGGATGCGCGGAGTTTATCGGGGCGTCGCTCATCTCGATGATATCAATCGAAAGAGCTCGATTGAACGTGAGGCCCTGTTGGATCTCGCCGCCCTGATCCGTGAAGTAGAATCGCGTTTGAGGGTGAAGGTAGATTCGGTCCGAGTGGATACTGATCCATGGTTTGAGGGCAATATGTTCACTCTGCATTGGGTGGAGTCGCTCTCCAAGCAGGCCGACCGCAAAGAGCGAGATGTCGCAGCGACATTTCTCGAGCGTCAGTGGGCCGAACGAATGGATTCTTTGCAATATGTTTTGAGTGATTTGAAACAACAGGAGTTTGAGAAGGTGAAAATTTTTGGGGCCTATGGCGATCGTTGGATTGTTGAGCCTCAAAAGGAGAAGTAAAGATGGCCAAACAATTTCCTACATTGGCGGCAATTGATATCGGCAGCAGCAAGGTCGGAGTTCTCATGTGTGAAATGACTCCTCAGGGCCTTGAAGTGATTGGTTTTGGGCAGTCTGAGTCTCATGGAGTTCGAAAAGGGGTGGTTGTCAATATTGACTCCACAGTGATGGCTCTCACTGAGGCTTTGCGCGAGGTTCGTGAGTTGGCCTCCCGTGAGATTGATTATCTCATTGTTGGTATTGCAGGCTCTCATATCCAGACGCTTTCAAGTCAAGGAATGGTAGCCTTGCGAGACCAGGAAGTGCGTCGTATCGATGTGGAAAAGGTTATCGAGGCGGCGTCAGCTGTAAGTTTGCCACTGGATCGTGAAGTGATTCAGGTGGTTCCTCAGGAATTCATCATTGATGGACAAGATGGAATTCAAGAGCCACTCGGAATGTATGGTAAGCGCTTGGAAGTTCATGTGAAGGTGATTACGGGCTCCATCACGGCTCTTGAAAATATTCGACGATGCCTCAATAAACTTGATTTGAAGCCACATCGATTTATCGCAAGTTCTCTGGCAAGTGCTCGAGCAGTGGCAACTGCTGATGAAAAGGAGGCAGGCGTTTGTATTGTGGATATCGGCGCTGCCTCAACGGATCTGGCTGTCTATCAAACCGGCGCGCTCAAGTGGATTCGTTCCCTGCCGATTGGCGGAATTCATCTGACCAATGATTTGGCCGTTGGACTGAAGACAAGTCTCGTGGATGCCGAAAAACTTAAGTCTGAGTATGGCTGCACGACCAAAGAGGACCAGGAGACAGAGATTGAGATTCCAGGTCTTGCCGGAAATGAGACTCGAATGATTCGTCGACGGATGCTCACCACTATTCTTCAGCCAAGAATCGATGAGATTCTGTCTCTTGTCCGAGGTGAGCTAGCCAAAGAGGGGATTGATGAAGCTCTTCCCTCAGGCGTGATTTTGACTGGAGGTGTTTCGCACCTTCGAGGAGTTATGGAATCGGCTGAGCGAGTCTTTCGACTGCCGGTTCGGATTGGAAAGCCTACAGGGTTGGGCGGACTGAGCGATATGGTTTCATCACCGGCGCATTCATCTCTCGTGGGATTGATGCAGCTTGGTTATGAGGGCAGTGAGGAATTGCAGTACTACGCTTCGCTGTATGAAAAGAGGGGTTTTCGAAAACTGCAGGCGCAGTTCTCGAAGTTTGTTAAGGATTTCTTTTAACTAAAGGGGGAATTGAGATGTCAAAGAGATCGGACTTGATTGATTTGGATTCACTGGGAGCTAAGATCAAAGTAATTGGAGTTGGTGGAGGCGGTGGTAATGCCGTCAACACGATGATTGCCGAAGGGCTCAATGGAGTTCAATTCATCTGTGCAAACACAGATGCGCAAGCTTTGCGTGCGACTCTTGCTCCCACAAAGATTCAGTTGGGCGGCAGCTTGACCAAGGGCCTTGGTGCGGGAGCTAATCCTGCCGTGGCTCGAGAAGCTGCGTTGCAAGATTCTCAGATCATTTCTGAGGCGATCGACGGCGCCGATATGGTTTTTGTGACATGCGGACTTGGCGGTGGAACCGGTACGGGCGCGGCTCCCGTAGTGGCTCAAATTGCAAAATCCATGGGCATTCTGACTGTTGGCGTGGTGACGAAGCCCTTTACTTTTGAAGGAAAGCGACGACGTCGACAAGCAGAAGAAGGTCTTCAGGAGATGAAGGCGAATGTAGACACCTTGATCACCATCCCCAATCAGCGATTGCTGACTTTGGCAACAGATCAGCTTACTCTCATTGATGCTTTCCGAAAGGTCGATCACGTCCTGCTGTCGGCGGTGAAGGGTATTTCTGATTTGATCAACGTTCACGGTATGGTCAACGTCGACTTTGCTGACGTTCGAACAGTGATGAGTGAAATGGGAATGGCATTAATGGGAACGGGTGAGTCACGAGGTGATAACCGGGCGATCATCGCCGCTCAAAATGCGATTTCCTCTCCGCTTCTTGAGGATGTTTCGATTGACGGCGCAACAGGCATCTTGATCAATATCTGTGGAACTTCTTCAATGACCCTGTACGAAGTCAATGCAGCGGCCACCTTGATTCAAGAAGCTGCTCATGAAGATGCCAACATCATCTTCGGATCCGTGATTGATGATACTTTGGGTGACAAGATTCGAGTGACAGTGATTGCCACCGGATTTAATCGGGCGACAGAAGAGAAAATTGAGACTCTGAAAGAGATTCCGATTGTGAAGCCTGAGTCTCGATCGGAAACGGCCCAGGCGGTTAACTTAACCATCGCTGAGGCTCCCCAAGCTCTGGGTCAAAGCCCCCGGGCTCGTCGAGGCATGCCGTTGTTTGAAGATGAGAGTTTTGACGTTCCGGCCTTCTTACGTAAGCAGGCTGACACCTAATTCATTGAAATGACTGCCCTATCAAGGCCCTTCTCCTCGAGCAGGGACTTTGGTAGGGTAGGGCCGCTTGCGGGCCAATCGAAAATCAACAGCACAAACACTTCGTCATTTGAAGATGCCTCACCTCGAGGAGGACGGCGTTCGTAAAAAAGCCTGGAAGGGGCGTCTCAAGATCTGTCTTGTTTATCCGCACACCTATTATGTGGGGATGAGTAACCTCGGTCTCCACCAAATTTACGGACTTTGGAATGACCTTGATGAGGTTGTTTGTGAGCGAGCCTTTTTGCCTGAGTCGGGCGGTGAGGTGCTGAGTATCGAGAGTGGGCGGCCCCTCAAAGATTTTGACGTTATTGCATTCACATTGAGTTTTGAGAACGACGCGATTCATGTGTTGAGAATTCTTTCTCATGCTGGTTTGGCTCTCAAATCGGAAGATCGCTCGAATTCGGATCCTCTTGTCATCATGGGGGGTGCTGCGGTCTCGATGAATCCGAATCCGCTGATTCCCTTCATTGATGCGTTTGCCTTTGGGGATGGGGAAGACCTCGTTTTTGATATTGCGCGCGCTCTGCGATCGACACCGTATCTCAAGAGCGATCGATCTCGTGTTCTAGAGGGTCTTACTGACATCGGGGGAGTTTATATTCCTTCGATACACGGAATCTCTCCGCTTCTTCCGATCAAGCGTCGCTCTGTGAAGTTTATCAATTCATTTTTAACAAAGACTGAAATCGTCACAAACTTTACGGAGTTTACGAATTCTTTCATGGTGGAGGTGTCCCGCGGTTGTCCTCAACGATGCCGGTTCTGCTCGGTATCGTATACTGAAGCGAGTACTCGTTTTAGGCGATTAAGCTTCTTGCGATCAGCTTTTGATGAAGGAATTGAGCGGGTTGGTCGAATTGGCTTGGTGGGTGCAGCGCTAGCCGATCATCCCGAGCTGATTGAGATGGCTGATTATGTGGTTTCTCGAAAGGGTGAGATCTCGCTTTCGAGCCTCAGAGTTGAGGCTGTCAGTGGGAAGCTGATGGATCTTCTGGTTTATTCGAACCAGCGAACTCTTACCTTGGCCCTTGAGACAGGAAGTGTTCGCCTTCAGAGTGTGATCAAGAAGCGCACTGAAGAAGCAAAGGTTTTTCATTGCGTTGAGACGGCACTAAAGTCTGGGATTCGGAATCTTAAATTCTACTTCATCATTGGCCTTCCGACTGAGCAGCGGGAAGACATTATTGAGCTCGCAGCTTTGTTGAAGAGAATTCATAAATTGTTTATGGATGTTTCTCGATCTCGAGGTTCAATTGGAACTTTGCATGTCAGCCTCAATCCGTTTATCCCAAAGCCAACCACTCCTTTTGAGGCTTGTGCTCACCTTGATCAAGAGGAGTTACAGGCTCGGTTCAATCTTTTGATGAAGGAGTTGCATGGACTGTCGAATTTGCATTTGAGCCATGAAGGCTGGGACACCGCTGTCTTGCAGTCCCTTCTTTCTGTGGGAGGCGTTGAGGTGTCTGAGTTTTTGCTAGCTACTCACGAAGCAAAAGACCAATGGCGCAAAGTCATTCCACGTTTTTCTTCGTTGATCCAAGACACAGTTTACCGGCCCAAGGGTATTTCAGAGAATCTGGCCTGGAGCTTCATTACCAAGTAGTTAGGATCTTCGATGCGATGCCATTTGTGTGATGGTTTCATCCAGCATCAGTTGCTCAATTTGACTTAGACTTTCAAAGCGAACTCCCGAGTCACCC
>CAZZLQ010000083.1:0-5235 GCA_964655245.1 uncultured Bacteriovoracaceae bacterium | reverse complement strand
GCTATACAAGTGCTTTGAAAAAAGTTCGAGAGGTCATTCCTGATCCTTTGAAGGGTGTTGAGACCAAAAAGGCTTTGGAGGTTTTGCTCTCTCTTCCTGCGACCAAGTTTGATCAAACTCTTGAGATCGCCGTTCGTCTGAACGTAGATCCCAAGCAGGCCGATCAAATGGTTCGAGGAGCGGTAGCTTTGCCTCACGGTTTGGGTAAAACCGCTAAAGTGGTTGTGTTCGCCAAAGGCGAAAAAGCTGCGGAAGCTCAAAACGCTGGCGCTGATTTTGTCGGTGCTGAGGATCTGGTCGAAAAGATCAATGGTGGATGGCAAGATTTCTCGGCGGTTGTCGCGACTCCGGATTTGATGGGTGTTGTCAGCCGACTTGGTAAGGTCCTTGGTCCTCGTGGACTGATGCCGAACCCTAAAGTGGGAACGGTGACCTTTGATGTGGCCAAAGCCGTCAGTGAGTTGAAAAAGGGTCGAGTGGAGTTTCGTGTCGAAAAGGCAGGAATTATTCACGCTCCAATAGGAAAAGTAAGTTTTGGGCTTCAAAAGCTTTCTGAAAACCTGGAAACAGTGATGGAGCAAATTGTTCGTGCGAAGCCTTCCACGGCGAAAGCCCCCTATATTATTTCTTTTTATATCAGCACGGTGATGGGACCGAGTGTTCGAGTGGATGAGTCCCAGTACATGAAGTCATAAGGAGTTTTGAGTCATGAATAAGGCAGAGAAAGTAGAATTTATTGACGATCTGAAAACCTCCCTTGCGAGCGCAAAAGGGTTGTTTGCAGCAGATTTCCGCGGCTTGACGGTAGCCGAGGTAACTTCGCTTCGGTTTGAACTGAAGAAAGCAAAGTCAGACCTTAAAGTAGTCAAAAACAGGTTGGCTTTGCGTGCGATGGAGAACATGGATGCTCCTGAATTTAAGAAGCATTTTGACTTTATGACCGCCGTGGTCATTTCCCATGGGGACGTAGCCCAAGGGGCCAAGGCAGTCACCAAGTTCGCCAAAGACAACAGCAAGTTCAAGCTTAAGGCGGGATATGTAGAAGGCAAAGTGATTAACCTTGCTGATATCAAGGCGTTATCGACCTTGCCTTCACGCGAAGAGCTTCTGGCCAAGCTTCTGGGCACCTTTATGGCTGTTCCGACAGGCTTTGTCCGAGTTCTTAACGGTGTACCGTCTAAGTGGGTGTATTTGATTGATGCGATTCGCCGCCAAAAGGAAGAAAAAGGTGGTTGATTCCTTCAACAAAGGAAGTTTAATACTTCGTTGAAACAAAAACATAAGACCTTCCCTGGAGAATAACAATGGCAGTAACCAAAGATGATGTAGTTAATTTCATTTCAAACATGAGCGTTTTGGAGCTCTCTCAACTCGTTAAAGAGTTCGAGGAAAAATTCGGTGTTTCCGCTGCAGCCCCTGTTGCTGTTGCTGGCGCCGCTCCTGCAGCTGGCGGAGCCGCTGGTGCCGCTGCTGAAGAAAAAACCGCTTTCAACCTGCATCTTGAAAACGCCGGTGATAAGAAAATCGACGTTATTAAGATCGTTCGAGTGATTACGGGTCTTGGCTTGAAAGAAGCCAAAGACTTGGTCGAAGGTGCCCCCAAGCTTGTTAAAGAAGGCTTGAGCAAAGACGACGTCGCCAAGTTCAAGAAAGAGCTTGAGACTGTTGGCGCCAAAGTCAAAGTCGACTAATTTTCGACTTAGAACCTTTCTTACGCGGGATCCTGTGTTCATTCCTCTACCCGCTTGGTTTTAAGTTTCTGTTTCTAGGGTAGCGCTCATTGTTGAGCGCTACCCCTTTTTAATGCGCTCAAATTTTTGAGTGTTTTTTCGCATCACTGGAGGAATCCATGGCAAAGAAAGATCATAAATCGGAAGAGCAAAGATTTGTTGGCTCAAATTTTCGCTTGAGAAAAAGCTACGGCCGCATCGGTCAGATTATCGATATCCCCAATCTGATCGATATGCAGAAGGAGAGCTACAGACGCTTTTTGCAAGCTGAGTTAGCTGCGGACAAACGTGGCGAGATCGGACTTCAGGGCGTGTTTAAGTCCGTGTTTCCGATTAAGGATTTCAATGAGACAGCTTCTCTGGAGTTTGTGCAGTACGTCTTGGAAGAGCCAAAGTACGACGTCAACGAGTGCCGCGCTCGAGGTCTAACGTTTGCAGCTCCCCTCAAAGTTACCGTCCGTCTAGTTCTTTGGGAGCTGGATGAGGATGGTCGACCTCTCAACATTCGCGATGTGAAAGAACAAGAGGTTTATTTCGGCGAGATTCCGTTAATGACGCGAAACGGTACTTTCGTGATCAACGGCACTGAGCGCGTTGTTGTAAGCCAGCTGCATAGATCGCCTGGCGTTTTCTTTGATCGAGATAAGGTCAAAACGACAGTCGGGGCAGGCCGAGCCAGCTTTACCGCTCGAGTCATTCCTTACCGTGGTTCTTGGCTTGATTTTGAATTTGATAGCAAGGATCTGCTCTATGTTCGAATCGATCGACGACGAAAGTTTCCTGCCACCGTTCTTCTTAGAGCTTTGGGAATGTCGGATGAGCAAATCATCAACTACTTCTACACTCCTGAGACCTTCACTGTAGATGGCAAAAAGATTACCAAAGAAGTTGAGCCTGAGGTTTTGCCTGGTCAGCTCGTCAACTTCGACATCAAAGACAAGGCTGGCAATGTCATTTTGAAAGCGGGTCGACGATTTACCCGCTTCACTGTCAAAGGACTTGAGAAGAACAACATCAAATCCATTCAGGTCAAAGAAGATGAACTCGTTGGTCGAATCACAGCGAGCAATATTGTTGATCCGATGACTGGTGAGATTTTGATCGAAGTGAATCAGCAGCTCACCGAAGAGACTGTTGAAAAAATTCTCGCATCCAAGATCGAGACTCTGAAGTTGATTTATATCAACAATCAAACGGTCTCGAGCGCTCTGCGTGATACTCTCTTGAGTGACAAGATTGAAAGCCCAGAAGAAGCGATGATGGAGATCTACAAGAAGCTTCGACCTGGAGATCCTCCGACAATTGACTCGGCCAAGAATTTCTTCAAAGGCCTGTTCTTTGATTCAGACAAATACGATTTGGCTCAGGTCGGTCGTTTGAAAATGAATCACAAGTTTGGTTTGAACACGCCACTCGAAAATCGCGTGCTCACTCGGGATGATATTCTCGGAACCCTGAAGTATCTGTTGGGTCTTAAGGTAGGTAAGGGCGAGATCGATGATATCGATCACCTTGGCAACCGACGGGTGAGAAGTGTTAGCGAACTTCTGGAAAACCAGTATCGAGTGGGACTGGTTCGTATGGAAAGAGCCATCAAAGAGCGGTTGAGCTTGCAAGAGCTTGAGACTTTGATGCCCCACGAGTTGATCAATGCGAAGCCGGTCTCTGCGGTTGTGAAGGAATTCTTCGGAACCTCACAGTTGTCGCAGTTTATGGATCAAACGAACCCGCTCTCTGAGATTACTCACAAGCGACGGTTGTCGGCGCTTGGACCAGGAGGTCTGACAAGAGACCGAGCTGGCTTTGAGGTCCGGGATGTTCATCCAACTCACTATGGACGTATCTGTCCTATCGAGACTCCTGAAGGTCCGAATATCGGGTTGATTGCATCGCTTTCCACATACGCTCGCATCAACGACTACGGTTTTATTGAAACTCCTTATCGTCGAGTAGAAGACGGCAAAGTGACTGAGGAAGTGATCTATTGTTCTGCTCTTGAAGAGCAAAACAAGGTTATTGCTCAGGCGAATGTAAAGACCGACGAAAAGGGTCGAATGACTGAGGACTTGGTTTCGGCTCGAAAGTCGGGCGAGTTCGTCATGGTGCCTCCGTCGGATGTGAACCTGATCGACGTTTCTCCAAACCAGATTGTGTCTGTTGCCGCTTCGTTGGTGCCGTTCCTTGAGCATGACGATGCGAACCGAGCTTTGATGGGCTCGAACATGCAACGGCAGGCAGTGCCCTTGGTTCGTACACGAGCTCCGCTCGTGGGAACCGGTATGGAGCGAGTGGTTGCTACCGACTCTGGAGTCTGTGCAGTTGCTCAAAACTCCGGATGGATTGAAAGTGTTGATTCCGCACGAATCGTCTTGCGAGTTGATACATCCGCGGCTGATTACTCCGCCGCAGAGAATTCAACAGGCGTCGAGATTTACAACCTGATGAAGTACACTCGTTCAAATCAGAACACGTGTATCAACCAACGTCCAACGGTGAAACAGGGTCAATATGTTCGCAAGGGCGAGATCCTCGCTGATGGACCCTCTGTTGAGCTTGGGGAACTAGCTCTTGGACAGAATGTGCGAGTCGCATTCATGTCGTGGGGTGGTTATAACTTCGAGGATTCCATTCTCATTTCCGAGAAGGCAGTTCGAGAGGACTACTTCACTTCAATCCATATTGAGGAATTCGAAGTTCTCGCTCGAGACACCAAGTTGGGCATGGAAGAGATTACTCGCGATATTCCCAACGTCGGCGATGAAGCTCTCAAGAACTTGGATGATTCAGGTATTATTCGAGTCGGTGCGAAAGTGCGTCCCGGTGATATTCTTGTTGGTAAAGTGACCCCGAAAGGCGAGACACAGCTCTCCCCTGAAGAAAAACTCTTGCGAGCGATCTTCGGTGAGAAGGCCAGCGATGTGAAGGATACCTCTTTGCGAGTTCCCCCGGGTGTTGTTGGTACTGTCATCGATACTCGCGTTTTCCAGAGGGAAGGCGTTGAGAAGGATTCGCGAGCAAAATCCATTGAGGATTTCCAAGCCAAGCGCATTTTGATCGATCAAGAAGATGAGATTCGTATTATTCGCGAGTCTGGCGTCAAGACGATCCAGGGCTTCCTCGTTGGTGAAGTGGCCAACGGTCCTGTCTCTGCAAAAGATGGCTCCGCCGGTTTGAAGAAGGGTGACAAGATCACTGCTGATGCTCTCTCTCGTATTTCAGAAGGCGAGTGGGCCCGCATTCCTCTTCAAAACGACAAGACAGAAATGAAGATCCGATCTGTTTATGAGTCGATCAGTAATCAGATCGAGGCAATCAAGCTTGTTTCGCAATCCAAAATTGAGAAGCTTTCTCGTGGGGATGAACTTCCTCCGGGCGTTATCAAAATGGTGAAGGTCTATATCGCGATCAAACGAAAGATTGAAGTCGGCGATAAGATGGCCGGTCGTCACGGTAACAAAGGGGTTATCTCAAGAGTTCTTCCAGAAGAAGATTTGCCTTATCTGGC
>CAZZLQ010000082.1:0-5249 GCA_964655245.1 uncultured Bacteriovoracaceae bacterium | reverse complement strand
GATTGACCCAAAATGAAATCAGAGAGATACGAAGCGCAATTATGATTCTCTACAACGCACTCCCTATTGGATCGGAAAAAGTTGATCAAGGTGCTCTGGCCAAGCAGTCGTCGAGCCCCACTCAAGATTCATATACGAATCTCGACGCTCCTTATTGGCCGGAATGTGCAGGGCTGACCAAGGACTGTAACCTCGAGTTCGATAAGGAAGGTGGATCGAAAGCCCGGTTGATTTGGCGAATTTTCCAGAAGCCCAATTCGAAATGACCATGGCTTTGACGGCAGCCTGAAGATCCTGCGTCGATTTGATCATAGAAACTGAGTACTCATCTTTTGAGAATAAGGCAGCTTCGACTCGGCTCAGATAATCGCCGAGATCTCGATAATCAGGATCCTGAAAAGCCACAGTATCACGAGCGATATTGAGAAGTTCATCTCGAGAAATTTCTCGGCTTTGCTGCATCTGACCCACCCATTCGCCCATCGCGGTTTTCACACCTTCAAGCTTTGAGAGCTCCATGGCGCCAATCGTAACACCGCCGAAAGCAGAGCTATATTCCTCTTTGTATGTGCCAACCATATCAAGGCTCAGCTGGCGCGCTGATTTGTCTGCACGAGAATTGAAGTCTTCAAGCAAATCATCGTAAGCAAAACCCTTTCCAGGAATGTTTGCCTCGGAGGCAACAAAGAAGTCTGAGTACTCAGAAACGGAATCAGCAATCTCAAACATCGCCATCAGGCAGGCATCAAAGGCAACCACATCAACTCGTCGAGCCGTCAAAGCTTGAATCTCAGCCATCGACTGAGCGATCTGACCGGTCGTCATATGAGTCATCGAGGTATCATCATAAGAGATGCTTTTGGCCGACAAAGGGGCGTCTTTGCTCCAACCAGAGCCATGATTCCAAAACACAACGGCATATTTTTTCGCAGGGAAACTGCGCATTCCCCAAACAACAAAATCCACAAACGTCTTGTAGTCACCCATGTCTTGCTCAGGCATCTCCTCAAGAACCGTAGAATGATACTCGTTTGTCTTTGAATAGGGCTTTGTACTCTTTTCAACGAGCACTCGCTGACTGCCGCGAGGGCTGATCGGATCAAACTGAACAACCACGTTGACGTCTTTGGTTGAACCAACCTTTTCCATTTCTTGCATATCCATGAATCCAAAAGACTCAAGATTATTGTCGGCATTCAAGAAGACCATAATCGTCCACTCTTTTTCCGACGCCTGGACCGCTGCTGTTGAAAATGCAAGAGAAAGAACTGTGAAAATTTTGATGACTTGCGACATGAACCCCCCCAACCCATGTTTATTCTCACACCTCTTCGGCAATTCGTCATGGCAGGGCGCATCACGGAAAATGAAAGCAGAGCCCCAAGTAGCGAGTATTAAAAGTGTTTGCAAAGCGTCGTCGCTCACGAAAAAATGAAGGTCAGAGATGCTTGAGGTGCAAAAAACAAAGACTGTGTTTGAGTACGAAGACTTTAAGCGCTTCATTCCAGAGAGAGTCGAGCAACTCTCCAAAATAGATTCTAAGAATTCTCTCAGAAGTATCTGTAAAGCAGCCAAACTTTCTCCCGCTCTCTACTACTTCATCATTCAAGGTAAGCGCCCACTCACGCCGTCGACCGCGAAGAAGCTCGCTGCGGGCCTAAAGCTTAGCAAGGGCGAAACTGATTTTTTTCTGGTGCTTGTGGAATGGAATCAAACCAATGATGATTCGAAGAAGCAGTCTCTCTTCAAAAAGATTTTAAGTTTTAAAAAATTCAGAGACGCCCATCCCTTAGCTGAGGCGGAGTTTGAATACTATACACGATGGTACTATCCTGTGATCCGTGAAATGGTCGCTCTCGCAAACTTCAAAGAGGACTCTACATGGATTGCCGGACGAATCCGCCCCGCACTTGCACCTTCAGATGTTGAGCGAGCGATTCAGAAGCTTTTGGTGCTTGGGCTTCTCATTCGAAACTCGTCCGGCAAGCTTACTCAAGCTAATCCTCGAGTCGCAACGAGTCCGATGATTTCAGGTCAACTCGCTATGAGCTTTCACCGTGAAATGATGAAACTTGCGATTGAATCGATTCGAGGGGTTCACTCAGATGAACGAGAGATCGGGGCCATCACTCTCACCTTAGGGCCTGAGAGATATCAGTCGCTGATTCGACGAATCAGACAGTTTCAAAGTGAGATTTTTGCTGAGTATGGAGAAGCGGCCAATCAGGATGATCGAGTTGTTCAGATCAACGTTCAAGTTTTTCCACTCTCAGCTCATTGAAGTCCATTCACCGAACCTCCGAGCCCACCATTAATATCGACGGAAGTACTGCTGAGAGCCACATTTACGGAGTTTGATGAGACCTGAAAAACACCATCAGGACCTTCGATGGATCCACGACAAGAGAGTTTCATCGTGAGACCGTAGGGCAACAGAGTCGCAAGATTTACGGCATTGTAAGGAAGCTCATAAAGAGCACCAGAAGGAAGTTCAACGGCGAAACTAGCTTCAGTGAGCACATGTTGGGAGTTATCTCGCAAAGAGCATTTGAGAACATCATCAGAGTCGAGCTTGATCAATTGTCCCTCGGTCGTCGGGTCCGAGTTAAATTGAACCACAAGAGACTTATTGGGATCGTTGTTGATGATGCTGCCCGTGAAGGTGCCTTCAGCTGATGTCTCCACTCCATCGGCTGATCGATAGGATTGGGCTTGATCAAACTGACCAGTTCCACAGGCCAACAGAAACATTGAAGATATAAGAACAATAAGGCTCAGGCTCTTGCTACTTCCCATAATGACCTCAGACTGCAAGGGGCGTACCTCCCAAAGTGGCGTTAAAATGCCTTAAAATGATTCCTTGGGCGATCAGCCCGGGATTGGGACGATTTTTGTCGCTTTTCACTCCGCAAACCTCAGTCATTAGAAGGACTCCGGCAGAGGGGGTGCGACGACTTCAGGAGCGTCTTTGGTCACCGGCCCTAGAGCCTTGCTCAATGACACCCGCACGGTGTCCGATGGGACCCACTGGTAGACGCCCTGAATATTGATAAAAGCAAGACACTGAATCGTGAAGGCCCCCTGGAGAACGCCCAAATCTTTCCATGTCAACCGGTCTTGATTGAGGGTCAGGGTCTCAAAGGTCGGTCCTTGATCGATGATGAACTGAGTCGCTGAGATATCCGGATGGACTCCAGCGCCACAGTCGAAAACACTCTGAGGATTCGCAAAAACCAAGAGCCCTGAGGAAACGGCAATGCCATTGTGTCGAAGCATAATGCGCTCCTTGCTTCCTGGATCATTGATGGGACTGCCAATGAGGGTACCATCTCGAGGATCTCCCCGATCCGGATCCTCGTCAGTCAAAGAAGGGGCCACCCAGGAGGCATCTTCATAAGCTCCCCCGCAAGCCGTGAGTAAAGAAAGCAGGCAAACAACCCAGATACTGAAACCTCTGCGAACAACCATAGGGATCGAGATTGCAAGGCCCATGCCCCTTCCACCCGGGCCCCTTAAAAGCCCAAAAAAATGGGACCATCCCAAAAATGGGATGGTGACGTCCAAATTTGTCTTTGAAGTCCGCAAATGATGGTGAGCTGAAAGACGCGTTTAAACCCGTCTTCAGACGATACGTGAACGCTTTGTAAACACCACTAAGCCACGTAAACGCCATTGGCACGCCCCGGGGATTCGGATGTGCAATAGACATCAAACAAGTTTTTCAAATGATGAGTTTGGAAAATTAAACACATATCAACCACTGCGGGGCCAGCACGAGACCACCACGCCAATGCATCACCACGTGCTGGCCCGTTTTTTTCACGAACAATCAAGAGTTTCCAATGACGATGAGTCCTTCGAGAACCTTCAAGCTTGATAGGCTGTGTCTTCCAGTTATGCTAAGTCCCAAGAATGCAGTTGAATTCTGCCAACCGAAACGTTACCGATAAAGAACAAGGGGCAGTAGCTCAGCTGGGAGAGCGCGTCGTTCGCAACGACGAGGTCGCCGGTTCGATCCCGGTCTGCTCCACCAATTCTTTACGAAAACGCTTTCCAGAAAATCTTCCCAGCGGTTGGCAAAAGCTTCTTCAAAATGAAGCGAATGAACCTTACTTTCAAAAGCTCACCGATTTTTTGCGGACTGAGTATAAGAGTAAAGAAGTCTACCCAGCTCAGGAAAATGTCATGGCGGCTCTTCAGTCTGTAGACTTTGATGAGGTCCGAGTGGTTATCCTGGGGCAAGACCCTTACCACGGAGAGGGGCAGGCCATTGGACTCTCCTTCGCTGTGCCCAATCGCCTAAAGCCCAAACCCCCAAGCCTCAAAAATATATTTAAAGAGATTGCTCAGGATCTGGGCTGCTCCATTGATACAGAAAAATCGGACCTCTCTGGCTGGACCGCACAAGGTGTCTTGCTTTTGAACACCGTCCTTACTGTCAGAAAGGCCGAGGCCTTTTCTCATCGTGATCGAGGCTGGGAGATTCTGACGGATAAAATCATCCGACATCTGAACTCCCGAGCTGAGCCCATTGTGTTTTTGCTATGGGGAGCAGCTGCTCAGAAGAAAAAGACCCTGATCACAAACGAACAACATCTCGTCTTGCAAGCGGCTCACCCCTCCCCTCTGTCAGCCCACAATGGATTCATGGGGTGCAAGCATTTTTCAAAGGCGAATGCAGCTCTTAGATCCTGGGGACAAATTGAAATCGACTGGTCGAAGATCTCCCATGAAAGATAATCACTCTCCGTTTTTTGAGCTTGCTCTTCAGCAAGCAGAGCGAGGACTTGCTGCCGATGAAGTTCCTATCGGAGCTGTCTTGGTTCATCGCGGAGAGGTGATTGCCAAAGCACATAATCTGACCGAGAAACGAAAATCGTTCCTTGCTCATGCTGAAATGCTTTGTCTTCTCCAAGCCAGTCGAAAGCTCAAAAGTAAATTTATCGACGACGCGCAGCTCTACGTGACTGTTGAACCATGCATGATGTGCCGCTTCGCAGCACGCCTATGCCGAATCCAAGCCGTTTACTATTTAGCTCCATCTCAAAAATTCGGTCGAAACACCAAACGATACTTTCACACCAAAATTCGAAAAATTTCTCTTTCGACTCAACGAGACAGCGCAACCCAGTATCTGAAAAATTTCTTCCGGAGCAAAAGATCCTCTAAAATAGACTAATGCTTAGAGCCGCTTTATCTTTTGTTGCTCTCGCCATCTTCACTGGCTGTGGTCGAGAAACCTTTATCTC
>CAZZLQ010000081.1:0-5433 GCA_964655245.1 uncultured Bacteriovoracaceae bacterium | reverse complement strand
GAGATTCCAGTTTTTGATTTCAAAAAGCATTTCATCAATACTGTGAATTGAGCTTGCTTCATCCATCTCTTCAGGGGTGGACACCAACAGAAGTGATTGTGATGTTTTGGCCGGCTTTCCCTCCAGAGTGACTTCCCAAGTTTCTGTGACAACCAAGCTCTCAGGTTGTTGAAGCATAGGCCTGATCTCGGCTCGAGATTGGGGCGAATCGGGGATCTCAAGATGAATGTTCATAGTCATGATAGCCTTCGTTATGATTTTTGTTTTGATTCCTTGGCGCGCTGAAAAAGGAGAGAACTCAGAAACGCCAATCTCCTTATGATCGCCAAAGACTTTGAGTTTGCGATTGAGAGCGCCTAGCGAGATCAAATGGAGGCCTGAAGCCTCGAGGTGGTTTTCTTCCGTCCATGGCAGCAGCAAGGGGTGTATCGTGAGAATACTTCCAGGGCTAGGCGCTTTTTGTGAGCGTTTGAGTTCAAAGGAGGCCTTAAATCTATCTCGTCCATTGAAGCGAGTGCCGAGACCGAGTTCAAGCTTGCCATTGGTGAACGTTATGATCGATTGCTCTTTACTCTCGAGGTGGTTGGCCACTTCAGCCCACTTTTGGATGTCTTGGATTCGATAAGCTCGATCCATCGGGATGAGAGAGGGTGTCCTTTGTGCAAACCCAATAGCTTTTGGGATCGACTGTCGAATCAATGCTGCCACCATTCGCTGGGCTGAATGAGGTGGTGCCGGCTCCTCGATATTGTCGTGCTCAAACTCCGATTCTTCTTCGAAAGAGCGTTGTGCCATTCTCTGCTGAACATCTGGGGGCATGCTTTCAAATGCAGGACCTGGAACTTCTGGGCTCAAAGCATCAAGCAAGGCATTCGGTCCTGCCCAGGTTTTCATACTTGCAATCCGAAGGCGACCGGCCACGAGACTCTGAGCTTTCGCTTGGGCTCGCGTTGAGATGGAGGTATTCAGGGAGAGTAGCTCTGTGATGATAGTGAGGTCTTTGCCAAAAGTTTTGATGTGAATGCGGTCATCAAGTTCCATCCTTGTGCTGGTCCAAAAGGTTGGAACATTCAAAATGATTTCCGTCTGATCAGGTCCGACTTCGATCATTTGCATGGGTGAAGGCTTTGAGCACCGAGAAAACGTTTTTGCGATTGAAATGACTTTTTGAGAATCAATCAGTTCCTCGTAAAGGGTAAGGCTCTTGAGCTTGCAGACGTCTTCGTCAGAGCTATCGCCAAATTCAGCAAGCGTCAAAAAATTGGATCGTGAAGAAAGAATTTTTAGGGGCCTCTCCTTGGCGAGAGGGGATACGTAGCCAGCTTGTGAGTGTAATTGAGCGGCGAGGATCTCTTTTTTTTGTTCAGTCGCGATCTTCTCAACGACGGGCTGCATTCGCTCAACGGCCTTGGTGGTTTCGGGAAGCTTCTTGGTGAATTCGCCTTCATTCACGATCACCTCAGGGCCTCCACAGGAAATCAACAGGCCGAAGCCCATCAACAGAGTTGTTTTCAAAGGAGAGACTTTCATCAAGCGCGCAGTGCTTAGCATGAAGTCCCTCCGTTGCAAAACCCGGATCCTCATAAAGTGCTCTTGGAATGCGGGTTTTAAGAGGCCTTAAACTCCGGAAGCCGGAAGCCTCTTTCAGGGGGCGTAAACTCTATTGGTAGAGAACTAGCGACTGACTGACTGCAAAGTCTCTAGAAGCGGAGGGGAGTCGGGCAGAGCTTAAGACTCGATGGAAGCAGCTTTGAAGAGAGCTTTGAGATTGCGATGAGCCATCGAGGCCCTGAATCTCAAGAGATTCAATACGCCCGGCTGACTTCACACGAATCATCAGATTGGCTCGACCTTTCAGGCGAGAGTCAATGAAGAGTGCCTCACTATAGCACTCCTTGAGCTTCGATTGAAACGGACGGAGGCTGTCGGCAACTTGCTGAGCGTTGATGTCGGTGCCAGGGGCAGAAACTAACTGTGGAGTCGAGGCCTCATAGCCGAAAAAGTCTTTTCGAGAAGACTCAGTTGTTTTGGGAAACTCAGGTGCGGTTTTATCGGGACTTGCGAGACTGACTTTGCTCGATCTCAGCTTCATTCCCTTGAGAAGTTGATTCCACTTTTGATCCGAAGGCGCTGCTGCGCTTATGGCTTGTTTGCTTTGCATGACAGGAGACTGCACGAGCACCTCGACTTGTGAGATATCAAGAGCTTGCTCCTCCGGCTGCTGAGAGAAAGAAATGTGCAGACTGAGGAGAGCGAGGAGCAGGAGGTGAAAACTCAGAATCCCCGCAGTGATGGAGAGGGCTTTTGAGCTCTTGATTTTGTTTAGCCATGACGAGGGCTCGATGTTGACTAGAAGATGATCGCCATTTTGAAACTCAAATCGAACAAACGAAGTCTGTGGAAGGATTACCTCATTGTTGAGAGTGAGGAGTTCTTGCGACTGGTTCCATGCCGTACCTTGATCGGTCGTGATTTGAATCACCGAGGAAGGAAAGCCCACTCTTATGTTTTTGTGATCCTGCCTTATTGAAATGTCTTGCTGGAGGGAGCGCCGCTTAGAATGCGTTGGAACAGAGGTGAGTCGCGGTCCTTCCATAAAATCGGAAATGCAAATGCCTGAGCCCAGCACCTCCAAAGAGGTGGGCAGAAGTCCTTTCGCTTTCTCAATCTCAACTTTCCAGCGAATCATAAAACTCCGATGTATCTATACCCTAAACGCTGATATCCGTGGATGCCGATGCTAAGCCCATGAAATCATTTCTTTTTAAGCGGGGGCGGTGCGGGCTGAGTCAGTTCCTTTTCTAGTTCGATCAAGTTCTTCAATGCCAAGGCCTGGATCTTTTCATTGAGCTCCGAGCTTTCCAGTTCGATCGTGGCGGGCCTTTTATAAACTCCCTGCAAGAGCGCATCATCCAAACGAATCACCGGGCGCTGTTCGGCAGCCGGCTGACCCATCAACAACAATGTGACCATCATTATCATGGCAATGTCTTTGCTCCTTCTTGGGGGGTCAAAAACTCCTGATATTTTTGTTTGAGATTCGTCTTCATCTCTTCTTTCTTTTGATAAAACGCTTCTTCAATCCCGGTGGCATCGGGTGGCAACTCGAGCGAATCAATTTGAGAGTTGAGTTGATCGACACTCTTTCGAATTCCTTCACCCACCAAAGGATGTATGACCTTCAACCATTGAACGGGGAGATCGGCAGTTGCTGCGATTTGTGAATCCAGCTCGCGAATCACTCGATTCATCTTTTGATTAAACTCATCCGAAAGAACTCGAGGAAGTTCTTGGCTTTGGACTCTTTCGAATGTTTTGAGAATCTTTTGGGCGGAACGTTCAGCAGCATTCTGAGGTTTCAAAAGCAAGGATGAAGCCTGATTACGCAGCGCATGGAGATCAGGATCGGGTTGAGAGGCTGTCAGCATCGCCCTCTTCATGATGACAGATCGGGGAGTTTGACCCTCTCGGTAGAGGCCCTCCTCAAAAGCAATCCAGCGCTCGGCATCTAGCGTCTGAAGAATCTCGAGCAGGGGCGACTTGGGATGAGCAGTCACAATCAATTCGAGAGAGGTGACGTCGGCTGACGGATAGAGATTCTTCCAATCAGTTTCAGGCAGCGACAAGAGTAAGTCATGGACAGCTTTGACAAAGGTCTTGGATGAGCCTGAAAGCCCCTGCCATTTGAGAGCTATCGAGGCGGCCTCCATTGGTCGTGATCTCTGAGTCAGATACTTGAGATAGGCCCGCATGAGATTCTCGTCGTTTGTTTGTGCGAGAGCCGTCTCAAAGAAAGGATCGAGATTCAATCCCGTCGGTAAAGCTTTTGAATCAGCGCACGCCGTGAGCATTCGCTTCGAAACAAAGTCACCCGGGCTCAAAATACTTTCAAAGAAAAAGCAGGGACTTCCCTGAAAAAAAACTTCGGTTTCGAGAAACGCAGTCCAGCGTTGCTGGGTCTCTGGTGAGTCCTTCATCTGCTTGAGGAGCGAAGCTTCCTTGGGTGTTGGTGAGATCGTGATAGGAAAGGCCTTAAAAACCTCATCCAAAACGGCCGATGAAAAGTTTTGAGGCGCCTGCATTAACTGGAGAAAGGTTGCTTGCGGAAGAGGGCCAAGCTCCCACCAAAGCTTTCCAAGAGATGAGGGGATTTGCTGAGTCAGTGTCACCAGCTCGGGTGATTGACTTTCTTGGCTGAGCTTTAAGAACTGCAAAAAGGCCTCATTTCGTCTCTTAAGATTCCAAAAGGTGAATGCCAGCTTCAGTTCAATCAACCCTTTCTCAGGGCTTTTGGCTTGAGCTTGAAGGTAGAAGTCCTCGGCCTTATCAAACTGACCTCGATCAAAGTGACGATCCCCCAACTCCTTAAGCCACTTCCAGTGGTCCGCACTCTCTCGGGCATTGCGAGTCAGATAGACAAGGAAGTTTTCCCGCTTCGGATAGTCAGCTCCTGACGTGTCGATGATGAGCGCTGCAATCGCTTTGATTTCCTCAGGGTCTTGAGATGAATCATAGGCTCGACTGAGAAGCCTAACAGCCTGCACCTTATCGCCGGCCTGGATCTTCTCCAGAGCTTGAGCCATCAAACTGGAGGAACTTTCTTTGCTCCAGACCTCAGTGGGAAAGATCGTTAAGACAAAACAAATCAAAACAAGACTGTGGATTATTCGTCGCATTGATTCTCCACTTTTAGATAAAAATTCCGCGGATGACCTTTGTTGAGCTCTCGAGCATGAGACTTCTTGAGGGATGCACCTTTCCAGTAGAGTTTTCCTTCAGCAGATGCTGAGGGCGCTTCTTTACCTTTGAAGCGCGTGCGAGAAAGCGCCACTAATTGCTTTTCCACCCCCTCTGAAAACCACGCCTGACCTTTCCATTCCAGAAGGAGACTTCCGAGTAAATCATTTTGGCAGTGTCGAAGAAGTGCTAAGCCCTCAAGCATCGAAACTTTGCTCAGGCCTGCAGATGAAAATTGAGATCGATAGTACTGCGCATACGCAAAGAAACTCGGCCAGTTTTGCTCCACATAGCGGACCTTCATGAGTTCCTCGATGGACCAGCGGAAATTCGGATCTCCCGGTGAGACTGATTCAAGGTCAGAACGAGAAGTTGAATCCACCGCCCACAAAGGTGCCAGAACGATGCCCAAGGAAGCGAAGATAAAGGCCCGAATGGGAGAAGAGGCGCAAACGCTGTTCAACGCTCCAAAAGCCAGAGATCTTAAACTTGCCCTCTTGGTCGATGTCATTTCGCTCCCTTATTATTCCGGCACCACCTCCGAGAAGTAAATCAACTTCGATCGGAAAGGCGTTAAAGAAATTCCAGTCTCCAACAAGAATCTGAATTTTGGGTTCCGCAAAGACACTCCAAAGAGGCTGGGGAATCTGAATGTCGAGAACGAAATGTATCTGCTGTTTTACGTAAACCAGCCTT
>CAZZLQ010000080.1:0-5822 GCA_964655245.1 uncultured Bacteriovoracaceae bacterium | reverse complement strand
TTTAAGAAAGGAGCTCCTCATGGAGTTTAGTTGGATTCTCATTCTTGTCAGTATTATTGGTTTTTTCTTCCTCGTGTGGATCGTGCCGGTCGGCCTCTTCGTTCAGGCGCTCCTCTCGGGTGCTCCCGTGGGGATCTTTGCACTGATCGGAATGAGATTGAGGGGGGTTGATCCCAAGATCATCGTTTACTCTCGAATTGCCGCGATCAAAGCGGGAATTCCGCTTTCTACAAACCAACTTGAAACTCACTTTCTCGCGCGAGGAAATGTTGGGCGAGTCGTTCAAGCTTTGATTTCCGCTGACAAAGCAAATATCAACCTCACCTTTCAGCGAGCCTGCGCTATTGATCTGGCAGGTCGAGATGTCTTGGAAGCTGTCAAAATGACGGTGAATCCCAAAGTCATCACGACTCCTGTGATTGCCGCCGTTGCAAAGGACGGGATTCAATTGAAAGCCATTACTCGAGTCACAGTCCGCGCTAATATTGACAAACTCGTCGGGGGCGCAGGTGAAGAGACGATCATCGCTCGAGTGGGCGAAGGGATTGTTTCAACCATTGGTTCGGCCTTGAGCCACAAAGATGTGTTGGAAAATCCAGACAAAATCTCCAAAACAGTTTTGCAAAAGGGATTGGATGCTGGAACAGCGTTTGAAATTCTTTCGATCGATATTGCCGATGTGGATGTCGGAGAAAATATCGGCGCCAAGCTCCAAACCGATCAGGCAATCGCTGACAAAAACATTGCTCAAGCCAAGGCGGAGTCACGACGCGCGATGGCCGTTGCGATTGAGCAAGAGATGGTGGCTCGAGCCCAAGAGATGCGAGCGAACTTGATTCAGGCCGAATCCCAGGTGCCAATGGCTATTGCCGAAGCTTTCCGATCAGGCCGTCTCGGAGTGATGGACTACTATCAGATGCGAAATGTCATGGCCGATACTGATATGCGACAGGGCATTGCATCTTCGACCAAAGGAACTGAGAAGAGCACGACATAAGGATTGATTCGTGGGTGAAGAGTTTAAATTTTGGATCGGCTTGTTTATCGTCGCGCTTTGGGTGATTAGCGGAATTCGCGAAGCCAAGCAGCGCGAAAAGATTAAGAGACAGCGCGAGGAGCGGCTTCGAACTGCTCCTCCCGTCTCGTCGCCCACAACCACTCAAGTCCAGACTCCACCCAAGCCTATCGAAGCAGTTTCTGAAGAGGGCCTTACTGCGAAAGATCTCATAGAACAGATTCTCCAGCAGCCCATCGAAGAGGAGGATTTTGAGGAGATTACGGCTGATTCGTCCGCGGCAGAGCACGCGATGACCGAGGCTTATCAGGCTGCTCCTCTGTCAACCGCGGAGCAAATGGCCGCGGTCCGAAAGCGGGAACTCGCTCAGCTGGCTGAGGAAGGGCGACGCCGAGTCGGACAAACAAGTTCGCCGGCCTCATTGCCTAAGCTGCTCTTTCCCCAAGGTGCTGCTCAGGTGATTATTGCCGCTGAGATTCTTCAACCCCCCAAAGCTTTGAGAAGTACCCATGCCACTCGAAGATTTTAACGTCTCTGAATTTCTAGAAGTGAAACTCAACAAGAAGCTGCAGGAGAGTCCTGAGTCCGTTGAGGATTTTTACTGCGTCTACCAATTAGAGATTGGAGAAGGCATTTGGCATCTTGATCTGACGGCTTCCAAGGAAAAATCAATTAAAGCAGGAGCTCATGCCGCTCCTGACTGCACCATCAAGATCTCCCGAGAGGATTTTTACAAAATTCTCAAGCGAGAGCTCAATGTGGTGATGGCAGTGATGACCGGAAAACTCAAAGTTTCAGGAGACAAAACGCTAGCACTCAAGATTGGAAGCTTATTCAAATGAACAAGAGACTTTTGCAAATCCTCAAGGAAAAGGCTTACGAAAAAAAGACCGTCACTTTGGCGTCCGGTCGCGTTTCGGATTTTTATATCGATGTAAAGCGAGTCAGTCTCATGGCTGAGGGCTCGCTCTTGATTGGTCAGGGCCTTTTTGAAATCGTTCGCACTTATTTTAAAGATGCTAAAGCTATTGGAGGCCTCACCCTTGGAGCTGATCCACTCGCCACTGCCGCATCCATTGCCTCGTTTCAAGCGGGTAGCCCCATCGATGCGTTCATTGTTCGGAAAGAGGCCAAGGGACATGGCTTAGGCCGCTTGATTGAAGGCGGTCATGGCCTCCCGTCTGGGGCTTCGGTGGTCGTGGTTGAAGACGTTGTCACCACAGGATCCTCAAGTCTTGAGGCTGCCCGAAAGGTCCAAGACTTTGGATGGAAGGTCTTAGGGATTGCGGCCGTTGTCGACCGCGAAGAGGGAGGCCGCGAAAATATTGAGAAAGCCGGCTTCCAACTTTATAGCTTGTTTCGACGCTCCGACTTCTCATAATCTAGTTCCACTATGCGGTGGGGCTTTTTGCTTTTTATTTTCGTAGGTTGTGCATTCGTCTCGAGCTGCCAGAGCTCAAAGACGGGAGATCGCGGGCTCGCGCCGAAATCTCTCCTTGATCCAATCGTTGGAGATCATACTTACGGCGAAGTGTTCTCCAAAAACACAGCACTCAAACGAGCTCATACGGAACTCATGCCCTCATTTTCGGCACGAGTGACTTTCTGGAATGAAGATCTTCGCCGGGCCTACGTCCGAGAACTCTCGGGACGCTTGCGCCTTTCGGCCGATGAAGAAACAAAATTGGCCCAAGAGGAACTTCAAGAGAATGAGGCTTATGTGGTTTTCATTTTGCAAATGGGAACGCGTGATCGCAAGTGGAACAACTTGAACGAAAAGAGATCCAACTGGAGACTGAGTCTCGAGGATACGAACTCATCAGTCACTGTTGCTCCCGAGCGAATTGAGGTCATTTCCATGAAAGATGACGCCAATCGATATTTTTATGATAGCAGCGAAAGCTATCTACAACTGTATCGAGTTCGCTTCCCACGCGAATCTATTCGCAATCTCAAGGACATTGTGTTTCACATTTCGGGAATTCGTGGTTCTCTTGAGTTTGCCTTCAAAAATGATTCAGAAGGCAGGAGACCTTGAAGCTCTCCCCCATCATCAAGAAATCTGATTTTTATCTCATACCTAATATCATGAGTGTCAGTCGGGTGTTTGCGATTCCACTCTTTGGAGTCTTCATGCTCTATCAAATGAACTCCTGGGCTGCTGCTGTGTTCGCTCTTGCGGGACTATCAGACTACATCGACGGATGGATTGCCCGGCGCTACGGTTATGAGTCTAAGCTCGGTATGCTGCTAGATCCCCTGGCTGATAAAATCATCATTGTCTCTGCGATGATCATGTTGATGCATTTGGGACGATTGGACTTCAGCTATGAGAATTGGAATTTGAGCTGGGTCGCACCGGCCCTAGTCATCATCACAGCAGGTCGAGAGATTGGGATCACGGGTCTTCGATCCATTGCCTCCACTGTCGGGGTTGTGATGCCCGCTGACCGATGGGGAAAGCTCAAAACCTGGATTCAGTTTTTTGCCATTTTGTTTTTGCTTTTAAACTGGCCCCCCCTGTTTAGAGCCGGCCAGATTTTGCTCTTCATTTCGGTGATTACCGCCCTGGCCTCTGGAGTGAGCTATACGGTTCGATTTCTGAAGTCCCTACCAGATTGATTAAGGGGCTTTAGATAAGTATTTAAGATCACTCAATAAGGCCTCAGAGACCACTAATACCGAGTTATTTCCTATACTTAATATAGTGACAGACCTTTGGTTTCGGCTTACTTAATCGGAAGATTTTATGAGCAAAAAAGCGCAAACAATTGGCGATAAAGTGAAGTCTCTTTCGGATGCTCTAATCACCAAAATGCAGCCCTCTGTTCTGAAGGAAATGCATGAAGTCATGGTGCGAGCTCGAATTCTGGAAGAGCGATTGATTAAAATGTCTAAAGGTGGCGATGGATTCTTCTGGATCGGAGGCCCCGGTGAAGAAGGCTTCAATGTGCCACTTGGAATGCAGGTCAAGAAAGGCCAAGGCCTCGACTACGACTATTTGCATCTGCACTATCGATCGAGTGCCATCATGCTGGCGATGGGCACCAAAGAGATCGATACAATCCGTCAAATGCGCACGACCGCAACGGACCCTTATTCCCGCGGTCGAAACTTTGTGAATCATTATGCGATTCCCGAGTGGAATGTGATGCCTATTGCACCGACGATTGAAACTCAATACTCCACATGTATCGGTTCCGCGATCGCCCAGGCTCGCCATGGCGGCGATGGATTGACGATTGTGAACGGTGGAGACGCTGGAAGTGCTGAAGGCGACTTTCATTCCTGTTTGGTTTGGGCCAATCGTCCCGCTCTGCCTCTTCCCATCTTGATGATTGTCACCAACAACGGGTTTGGAATCTCGACTCCTTCTCATGAGCAACATGGTGAAGAACGCATTTCAGATTGGGCAAAAGTTTTCCCCCAAATGCCAGGAAAGACTATCAACGGAAATGATCCCATTGAGTCTTGGTTCGCTCTTCAAGAGGCGATGAAGTACGTGCGAACTCAACGCAGACCGTATCTGCTTGAAGTGATGACGTCTCGCCTTCATGGGCACTCTTCTTCCTCGGGTGCCAACCGAGTGGATGAGCCGGATTGCATTTCAATTTTTGAAGAGAAGCTCATGGCTCGAGATATTCTCTCCAAGTCCAAAATTCAAAATATCTGGGACGATACACGTCGTTCAACGGATGCTGACTTTGCCCAAGTCAAACAAGAGCCCTATCCAGAGGCTGATGATATTTGGCACGGCGTTTTCGCTGAGGGCCTGGATGATACTTATCCCAAGAAAGGCGGAAGCTAAGTCATGGCGAATATGGCACAGGCCATTCGAATGGCCCTCCATTACGGAGAATCAAATTTAGGCGTCACTGAAATCTTTGGTGAAGACGTTGGAGCTCCATTGGGTGGGGTTTTTACCGTCACTCAAGGATTGAAGACTGCTTGGAACTCACCTCTTGATGAGCGAGGAATTGTAGGAGCTGCCATTGGCCTTGGCTGGGCAGGACAACGACCCGTCGCTGAAATTCAATTCGTCGACTATATTTTCAATACGATCGATTTGCTCAAACTCGCTGGAAACTCATTGTGGTGCTCCGGCGGAAAGTTTCCTTGCCCGATCGTCATCATGACTCCGACGGGATCAGGAATTCATGGGTCGATTTATCACTCTCACTCTTTTGATTCGATTGCGTCGAAGATTCACGGAATGAAGGTGGTATGTCCCTCAACACCACTGGATGCTTACGGCTTGATGCTGTCTGCAATCAAAGATGATAACCCAGTTTTGTATTTGAAACCCAAAGCCTTGCTTAGAACCAAAGGACGCGACTTGATTCCGGGAGAACCTTCCGATGAAAAAGCTCTGAAGGACATGATTGACGCTCCGATTGGCGATCGATCCAAATGGAAGGCGAAGTGGCCGAAGCTTGAGGATTACTCAATTCCGCTAGGTCAGGCCAAGATTTCGAAAGAAGGATCCGATCTCACTATTGTGACCCATGGTCGCATGGCTCCGATTTGCTTGGATGTCGCTGAAGAAATGAAAGCCAATGGACAAGCCGACGTGGAAGTCATCGATCTGAGAACTTTGATTCCCTACGACTGGAATGCGATCAAATCTTCGCTTCGAAAGACCGGGCGCATTTTGTTTGTAAATGAGGAAACAGAGATCTCAAACTTTGGTGAGCACTTGTTCCGCAGAGTCGTTGACGAAATGTTCTACGAACTTGCCGTTCGGCCCAAGTTACTCTGTGGAAAAGCTGTGCCTGGAATCGGGCTCTCCCCTATTCTGGAGTACAAC
>CAZZLQ010000079.1:0-5826 GCA_964655245.1 uncultured Bacteriovoracaceae bacterium | reverse complement strand
GCCTGCTCGATTTGGTCAGCCGCGAAGCCAAGTTTTTGATCGCCTTTGGAGTGGGTGGCGACTTTATGTTTAGCGATTCCATCGGTATTGGTCTGTTTTGGACCTTTGCCTCCGTGCTGGGAGCTGATGATCTCAACAATCTCGGCGCTCGCTTCTGCTACCAATTCTAACCTATTTGAAGGACCGACGCTGAATGAAAGTCGTCTCAAAGGCTTTCACAGCGATCGGTTCTAAGTTCTCTGAATCCACAATCTTCCCGGATGCAGAGAGATACTCAATTCTCAGCTCGTATCGTCCTGGCTTAAGAAACAACTTTGCAACCTGAAGATTCCCCGGCAGTAAAAGCCACGATCTTGTATCGGCTTGAGCCGAGGCGAGCAGCAAGAGTCCCGCCAAGTTTCCTAGATCTTTACTGTCGGTTGCCTTACCCACGGCAGCAGCCACTCCCACCTTCACACCCGCCGAAAGAAGGGCCCGTGCAATCAGCCGCCCTCGGCGATCTGCCAAAAACTTCTCCGCTGAATCTTCAATATCATAGAGAGTTTGAGCAATCGCTTCAGCCGACTCTTCGCCTACAGCTACGAGGCGAGCCGAATGAATCTTTGCCCAGCGTCTCTGATAAACTGGTAGAGGGATGATGACTTCCGCCATCGTTCCCGACTGTGATTTTTGGTAGCGCCGCTCAATTTCAGAAATTTTTTGTGGGCTCTTCCCGACCTCAAAAAGCAAAGCCACGGAGCCCTGCTTCTCGGCAACTGACTGAAGACCGCGCTTCACAACATTGTCACCCCAGGCGGTCTGAATCTTGGCCAATTCATCATCAAACCCCAAGCGCTTGGCGGTGCGCACAAGATCGAGTCCTAAAGTCTCAAATCGCCGCATCTGAAGAGGATTGATGTCATAGGTATTTTGATAGGCGATGAATGCATCGTTCACCTCCTTCTCTTTCTCAAACAGCATGGCTCCTAAATAACGAGCAAAGGGATTGAGCTCATAGGGCCTCTTTCCCTCAGAGATCATTTGGTAAAGGATCTCATTCACCCTTCGAGTTTCAACAAGTGCGGCTTCGTCATCGTTGAGCGAAACAAAATTAAGCCCCAGGTAAAGATGAACCAGAACTTTTTCGAAGTCCTCGCCCTGGTAAGCCTTCTGATTCTCATCCGTGAGTAATCGGGCCGCCTCTTGAGAGAGGCTCACATAACCGTTTCCCTCAATCAATCGAGCAGCAGCAAAAAACTTTTCATTACTCTCTTTGAACTGTCCCGAGGTTCTCAGCAGAATACCCTCATCCATCAAGCGCAGAAGTTCGTCTTGAGGACGAGTCACATCCGACTCATAGAGCTTCAAAGCACTCGCCTGTCGCTGATCGGCCATCAAATCCCAGGCTCGAACGGCTGACTTCTCGTAGGTCTTTGCACAACCAGAAAAGAAAGCCACGATCGCAACAAGATAGCTGAGATGTTTCAATGGATTCTCAAACCGCTAGCCTTAAAGGCCGGTCGATCGCTTTTTGTAACGCTTGCGGATTTCTTTATTATCCGACCATTCGATCAAATTTGATTCCAGGTCCGTGAGATTCATGGTCACAATATAGAAAATCATTTTGTCCTTACCAACTTCTTGGATATTCGAGCCAATGTCTCCCGTAATCAAATACTGCACACCAGCCTGCTTACCTTTGCGCACCGCTGATTTTTGATCAACAAGACCACCCGATTGATACTCATATTCTTCTGCGACTTCATCTCGAGAAGTCTTATCCGAGAATCTAAACTTTCCAGACTTAATCAAAGCTGTGCGGATCTTGTCCGTAAGGCTCTTCACATCGATATGTTCTGATGTTCGATTGCGAACGGTCCCGACCATCACAATAGGAGGCTGGGTCGCATTTTTGACCTCACCATATTCAACCAATGAGCTGACCAATTGATTGGCAACCAACTGCATATCGTTCTCGCCAAACTTGTCATCGAGCAGGATGACCTTATTAGGATCATCATACTGTCCTTTTGTAAAAGCTCGAGGACCACATCCATTTGTTAAAAAGGCCAAAAACAAGAGTGAAACAATCGAAACAGAGAGATAAGCTTTCATAGTCAACAGGTTGAATGGATTTGATCATCATGGCAAATCAAAAGAGTACCAAGCAAATGCGCCTTCTATCTCTTGATATCGGGTCAAAGCGAATCGGCATGGCTCTTTGGAATCCCCTTTCTCAGTTAGCGAGCCCCCTGGATATTTTGCATCGTAAGACTCTTAAGGAGGATTTGGTCGCCCTTCAAAAGATTTTACAAGATCATAAAATCGAAGCTGTCGTTGTGGGAGTACCCACCACTTTGGCCGGAAAAGAGACTCAAAGCACACAGAACTCCTATTTTTGGATTGAAACGCTCCAAAAGAATTTTGCGCTTCCGATCTACTCATTTGACGAAAGTCTTTCCACTCGAGATGCTATGGATATTCTCCGGGAACATGGGGTGAAGGCTCGATCAAAAACAGCTCGTGAGAAAAAGGACGCGATTGCGGCAGCCTTGTTTTTAGAGGAATTCATTCGTGCGCAGGAATAGGAATCTAGCCAGTGTTTTTTTGATCGTAGGGCTCATTGCCGCCTCTTCCATGGTGATTTTTTCCGTTCTGAATTCATCACCAACGGACGCTCGAAGATTCCTTTCTTTCAATGTCGATGCCGGCGAATCGTTTGGATCCATTGCAGCTCGCCTCAAGGATGGAGGGCTCGTTCGGTCTTATGACTTTTTCTATTATGTGGGCCGCCTCACAGGAAAATCCGGAAAGCTCAAGGCTGGGGAGTACGAACTTAACACTCTGATGACCTCATGGGAGATTCTGAATGTCGTGACGGGCTCATCGGTCAAGCTTCATCGTTTCACGATTTTAGAAGGAGCAACCATGTTTCAAGTCGCTCAGGCGCTTGATGATGCGGGGTTGGTCGATCGCCTCCAATTCTTGGAAGCGGCATGGGATCGATCTTTCATTGAGGAGCTGAATATTCCGAGCTTCACCGTTGAGGGTTACCTTTTTCCTGAGACCTATTATCTCTCACGAGGCCAGAGCGTGAAATCAATCATCCGAACCTTTGTGGATATGTTCTGGTCAAAGATTCCTGAGGACTACTTGGAAAAAGCCAAGAAGACGAATCTCAGCTTTCATGAGTCTGTGATTTTGGCCTCGGTGATTGAAAAAGAGACGGGTCTGGCTGCTGAAATGGGAGTGATCTCAAGCGTATTTCACAACCGGATGGCCAAGGGAATGAAACTCCAAAGTGATCCCACAGCGGTCTATGATCTTTTACCTTATGGTGGCAGGGTAACTCGTGATCATCTCTTCCGAAAGACACCCTTTAACACTTATCAAACGGAGGGAATTCCGATGACTCCGATTTGCAACCCCAGTCTGCTTGCGATTCACTCTGCCATCTATCCCCAAAAGACCGAGTATATCTTCTTTGTGTCACGACGAGACGGTTCCCATCACTTCTCAAAGACGTACGAAGAGCATAAGAATGCCATTAAAAAGTTTCTAAAGTAGCTCGCGGATCTAGCGGACACCAAGATGTTTTGAGATTTTCTCGAGAACTCGAAACTTACCACGACCGTCGATCATCTTTTGAGCAGAGACCCCTCGATTTTCAAGTTCCTGGTCACGCTCCATCCAATAGTGAATCTTCTCAACGAGAATCTCTGCCGTCACAAGTTCTGCTGGTCCGAGATATTCCCCGACACCTCGTTCGGCCCAAGCCGTCGCAATTCGAGTTTGATTGGAAGCAAGCGACGTCATCAGCATGGGAACTCCCAGGTAAGCCAACTCATAGGTGGTACTCCCACCCCCGCAAAGAGCCAGATCGGCACGAGCCATCAGTTGCGGAAAGAATGAGGGGTCCTCATAGAGGTGAATCCGAGGATGATTCCCAATGAGTCGTCGAGCTTTCTCAACGTGAGGCCATCCGGAACCCACCACAACATGCGTTTCATACTTGGCTGTCGAAAGCTTCGCAGCCTCGATTGCCTTAAGAGCATGCCCCCAGCGGTCCCCACCACCCAAGGTGACGACGAACTGAAACATCTCCGCCATTCTCTCTGTGGGATGTTGACGCAGCGTGTGAATCTCATCGCGAATCATCACATACTGAGGTCCCACCAATTGCTGACAATCGTTGGAGGCGGAAAACGAAATCTTCTCCGCATCGAGATTTTGATTAATCAAAAAGTCGCAAACATAGTGCCTACTTTGTCCATCATCAAAAGCCACAAGGCAAACTCGGGGGTCTTTTTTGAGCTCCTCAAAAAATTCACTCTTCCAATCGTAATTATCAATACAAACAATAACGTTCTTTTTGCTCATTAGATCAAACAACGCATGCACGGAAGCCAGCTCAGAATCAAGGCTAGCGTCGTCTGCTATCTTGTGATGAATCGCATGAATCTCTGTGAGCTTTTTTTCTAAACTTTTGGGCAAAGCTCGAGTGATGAAATAGATTTTGAAGCGTCCCGTTTGCTGAGCGACTTCTGCCAGAGCATACAAGCGGCGGAAATGTCCCCAACCCACTTCACTCGATGCATCACAACGAAAAATAAATGGAATCGTTTGCACAATCAAAAGTCTATCAACCAAGGCTGATTGACTCCTAACATCAATTGAATTTTCAGCGCGTCATCTCACATTTAAAAGCACTTAACGCATCATGTAATGAAGTCTTTGGTGCTACTATTAAGTATGATCGATTGGAGCACTAAGAAGATCCTCATCACTGGGGGAACTGGTTCCTTTGGCAAAGCATTCGTCCGCTATGCCTTAGAGCATCTCAAACCTGCCGTTATTCGTATTTTCAGCCGAGACGAGCTTAAGCAATACGAAATGCGAAAAGAATTTGATCATCCGAGTCTTCGATACTTCATCGGGGACGTCAGAGATCGTGAGAGAGTTGAACGCGCTCTCCGAGGCGTTGATATTGTCATTCACGCAGCCGCCATGAAGAGAGTGGAAGCTTGCGAATACAACCCCTTCGAAGCTATTCAAACAAACATCATCGGGACTCAGAACATCATCAATCAGGCAATTGATTGTGGAGCTGAGAAGGTCGTAGCACTCTCCACCGACAAAGCTGTTAATCCGGTCAACCTCTATGGTGCAACCAAGCTTTGCCAGGAAAAGATTGTTGTTCAAGGGAATGCCTACGTAGGACCCAAGCGCACTCGCCTCGCATGCGTCCGATATGGAAACGTAGTGGGATCTCGCGGATCCGTGATTCCCATTTTTAAAGAACAGATGGCATCAGGACAATTCACAATCACTGATGAGCGAATGACAAGATTCTGGATTACTTTGGCCCAAGCAGTTCGATTTGTACGAAGCTCTGCTGAAATGATGATGGGCGGAGAGATCTTTGTTCCGAAGATTCCCAGTATGAAGGTTGTGGATCTTGCAAAGGCGATGAATCCAGATGCCAAACTAGACTTTGTTGGGATCCGGCCTGGCGAGAAACTTCATGAAGTGATGATCACACCTGATGAAGCTCGGCATGCGGTAGAACTCTCCGATCGCTTCGTCGTTGAGCCAGAAATGCCATGGTGGTCCAAGGATGCACATCAAGGCAAGGCACTGCCTGACGGCTTTCAATACATTTCTCATACCAATGACCACTGGCTTGCGCCCGCGGATCTTCGCGAGCTTATGAAACGTGAGGGATTATGAACCCAATTTTTGAAAAGAACATTGAAGCTTTCTTTAAGCGCCAGCCTGAGATGAAAGATCGCCTGGAGAAGGCGATTGAGGCATTCAAAGCGAGTCCTCAAGGCGATCCCGAGAAAG
>CAZZLQ010000078.1:0-5859 GCA_964655245.1 uncultured Bacteriovoracaceae bacterium | reverse complement strand
CTTCCGAGATAGCCAAACCCGCCGCATCATCTCCCGCTCGATTGATTCGAGATCCAGATGACAGACGTTCGAGCGCTCGAGAAAGCGACCTTGTGGTTGAGCTCAGATTGCGCTGAGCGTTAATCGATAGAACATTCGTATTGATTCGTAGACCCATAAAATTCTCCGTTATGACAGAGTTCCCAAATCGCCAATCCTATGGCCGCCTTGAGTGTAGCGACGCTACGCTCCTTTGATTCTGCTTTCGGATGATGGTGTTTTTAATGAAGCACAGCATTAGCTTGCTGCGTCAGATGCGCTGCATCTTGAGTAAATTCATAAGGATAGAAGAAAAAATTTTTTTGATGGGGCGCCGCGTCATGATGCGCAGGATCAGGTGCGAGGCACCGAAACATAGGGAGGCACGCCAAGGCTTGGCAGTTAGATGGCCCCTCTTATGGAGTGCTCAGCGGGGACGCTCGCTGACTCGCGCTAGATAACGATAGATGATGGGGTCAGGTAGTGCAGAGGTGAGACGTGACCCCATAAAAAAGCAAAAGGGCGTTCAATAGAACGCCCCCCTGCTTGATCGATGGATTATTTGATTTTTCATGGGCAAAAGCGCCCACAAACTTATCTCTGCGCTAAATCGAGATATCGAGCTCGATACTCGCCAGCGGTCTTTCGACGCCTGAGCCCTGGGTTTCCGCCTCCCAAGTTTGAACCATCGCCTCAGGTGTCAAAACGGAAGTGAAATCTTGAGCTCCCTCCCAAAACAACCGGATCTCGACGAGACCGGATTCCTGGGCTTGAGCGAATTCCATTCCTCTATATTCCTGCTTCAATTCCAAGAAACACCTCCTCAACAGATTGTCTTTTTTTACTGCGTTGGGGTCTTACCCCAAATTAGGCCCCAGCGATCCTGATGCTCTCAGAATCGCCGGGGCTTCCCATCCCACTATGCTTGATTAAAATCGCAGCAATGAAAGCGCAATTTGTGAAGTTGCGTTGGCCTGTCCTAACACAGCGACACCGGCTTGTTGCAGAATTTGGGATCGAGTCAATTCTGCAGTTTCCACAGCGATATCAGCATCTCTAATCTGAGCTCGCGCTGAGGAAATGTTTTCCAGTGTAATACTGATGTTATTACTCGTCGACTCGAGTCGGTTTTGAACCGCACCGAGATCAGCTCTTAAAGCAGTAATCTGCTGAAGGGCTGCATCAACAACGGAAAGCGCATCTGCAGCACCGTCAGTGGTGGTCAAGTCGATCTTGTTGATCGCTTGATTGGTATCCACAGAGTAGTTGCCTTGAGTAAATCCCAGCAGTGCCGTGCTCGCGGGACCAGTGATATTGATATCATCGGCCGAAATCAACTTCACAGCACCTGAACGAAGAATAGTGACGCCACCTGCGATATCGGCAGTAGTTGCCACAAAGGCCGTACTAACCGTGATGGAAGCTGAAACTCCACCGGTACCTGAGTACAGAGTGGCACCCACGCCTCCCGGATTAGCGCTGAGGCCTCCAAAGTTATCCGTATCCGCGAGCAATGCCCCTGCCAGAGTGGACATACCGAGTTGAGATAGAGTTCCTCCGACCGAAACAGTTCCGTTGTAGGAGGAAAAGTTCACTTCGATGTTACGTCCATCTTCGGCAACAAGCTCGATATCATCAGTCGTGCCATCTTTGATTCGAGCCTTAACACCCGTCGAGTTGCTGAAATCGTTAACGGCATCAACAAACTTCTGAGCCGTATTCACGCCCGTTCCCGAGATCGTCACGTCATTAATCTTAAATCCGGCATCGATGGTTCCGTTAAAGGATGACCAAACAGTGTCTTGAAACACAACAACAGTGTCTTGGACTTCAGCCTTAACGTTGGTCTGGGAACTCTTCTCATTAATTTGGCTAGCAATCGCAATCGCTGAAAAATAATTTCCCATGGTTGAGAGATTATCGTTGGTCGCTGTGGGCTGATCAATTGCAACCCCATTGATCGACAAGCTATAGGATGAGTAATCGGTCAGGAGTCCCTGTGCACCGGAAATCGATGCCAAAGCACCAATGGATGACGATCTGGCATCACCGATTTTGAAGTTGATGATTTCACCTTTATTCACACCGACTTGAAGAGCTGTGGTCTGGAAAGATCCATCCAACAGTGAAACACCGTTGAATTGAGTTTGACTGGCGATTCGCTGAAACTCTTCGATCAGAGCGTTCTTTTCTGATTCAAGATAGTTTCGATCCGTCACAGACAAAGTTCCGTTGGCTGCCTGAATGGCCAACTCACGGAGACGTTGAGTAATGTTGGTGATTTCAGAAAGCGCACCTTCCGCAGTGTTCAAGAATCCGATCGCATCGTTAGAGTTTCTAACGGCGACCTTGAGTCCTCGAATCTGCGACTGCAAGCCCTCTGAAATGGCCAAGCCTGCGGCATCATCCCCGGCTCTGTTGATTCGAGAACCAGATGACAATCGCTCCAAGGCTTTACCGAGTGCTTTCGAAGTTGTGTTTAAGTTACGTTGAGCATTAATGGACAATACGTTTGTATTGATTCTTAGTCCCATAGTGGATGCTACTCCTGTTCCTTAGGTAGCCCAGACCATTGCGGTCTGGAGATGGATGTAAAACCATTCCATGGCAACTTTTTGAGCGATGCCGCAATTTCTCGCGGCAAAGTTCAGTCTCCCCATCGGCAAGGCTCGAAACTTCCGAAGAGATATTTTTGCCGATCGGCAAACTTTCTCCTTCTGTGAGGAAAATCAATAGACTAGGCGGTGAACAGTTTTTGCCGCCCCCACGCGTCTAACCACCTGAGTTTATTTGGCTTTTTGCGTCAACACAGCGCGCGAGTCGGACAGGCCAGAAACGACAAGATCAAAATAGGCCGCGAGCGATCGAAGATCCTCTGCGCTCATCTCCTCTGGCCTCTCAATTCCCACTAACTTGGTTTCCGAGGGAATGAGTTCCTTGCCCAAAATATCCTGAGCGAAGGCTTCGATGACATGATCTTTCTTCAAGATTTTGAGAATCTCAACGGCTTGAGCGAGAAAGGGGTCACTCGAGCTCGGATTACTTTGTGCGCCAAGCGCCTTAAGAACAAAAGACTGATTCGAGAGATTTTGCTCCCAAGCTTTGATCGATTGAATCAAAGGTTTCAAATCAATTTTTCCCTTCTGCTCTCCTGGACTTCCAGCCAAAAAAATCTTTTCCAAATCGACAGCCCGAGAAGATTGCTCAATCCATGAAGCGAAATCCTGCCAAGCAATCCCGGGAATCTTCATTCCCCCATCTGTGCAATTGACCACTTTGGCATTCAAGCTGGCAGCCTGAGCTCCAAACTCCCAAGCAAAGACAATATAGTAGCCGCGAGTGGGAACTAGCTCGCGCAAGTTACCAGGCATCCAAAAGAGCTGATCCTTCTCTTCCGCCAGACGAGCTTTCAAATCATCTTGGGAGTTGGCTTGTGACCAAGAAAAGTAGGCCACATTCTCTGCATGAGTGCTTAACGAATCGGGATCAAATGCTAGATCCTGACCCACAAGAGCAATATCCTTGCATCCCAGATACGCGGCCAAATGCATGCACATATGCGCCACGGAATGGCCCGCACCGATTACACCACGCGGCGCTTGCTGCTCAAAGTACAAGTGAGAAAGCTGCTTGCGATATGCCACCAGCTTTGGTCCCGCATAGGCCTGAATCACCTCCGCGGGAACTTCGGGAAACGCCACAAGTTGTGCTGTCGCAGCACTCGCCTCAATGCCATCAAAAAAGGGCTTCGAGGCGAGCTCTCGCTCGAGGGTACAAACAAAGTGCGGCTGTATACCCGCCTTCAATAAAATTTTAAGTGAAGCGTCCGCTGCAATGATGACGTGTGTTTCCTGCAATCGCTTCAAGAGCGGAAGAGCCTTGCTGAGCGACGGCCCCGTTGAGGCTACAATTGCCGATGCATGAGAAAACTTGTTTTCAAACGCTGAGATGCCACCGCTACTTTCGATCCAAGGAATATTTTGAACAAAGTAGCGAAGTCCCGTCAGTCCATCTTGTCGATATCCTGTCATTGATGAAAAAAGATCCAGATTGTTTTCAAGCTGCTTCTCACACAGATCAAAAAACGAGTGATCCTCAGACCGCACAAAGGGCGATCGAATGACTGTTAAGAAAGGAAGTAATGCTGCTCGGCGCTTATTGAAAGAACTCAGAATCTGCGAGGAGAATTCACTCAGCTTGTCTGAGAGAATAATTTGCACACGCCGATTCTCAAAAATTGGCCGAAGATCTCGCGCTCTGCAGAGGCTGGCAAAGCGCGCATCATCAGGCTCAACAACAATAAAGATACTCTCGTCCTTGCTCAGATAATCTTGCAACCAATCAAAGCACTCACCCTGCCCGACACCCTCCACCAAGAAGACGCCGACCCCCCGACGATGGTTGAGCTTCTTGACGATTGGTTGAAGAGAAGACCGCACAAACTCGTCCTTGGACTCTCCCTCATGAGCTGGCGTCAATTCACGAAGCCCCGGATAGCGCTTACGAAGCACTTCCATATTGGATTCAAAATGTAAGGTCATATGGAATCAAGACCCCAGATAAAAAATGGATAATCCAGCTTTTGAGGATCCAAACCACTCAGTTTGAAAGCCGGATTGATCGCATAGAACAAACCAAGATACTCAAGCCGCGGCTCAAAATTTGACTGTTCAAGACTTCGAATCACAGTAGCCTCATCATCGGTATGAACAACTCCGGGGCTTAGAATTCTGAGGGTCGGATCATTTTTACGAAGAGCATCAAAGCAATTGAGAACCTCCTCTGCAGGTCCCGCCCACTCGTGACAGATGTTGTGAAAGTCCTCACCCTTACCAACCAGCGCATAGGCATTTTCGGTGCAGGCGACGGTCATTTGGGGAATCTCCCACAACCGCTTCATTTCATCAAAGCTTCGATCCACTCGAAAGGAGCGCTTCTCAAATGAGGTAAAGAAAGATGGAGTGAATGGAATCGTCTTTGTGCTGCCCACTTGGACTTTCATCTGAGAATGAGCAAGCTGCTGAGAATTCGCAGAGCCCCAAGTCGCCTGTAAGCCTCCGAGTCGAAACCCAAGCTTTTCATAAAACTGAATTTGGCTACTCCACAGAACAAGAAAATCAAATTCCGACTTCTCCGCATACTCTTCCACAGCATGGAACAACTCCCGCTGATATCCCTTGAGTCGAGCATTTGGATGGGTGACGACAGATCCAACAAACAGAGCCTTTGCTTTTTGCCCCTGCGCGATCTCAATGCGCCGCTCAAGCGTCACCAATCCCGCCTGCAACTCGGAATTGATATCCTTGAGAAACATCTGCTCGGGTTTTGAGCGATCAAAGGCTAGTGGATATTCATCGGCAAGATTCCACTGCTGTTCGGGACGCAAGAGTCCCTGGAAGAAAACCAGAGCTCTATCGAACTCAGATACATCCGTGATCTGACGAGGAAACAACACCACTTTATTTTATCGTGATCAGACCCATCGCTCCATCGAAAAGCTCTGAGCCTTCAGAAGCACCGCAGCATTTGCCACTCGGCGTCAAAGAAAATGGGGGCCCTCATCCGTGAGGCGCCCCCATTAAGCTAGCCAAAGACTTATCGTCCAAGGTTGACAAGATCTTGCAGAAGCTCAGCAGCCGTCGAAACCGTTCGGCTTGAGGCCTGGAAGGCTCTTTGTAAAGTAATAATATTTACAAACTCAGAGGCCAAGTCCACGTTGCTCTGCTCAATAGCGAATGACGTAAGAGTTCCCTTACCGGCAGTTCCAGGCAATCCCGTTTGAGGCTGACCCGAAGTTCCGGATTCAGAGTATAGGTTTGTTCCTAATCGGGACAAACCATC
>CAZZLQ010000077.1:0-6255 GCA_964655245.1 uncultured Bacteriovoracaceae bacterium | reverse complement strand
CTAACAAACTTGAGCCACAAGATCAACTCCATCGGAGGATCAGTCAAGACATAGAAGGATTTTGAGTTCGCGAATACCGGCACGTCATAGATGACCGATGAGCTTGTAAAGGGTTCCAAATCAGACCTTTCAAAGGGTGTAATCATGGATGTCTGGCCATTATTGGTGCTTCGGACCATGGGCTTCAGCGTCTGGTAGACCTGAAATGAAGCAATCGCCGTATGCTGAGCCTGAGCCGATGATTTTCCGTACCATGCATCATTCGTGATGTTGACGAGGAGATCAGCGCCCTTTCGCACGCGTTCAACCGAGGATCGATTGAACGTGTCTTCGTAGCAAATGAGTGGGCCGAGTTTCAGCTTGAGCGAAGCAAGTTCGAGAAGTGGTTGATCTTCGCCGGGTAAAAAGTCTCCGACATTTTCGACTAGTTTTCCTAGAGGGAGAATCTTTTGAAACGGAACATACTCTCCAAAGGGAACCAAAACCTCTTTATCAAAGCGCCCTAAAATCTCCTCGCCCTGAACGAGTAGAGCAGAGTTTCGATTGCTGCCGTCATCTCGAACGACCGCACCCACAATCAGAGGAACCTGGGAGCTGAAGGGCAATTTGCGTTGCGAAGTGGAAACTAATCGAGGGTAGGCCGTCTCGGGCCAAACAATTAAATCGGGTTTTTGTTCAGCAGTTTGGCTCGAGAGGTTCAATAGGGTTTCAATGTTTTCGACAACTTTGGTGGGGTCCCATTTGATCTCCTGACTGATATTGGGCTGGATCAGGCCGACCTTGACCTGACCTGTGGCCTCGATGGAGCGGGCCCAAACGTTGCCAATGACAATGATCAAAATCATCGAACCAAACGATAAACTCAGAGATTTTACCTGGTGCGGATGAGCGCTCCAATCTCTAAAGGATACCAAGGCGCATGCGATGAACACCCAAAAAAATGTGAGACCGTGCGCACCCCAGATATTGGCGGAATGAAAAAACAACGAACTGTGATGAAAGTGGTGCCCGAGCTCTCCCCAATGGAAGGAAAAAGTCATCCATTGTCGGATCGTTTCCAGTCCGACCCAAAGAGAGGCCCATGACCAAAATCGGATGGCCGGAGATTTTTGAAGAAAGAAGGGTGAGCCCGAAATCAAGGCCCAGATGCCCATGAAGCTTGCGCAGTGAGCAGCTACATAGCCTGCTCCCAAAACCGCGATCCAAAGAGACAGGCCTCCAAACTCAGTCAGTGCGGAGACGAGCCAATAGTGGCAGACGCTGAAATACGCAAGACCTCCTACAAAAGCTTTGGCAAATCGTAGCTTGGGAGAAGTGGTAGCAAGAGTCGTTGAGATAAAAATGCACAAGCCCAAAGACGAGATTGCAAAAGTGAGCCATGAGCTATCGATAACAAAATCATCCCAGCGAAACGGGTGGGCGAGCGCCAGCAGGCCACCGCTGATCATCACCAGAAGAAAGCTCAAGGGTTCGGCAAGATGCTTCACCGCTTTAGTTTGGCTGTGATAGCCGCCGTCGTCCACAGTCGATTGAGTCGACTTTCTACAGAGGCCATCTTTTGAGCGTCCTTCGGCAGCTCATGATCATAGCCCAGCAAATGACAAAGCCCATGAACAAAGAGTTCCTGAATCTCTCTGAGGGTAGAGTGCTTATATTCCTTCGCCTGCTTTGCTGCTGTTTGAACGTCAATGACAATACTACCGAGGAGATTGCCCATGCTGTGTTCAAAGCTGAGGACGTCTGTGGGGTAGTTCTTTCTTCGAAACTTGAAGTTGAGAACTTTCATTTGGGAGCTTTTCACCAAATGGAGTTCGATCTCCCGTTTTCCTGATCGATGACCTCGCAGGGCTGCTTCGGCAACTCGCTCAAAGTCCTTGAGCCTGATTCTGGTGTTCACTCCAACTTGTTTTGATAAATGAATGATCATGTCGACCTTGGCTTCATTTTGTGCAGAGTCACGGTGAGATCTTCATCAGATTTCTTCAGGTGAGGGTAATCAATTCGATGATGGTAGACGCCCAAAAGCACTTGAACAAATGCTCGCCCAATTGCTGACAGATCTTTGAGGCTCAAATCACATTCATCCAGCTGACCATCCAAAAAGAATCGCTGAACTGTTTTGTGCACCATTTGGTTGAGTTGATCTTCAGTCGCATTGGTCATCGTCTTCGCTGTGGCTTCAACGGCATCGGCCATCAAAATGATTGCGGCTTCTTTGGTCTGAGGCTTGGGGCCCGGATATCGAAAGTCATCTTCTCGAACTTCCTCTGTGGGGCTGGCCTTCTTCGCTTTGTCAAAAAAGTACGAAATCAACGATGTCCCATGATGCTGAGGAATGATTTCAATGATACTCAGAGGGAGTTTGTGCTCAAGGCCGAGCTCGATACCATCCTTCACATGATTTGAGATGATCAACGCGCTCATTGTGGGAGCGAGCTTGTCGTGCTTGTTTTCGCCTTTAATGTTTTCAATGAAGTACTGAGGCTTTTTAGTCTTGCCGATGTCGTGATAGAGACTTGCTACTCGAGCAAAAAGTGAGTTGGCATAGCAAGCATCCGCAGCTTTCTCGGCAAGTTGGCTCACAGTGAATGAGTGAAAATAGGTGCCCGGAGCTTTTAAAATAAGATCTCTGAGGAGCGGATGGTCTGTTCGTGAAAGCTCCATCAGTCGCAAGTCAGTCGTGTATCCCAACTGCTCGAGTGCAGGTTGAATGGCTAGAATCAGAGCTGAGTTGAATAGGCCAGCAAGAAAGGAGAAGGCGGGAATCAGGGCCCAATCCAAGGTAGAGGGTGAAGAGGGGGCTGAGCTCATTGCTCCGATGAGCATTCCTGTAAGGGCAAACATAGCGGCAACGCCACCGGAGACGAGGCCAGCCTTGAAAACATCGAATCGTTGCTGAATGCGCCGCATCCGAGCTGCTCCCGCAAGGCCAGAGGCCAATGAGATGAGCGCAAAGTAGGGGTCATTCAAAAGCCATCCGACTGACAGGCTAGAGAGCAGAACAAAAAATGTTGTGATCTCCATGGAGCTAAAGAGGCGTAAGGTCATGCCGCTAAATCCCAGGGGCAACAGGAAGATCAAGGATTGCCCAACCGTGGATTGAAGTCGAGCGGCCTCAAAAAGATGCTTCAATCCTGCGATGAGAGCCATCGAGACAATTAAGAAGCTTCCCATCACAATCTGGTCTCGCATCGATAGTCTGAATTTTTTGAAATTTCGTCGGCCAACGACATACAAGATGTTTGCAAGAAGAAAAAACACAGCGGCAAAACCCAACGTGCCCTTCCAATGAAATTGAGATTGGAGCGCTGTACGCTGAGCTTCGAGCAAAAGAATCTCCCGCTTACTGAGTCGTTCACCTTCTTTGGCAATGAGCTCGCCCGATTGCACTTCGGCCCAAGCGGTTTGTACACTCTCTGAGAGATCTGCTTTGCGCTGATTTGTTTCGACGCTGTTAAAAACAAGGTTCTCTGAAACGAGTCTAGAGAACAGCTCTGAGGCGGCGGACTTAACTGATCGGGAGGCTCCACGAGTCCATGGATGCTGTTGAATCAGATTTTCCCAATCTTTGATCAAATCTGCTTTGACGATCGTTCGTGCTTGCGCCTGGAATTTGGTCAAGGCCACCTCTTCATCAGAGGAGAGGTCCCGCACTACGATTTCCGTCGCTGGTATCTTATTGACGATCCATGGTTGTCTCACCCCGGTAAGAAAGTCTCTAAACAGACTAAACACTCGAGCGCTCAAAGATGCATCACGAAGGAGGTTCCACTCGGAATTGCTGATCGCAAAGCCTAAACTTTTTTCGACGACAGAGCGGTCAGTACCGCGTGCATTGAGTGCTTCAGAGAATAAATCAATACTCTGAATGGTTCTTTGGGGATCAAAGTCGTAAACATCCTTAACAGAGCTGAGAGCGTTTTTTCGTCTCTGCTCAGTAAGCTCCTGATCAATGACACGAAGCAACTGATTGGCCTTGATGCTTTGTGACGGGATGTCACCTTCCTTGTAGCTTGTTTGAATCGCGACAAAGGGGTTGTGACTTATGATTGCTACGAGAATGCTCACGAGCAGAAGAACAGCAACGCCAGGATAGCGGCGTTGGATCATGCGCCAATAAAAATCCCTTCGTTCATTCAAATTCTGAAGCAAACTCACGAACTTATTTTACCACGAGCTCGTAGTGAAGGGGGTGTATGAGTTTGTACTGAAATTGTCTCAGATAAGTAGGATCCAACGGGCGTTCGACGCTGAGCTCTTGAAGATTGAGAGGGTATCTTCCTTCTTTCCGCCTAAAAATCTCCAGTCTTTGCTGCAGGGCTGTAGAGGAGGCAAAAGAAGGAGTGGCCTTAGTCTGTAATTGAACGCCAAAGAAGCAGCCCGCAGTGATGAGAAGGAACAGAAAAAATGCATGAACTGCAGCCTTCAGGGACCAGACTCTCTTTGCTTTTGCCTTTCGATAGACTGTAGCCTCCTCGTCCTTGGGTGCAATTGCTCCCAAGTCCCAGAGATGAATCAATCGGCGAATGGTCAAAAACTCTCCAAAAGAAGAAATGCGAATGAGGTCCTGGACGTTATGTGTCCCATCACACAGTCGAATGAGCTCCAGCTCTTCGGGAGTGTAGGCTTGACCTCCGAGCAGAATCTCTGAGTTTTCATCCTCTCCGAGGGCTTGATCAATGGCGTCTCCATCTTCTTTTTCGGGGGCCGGCACTTCAATCTGACGAAGAAAGATTCTTTTGCTACTTCCAATCAACTGCTGAAAGCGGGGCCATTCCTGGATACGCTTCTCTGCTTCTTTGATCTGACTTGAAATTCGCTTTCTTGTATAAAATCCAAACTCAACCGGATCAGGTAGTTCAAAGGTAAATGGACGAGTTTTGATTTCCACATTGGACCAAAAGAAAATTCGGTAAAAAATCTCAAGACGTTCAGTTTTGAGATAGCGAACAAGTCTGTGATACTCCGGCTGATTGCTGCGAACTAACGCGCGGACAAGTTCTTCCCAGGTCCGCGAAGACCTGAGTACTTCATCGGGTGGAAGCTCGATCCAGCCAATGCGTGAAAATCTTTCAATCGATCGATCGATGCTTCGGTGAGCCCATAGAAAGTGCCCCTGGTGAATGAGAATAAGCGCTGATCCCTCAGTCGAGGTGACCTCGACCTCACCAGACCACTTTTCAGATTCTAGTTTGCTGAGAACAGCGGCAAAATCGTTCATGACTTAATCCTCTGATAGCTCAGCTTGAGCGATAGGGCGTAGGCAATTCCTGCTACGAAGAAGCTCCAATGAAACATTGAAGTGCTCGTGAGGCTGTCGATCGGGGTGAGCTTTAAAAACGCGTAGACCTGATTGAGATTTTGGCTCGATAGGCCAAACAAAATCATGCTCGCCAACACAAATAGCCAAAGAAAGCTTCGCCAAGCCGAGTCGGTTTGTATCAAGTGATGAAATTCGGGAATCAGCCAGGACCATTGTTGGGCCCAGTCGATTCGCTGCGCCTGATAGCTTCGGATGGCCGATTCGAGCTGTTGCTTGGTTGGTTTGGTTCCCCGGCCTTTGAGAGTTACGTAAAGGGATGACTCATGAATGTTGCGGTGAGGAGTGGCCTCCCCCGTGTGCTTGCAGATCCCGGCAGCGGAGGATCTTCTCCCCAAAGCCCAGATGAGAACCACCGAGATCAAAAAGATCTGAATGATAAAGAAGGCGGGTTGTTTGGTGGTATCCTCGGAGTTTAATCTCAATGCGCTTTGAATTTTCTCAAAAAAAATCTCAAGGGGATCAGTGGAGTAAAGTGGAAGTAGCCAGAGCCCAGACTCTTCTGACTGCCTCAATAGTCGCGCATAGGTATCGGAGGGAATGCTGGATCGCAGCCTGTCAGCCGCAATGAGATTTTGAGTCTTTGTTAAAAGCTGGGAGAGATTGAAAGCGAGAATAGTTTGCGATGGGTCACTCTCGTAGAGCTTCTGGTAGTCTTCCACGAGCGCTTGGTTTGACTCTTCGAAGGCCTTGAGCATCAAAGTGAGGTTGCCTGTTGAAACAGAGTCCTCCGCTTGATTGAGCCACTCTCGAGTTGAGGCAAAGTCGCGGTTCAAGAATGCCCAGTGAGCTTTTTCGACGGGTCCAAAATTCTGAATGGCAGATTGCGAATACTCAATGCGAGTTCGCCCTTCTTTGAGGGCCTCCGCAATGGCGCCAGACTCTGCGGCTTCTTCAAGTACAGGTTTCCCGCCCGGTGCAATAAAGAGAATGGC
>CAZZLQ010000076.1:0-6685 GCA_964655245.1 uncultured Bacteriovoracaceae bacterium | reverse complement strand
GGGAGACTCTTCGACCGAATGGGAGTTTCGACAAAGTCTTTCGTTGATCAGCTCGACAAAGAAATCGCCAAGAAGCCCAAGCTCACAAGTGGTATTTCCAAAGACAAAATTTTTATCACACACAGATTGAGTACGATTTTGGTTCGCGCCGAAGATGAGGCTCGACGTCTCAAAGATGACTATGTCTCAGTCGAGCATCCTGTGCTCGCATTGCTTGAGATTGAATCGGCCACTTCAGTGCTTGGAAAGTTGCTTAAGCAGTACAATGTGACGCGTGAACGCTTTTTGAAATCTCTGACGGAGGTTAGAGGCAATCAACGCGTTCAAAGTGCGAATCCTGAAACAACCTATGAGGCTCTGAGCAAGTATGGTCGAGACTTAGTTCGAGATGCTCAGACCGGAAAGCTTGACCCTGTGATTGGTCGGGATGCAGAGATCCGCCGCGTGATTCGCATTCTTTCTCGAAAGACCAAGAATAATCCGGTGCTGATTGGTGAGCCGGGAGTAGGGAAGACGGCCATTGTTGAAGGGCTGGCTCAGCGAATTGTTCGCGGAGATGTTCCTGAAGGTCTCAAAGATAAGCAGATTTTTTCATTGGATATGGGAGCGCTTGTTGCCGGTGCAAAGTTTCGCGGTGAATTCGAAGAGAGGCTCAAGGCTGTTCTTCAAGAAGTGAAGCAGTCAGATGGCCGCATCATCATGTTCATTGATGAGCTTCATACGATTGTGGGCGCTGGGAAGGCCGAAGGTGCCATGGATGCTGGCAATATGCTGAAGCCGATGCTTGCGCGAGGTGAATTGCATTGTATTGGTGCCACGACTCTTGATGAGTACAAAAAATACATCGAGAAAGATCCTGCGCTTGAGCGAAGATTTCAGATGGTCTTGGTTCCTGAGCCGACCGTTGAAGATGCGATCTCGATTCTTCGAGGGCTTCGAGAGAGATTTGAAGTTCATCACGGTGTGAAGATTCAAGATAATGCTCTCGTTGCTGCTGCCACTCTTTCGCATCGCTATATTTCCGATCGATTCTTGCCCGATAAGGCGATTGATTTGGTGGATGAAGCTTGTGCGATGATTAGAACAGAAATTGATTCGATGCCTTCGGAGTTGGATGAGGTCAGCCGCCGGATCATGCAGCTTGAGATTGAAGAAGCTGCCTTGAAGAAAGAGAAAGACAAGGCCTCGAAGGAGCGGCTCGAGGCTCTCAAGAAAGAGCTGGCTGAGCTTCAGTCAAAATCGTCTGTGATGAGAGCTCAGTGGGAGTCTGAGAAGAGGGGTATTTCATCTCTTCAAGGTATCCGTGAGCAGATTGAACAGGTGAAGTTCCAGATTGAAAAGGCTGAGCGAGATTATGATCTCAATAAAGCGGCTGAACTCAAGCACGGGCGTCTGCCTGACCTTGAAAAGAAGCTCAAAGATGCCGAGGTCAAACTTCAGTCTGGCGAGCAAGCCAATCGCTTGCTTCGAGAGGAAGTTACCGAGGGAGAGATTTCAGAGATTGTTTCCAAGTGGACCGGAATTCCGGTGACAAAGCTTGTAGAAGGAGAGCGAGAGAAGCTGCTGAAGCTTGATCAGATTCTTCATGAGCGAGTCGTGGGCCAAGATGAAGCGGTTCAATTGGTGTCCGATGCGATCATTCGCGCTCGATCAGGGATGAAGGATCCCCGACGGCCGATTGGATCGTTTATTTTCTTAGGCCCGACGGGTGTGGGAAAAACCGAGCTTGCTCGGACTCTCGCCGACACCTTGTTTGACTCAGAAGATAATATGATTCGAATCGATATGAGTGAGTATATGGAGAAGCACTCCGTGTCTCGACTCGTCGGAGCTCCTCCCGGCTATGTGGGTTATGAAGAGGGTGGGCAGCTGACCGAGGCGGTTCGTCGCAAGCCGTATTGCGTTGTCCTCTTTGACGAAATTGAGAAAGCGCATCCGGATGTCTTTAATATCATGCTTCAGATTTTGGATGATGGTCGTGTGACAGACTCGCAAGGGCGTACTGTTGATTTCAAAAACACCATTATCATTATGACGTCCAATATCGGCTCGCCTCATTTATTGGAAGGTGTGAATGATAAGGGTGAGATCAAAGAAGCGGCTCGCGATGCAGTGATGAAAGAGCTGAGATCTCACTTTAGACCTGAGTTTCTCAATCGAGTGGATGATATTGTCTTGTTTAAGCCTCTGACTTTGAAAGAAATCGAAAGCATCGTTGATCACTTGGTCAAGACGATTGCTGGTCGGTTGTCTGAGCGACACATTACCTTAGTTCTGTCGCCTGAGGCTAAGACCTTTGTGGCTGAGGCGGGTTATGACCCGGTTTATGGAGCGCGTCCTCTCAAACGTTATCTGCAGCGTGAGCTCGATACTAAGATTGGTCGAGCCTTGATTGCGGGTGATGTGGAAGATGGAACTGAAATCAAGGTCACCGTCAAAAACAAGGCTCTGCATTTTGAGTTTCTCAAAGGAAAAGCCGAAAGCTCGAAAAAAGCTTCGTTGCGAAGCTAAATCTCGTTAACCTGAAGGGGTGAAAACGAAGATTGGCGTTGTCGGAGTGGGGCGCTTGGGTGAGGCAATCATTCGTGGATTGCTGAGAAAGTCTGGGCGTTCGTTTGTCGTTCAGGGTTCTGTAAGAAATCCAGCTCGTGCCTCGAGGCTTTCCAAGTCGATGGGTGTCTCCGTCGTCACAGATAATCGCCGATTGGTTTCTGATTCTGAGATTATTTTGCTCTGCGTGAAGCCGCATCAAGCAGAGAAAGTTTTGAAGGAGCTCAGGCCGAAGCTGCGCAAATCTCAACTTCTGATTTCTGTTTGCGCTTCCATTACGTTGAAGCAGCTCAAATCCTGGACGGGTAATCGATGTCGTTTGCTTCGCGCAATGCCCAATCTCCCGTCGTTCATTGGACAGGGCATGACGGTTCTCGCGTATATGGGAGAGGCTCAGAAGCAGGATCTCGAGGTGGGGCGGAAGATTTTTGAAAGCATGGGCGCTGTACTCACTCTTGATGAGGCTCACCTCGATGCAGTGACGGCACTTTCGGCCTGTGGGCCTGCTTTTGTCTTTGTGATGATTGAAGCCCTTTCCGATGCGGGTGTGAAAGTAGGACTTCCTCGTGATCACGCGATGGCTCTGGTGCTACAGACCATGGTCGGATCTGCGGAGATGGTTCGCGTTCAGAATCAACATCCTGCTCGATTGAAGGATCAGGTGACAACGCCTGGCGGATGCACCATTGATGGGCTTTTGGAGCTCGAAAAGGGCAATTTAAGAGCGACTCTGATGAAATGTATCGTGGCCTCAGCTCGCAAGGCTTCTCGTCTCAGATCTCGATAATCGTTGACTCGGCGCGTTAAGGTTTCTTACCGTCACGGTATGGGATTTAGGGTGAGGGGTTTTCGTAGTACTTTTGTCATTTCATTTTTATTTTTTGTCTCTGTAGTGGTGCGACTGCAGGCCTCGGAGGAGTGCCGTCAGCGGCTTACGACTCTTTCGGCGTTGACGAGTATCGTCGACAGAAATCTTTCGGTTCTTCAGCAAACAAAGCAGCTCATCTTGCCGTCATTCAATGATTTTCAGCGTGAGATTGAAGCAAGCAAGACCTGGGAGGGAGTTCGCGCGCCTCGAATGATTCAGGAACTGCTCCCTGATGGTGTTCGACTCATCGATCACAGTTTGATTTCCGCCAATGAACCCGGGCTCGTCAAAGATCATGGCAGCGGAGAGTTTCTTTCCATTCGTGCTTCCGCACAAGGAATAGGGACCAATATGGGCATCTTGCGCCAGAGCTTGGTCGACAACAGTAAGCGCGAAGAAAAGAGCCTCGTCAGAAAAGATGCCAAGGCCGTGATTTTGTTTGGTCACGGTGGAGGGACTCGAACCACGGGTCATCATGTTGTCATTAATCTCATGAATCATTTCGCACCCCTTGGAGTGGATGTGATTTCGTTCGATCAGCCCTGGCATGCCGAAGGACCGCGCGTTCATTTTCGAGACGCGCGTGAGTACTACGAGTGGCTGCGCGCCTTGATTCGAAGACATCTCGCGCCTGCGGGTGTCCCCATCATTTTGGCGGGCCACTCAATGGGAGGAGAGCTGGCGGATGTGTATCGTCGTCTCTATCCGGGGGATACGCTTGTATCCGGAGTGATTTCTCTTTCGACAGTGGTGGATCCAACTCCAGGGCTTTCCATGGAAGAGCGAATCAAATGGTCGGAAGCTCATGATGCGGAGATTCATTCGGATAAGTCGCCAACACCTGAAGACAAGAAGTTGCTCGAAGATCTTTTGAAGTCAGGCAAGACCTCCATCACGGCGAGTTTTTTTGAGGGAGTTTTGAATGCCTCCAATTCCTGGATCGTCAAAGAAGAAGACAAGCAGCGACTGCTTCCAGCTCTTTATGTTTGGGGTTCCAAAGACTGGTTGTATCTGGGCAATGAAGAAGTGATCGAAAAATATCTAAAGCCCTTGCCTAAGACTGAAGTCGCTGTCTTTGGTCGTCGCTATGATTTTGATTTGAAGATGGATGTTGATATCGGGCACATGATCTTTGATCACTATCGACCTGGCACTCAAGACATTGAGACTTTTGCGCTCATTCGCGAGTTCTTGCAAAAATACTATGGGATAGAGTTTTCGAAGGGCACAAAAGGTGATCCGGAAGATCTCATTAAAAAGGTCGTTCAGGCCTATGCCAATGTCTTGAGTTTCCGTGAGTTCGCTAAGGCCGTATCTGTCTCGCGCCGAGTGGCTAATCCCGAAAAGATTAAGGCTTTGAACGAGCGCATCGCCGCTTTTCCGCCGGAGGATCGATCTCCGGAGCGAAAGCGCCTAACGGAACTTCGAAAGGGTTTCTATTTGCCAGAGGGGCTTGACGGTGATTTGGGTCGCCAGTGGCATGCGGAACTCAATGAAGTAAAACAACAAGAGTTAAAGCTTCGAAAGCGCCGCGACTCCGTCTTGAGAGTGGAGCTTGAGAATCTGAGACGACGTCAAAAGGCACTTGAGAAAAGTTTAGAGGCTGCTTCGCATCAGATCACTAACTCTCCTTTGAATCAGCTTGGGAAGCTTGAGGAGCAGCTTTTTGTTTCGCTCAAAGGAAAGTATGACGAGATCAATCAGTTGCTTGGTGATTATTGGATTCGTCGAGAGCGAGGAGAGACCAACGAGCGTCCTCCTGAGGGACTTCAAAAGCTCATGAATGAGTTTGAGGAGATTCAGCGGAACTATCAGCAATCGAAGGCTAAGATTCAGCAGCGTCTTCAAGAGGATGCCTTGTCGGGTGGTTTTGGACTTGAGATGCGAGCGATGGCAGTTGAGCTTTGGGGTGAGGCCAAAACACATCAAGGAGAGCGGGCTTCTGCCGGTAGTTTGGTTTGGAAGATGGAAAAGCTTCAGGATGAGATCGATGCTGTTGAGGATGAGATGAGTCAGTATCAAGAGCGCTATGAATTTCTACAGCGAAGCTTGATCGATCGATATTCCGATGGGGTCTTTTCGGTTGAGACGTACTCCCTTGCCGAGATTTTAGAACGTCCCTACAGCGACTGGGAGGCCTATATCAGCTTCATTCAAGAGGCTTGGTCTCGATGGCAGGTACTTTGGAAGGAGCGACCCGCTGTGGGCAAGGCGAGCTTTTACTGATCTTGTGCGAGCGAAACGGCTCGTCCAGGTTATAGCCGGGCCTTTTGATTGCCGCTTCGAATATTGAATGTATCAACGAGCCAGTGGAAAAGCCCTGGAAGCCAGGACTTAAGCGCTACGCCCAGTTGTCCGTGTCCTGTCAGAACGAGTTCGCGCTTTCGAGATGCGGCTGCTTTGAGGATCTTCCGAGCTGCGACGGCCTTGGGCATTTTGAGCCAGGGCGAAACCGGATCCTTAAGCTCGGGGTGAAACTTCCCACGATTGTCGACTTGGCGAATCTCGCTTTCCACAAATCCAGGACAGATCAAGGTGACCGAAACTCCTAAGGGCTTCCATTCATGATAAAGAGCCTCGGCCAGAGCTCGAACGGCGTACTTGCTCATCGAGTAGGGGGCTGACCCCCCGAAAGCGAGATAAGACATGATGCTGCCCAAAATGACCAGCTGGCCCCTGGACTCCTGAAGCGCTGTCATTGCGGGGTAGATGGTGTTTAAGACTCCGAAAACATTGGTTTCAAACTGCCCGCGAAAAGACTCGGGAGTAAGTTGGCTCAAGCTGCCTGAGACACCGCGACCGGCGTTGGCAATCACAAGATCCAGGCGACCGAAGTGATTGAGAGTCTTTTCAATGTTTTGACGCATCGCAGCTTCGTCAGTGACGTCGCAAGTGATAGTGATGACCTCCGTCAGGGTTCCGAGTTCAGCCTTGAGAGCTTCAAGGCGCTCGGCACGTCTGGCGATGAGGCATAATCGAGCTTTGCGGCGCGCAAGCTCGCGAGCGAGTGCTTCGCCAATGCCTGAACTGGCGCCAGTAATGAGTGCAACCTTATTGTAAAAGCTTTTATCCATGTGAAATCCGAGACTTCTAGAATAGCAGCGATTTGATTTATGCCAATTGTCAAGCAAGCGCATCTACGTCTTTGGTTAGATCAACCATTTCAGTTGAGATCGATTCTTGGGCGTATGAGCTCATCGATTACAAGATCAGGTTTTTTTTCTTGAAAGATGTGCGCCGAAGAGGTGTATTTTTCCGCATGTTCTC
>CAZZLQ010000075.1:0-6952 GCA_964655245.1 uncultured Bacteriovoracaceae bacterium | reverse complement strand
GTTGTGTAATTGCCGCTCTGTTTGTTATCCTAAAGAAGTCTGGAGGGGCGTATGTTCTTATCGTTGTTCATCGGATCTTTTATTCATTTGATTCCTGGGGATCTGGAGGCAACCGAACTTCTGGCTGCCGTTAGGCCGGCTACTGCACCCCAGAAGCAACAGCCACAGCCCAGTATCCCAACGACACCTCCGTCCGAAGAGGAACGCGAATACTCGTGTGAGGAAATTTTAGATGACTGCTTTCATCCAGACCTGCCGAAGACCAGTCAGACGTGTGAAGTCATGGCAGCTTGTCTAGAGAGCCGCGGCTGCTCTGCGACTTGTTACGACTCACCGCGAACGCTCGATATACCTCGAGTTCAGCCTAAAAGTTCCTGTCCGACCCGCCAATGGATAAAATGCGAGTGGTGGATGTTTTGGTGCAGTTGGTACGAGTCGAAAGATTCAGGAAACGAATGGGGTCCGCGTTATCCAGTGTGTCACGAAGGTGGTACTCCGACCTCAGGTGCTACTGCTTTGGAACAGCCGGCTCCACCTCAAAATGGCTGGTAGATTGCACGATGCCCTAACGCCTCCCGTCATTGTGGGGGTTGAGGTTAGAATTAAGGCTGGATGATTTCGGCCTGCTTAATCACAAAGAATGAAGAACGTTGGATTGGGGAGCTCATTGAGCACCTCAAGCCCATCGTTTCGGAGTTCATCGTCGTCGATACAGGCTCCACTGACCGCACCATGGAAATCGCACGTTCACTGGGTGCGCGAGTCTCTCAAACCAAATGGGAAAACGACTTCGCCAAAGCTCGAAACATCTCCTTGGACAAAGCCACTCAGCGCTGGATCCTCATCATCGATCCCGACGAGCGACTCGCTCCGGAGGATCTCCCCAAAATCCGCGCCCTCTGTGACGCCAAAGACGTGATGGCCTACTCCTTTGACTCGCGCAACTATGCGCGAAATCCTGCCGTCAGCAATTTCAAACCCTGCACCGGTGAATACAAAGCCTTCGAAGGCAACTATCCCGGCTACTTCGAAAGCCGAAAGGTGAGGCTCTTCCAGAACATTCCGAGCATTCGATTCGTCGGCTCCGTTCACGAACTCGTCGAATCCACCATCAAGGGCAAAACCATCGCGAGTGATATTCCTTTCCATCACTACGGCTCATCTCCCGAAGTCGACGCCGAAAAGGGCAAGCGCAGTTTCTATCAAGCTCAAGGCCAAAAAAAAGTTCAAGAAAACCCCAACGATTGGAAAGCTAACTTCGAAATGGGCGTTGAGTATCTTGGCTCGAAAAACTTCCAACAAGCCGCCGAGTATCTCGAAAAAGCCAATCAGTGCAAACCCGGTGATGCGCTTACTCTCTCCAATCTTGGATTTGCCTATATGGAAGCACGACAGCACGATAAGGCTGAGCGCGTGCTCGCCGCTTGTGTGAAAGCTCATCCGCAGCATCACGACGGTCTTCTCAATCTTGGAGTCAATGAAATGCGCCGTCACCAGTGGGACAAAGCTCTCAAGGTGATGGACGTTGTGATCAAGCGACACCCTCAATCGTTTCTTGCGTTTCGAAATGCTGGTCTATGCTTTGCGCATATGAAAAAACTTCAAGAAGCCTCTCGCTGCTTTGAACGAGCGATTCAAATTTTTCCCAACTACACAGAAGCTCGAATCGATCTTGGACTTGTTTGCTTTGCCGCCGGTCGCGCCGATCTCGCAAAGCCCGTTCTCGAACAAGCCGTGAAAAATGATCCTCGAGCTCTTCGCGCACAATCTGCGCTCAAAGAAGTCAACGTATTTCTCTCCAAGCAGAATCAAAAATAAATAAGTATTGAATTCAATGACTTAACCTAGATACCCTTAACGTGAAGCGATTGGTCTGTGGTTAGACGCAATCGTCAAATTTTAAGGAGGTACTCAATGGAGTCTACAGTTGAAGTGTTAAAGGCTGGCCTGCTCAATCCGAGTGATTACACAGGCTTTTCCTTTTTCATCGTAAGTATGGCCATGATGGCTGCGACGTTTTTCTTTATCATGGAGAGAAACAATGTTGAAGGTAAGTGGCGTCTGTCACTCACTGTTTCAGCAATGATCACAGGTATTGCGGCCGTTCACTATTATTATATGAGAGGCGTTTGGGAGCATGCTCAAGTATCCCCAACCGCTCTTCGATACATCGATTGGACACTCACTGTGCCCCTCATGTGCGTTGAGTTCTATTTGATCCTTGGCGCCGTCCAAAAAGTAAGCTCAGGCATTTTGACCAGACTTCTTCTCGGATCCATCGTCATGCTCGTTTTCGGTTACCTCGGCGAAGCAGGAATCATGGATTTCTGGATGGGCTTCTGGATCGGTATGGCTGGATGGGCCATCGTTCTTTACGAAGTGTTCATGGGTGAAGCCAGCAAGATCAGCACAGCTAGTGCAAGTCCTGCTTTGAAGTCAGCCTTCAACTACTTGAGACTCTTCGCGCTTGTTGGCTGGTCGATTTATCCTATCGGCTACGTCCTCAAGAATCCTGAGGCGCTCAATATTGTTTATAACTTGGCCGATGCCGTTAACAAAATCGGTTGGGGTCTCGTGATCTACGTCTTGGCCGCAAAGGATTCCAAGAAGATTGCGTAAGAACCAAGACAACTTACTTTCTGCGGGGCGGTCTCGCTTCCCACAGAAAGATGAGTCAGATCTTAGTTCGTTTGTTCAAAACGTACGCCAGAAAGCTCTGGCGTACGTTTCTTTTCTCGACGTGCCGGAAGCGGCCACGTCTTCTTTGTTCCGCGGAAAAATGTTTCGAAGTCAGCTCACACGTGTTGTTGGCCTTGCGCTAAAAGCCAAGGATCGTCTGTGTGAAGCCGTTGCGACTAGTGTTGAGATGGTGCACGAGGCAAGTCTTTGTCACGATGACATTCAGGACAACCAAATGCTTCGCCGAGGTCGTCAAACTCTTTGGAAAGAGGTTGGCCTCAATCAAGCCATCAATATCGGCGATTTGTTGGCCGCTTTGGCCTATCGTCCCCTGCTTGAACTCGAAAATTCTCAGTCCAAAACCATGGTCAACCATCTGAATCAAGTAGTGGGTGAGGTGATCCATGGACAAATGCTCGAGCAGCAATCTCTGGGCCACGTTTTGACTCGTCCCGCTTACGAGCGAATTGCTATTCTTAAGACAGGGTCTTTGCTGGCTGCTGGTCCTCAACTTCTATGTCTTGCTCGGGGGCAGACGTTGCTGATGCAGCCGATGACCGAAGCTCTTCATCATCTTGGTCTTGCGTTCCAGTTTTCCAATGATGTGAGTTTGCTTTCAAACGAAGGTTTGATGCTGGATATTCAGAATCGTACCTCATCTCTTCCTTTGATTTTGCTTGCTGAGCGACTCAGAGCTCAAGATGTTGATATGCACTGGGACATCTTGCTCTCAGATGAGGGCCGATTGTTTGATTTGATGGCTAAGAATTCCATCCCATCCGCAGTCGCCAAGATGGTGGAAGCTCATTTGAGAGTGTTTCGCCATAAGATGAGAGTGGTGAACCCCGATTTAGAGGCTCACTGCGATCTTTTGATTGCGCAGGTCTGCGCATCATCTGCTAAAACGTCCGTATGAAACGTGCACTCGTGATTGGCGCTGGTTTAGGGGGGATCTCTGCCGCCCTAAGACTCCGAGCCAAAGGATTCGATGTCACGATTGCTGATAAGCTCGATCAGCTGGGTGGCCGAGCTCGCGTCTTCAAACAGGATGGCTTTACCTTTGATGCAGGTCCGACAGTCATCACTGCGCCCTTTTTGCTCCAGGAGCTCTTTGATCTCTTTGGTAAGCGAATGGAGGACTATCTCGAGCTTCGCGAGGTCTTTCCCTGGTATCGATTTACTTTTAATGACGGAAGTCTCTTTGACTACGGCGGAAGTGTTGAACACACGCTTGAGGAAATCCGAAAGTTAAATCCTGACGATGTCGCGGGCTATCAAAGCCTTCTCGAAGAGAGTAAAAGAATTTTTGATATAGGTTTCCTCAAGCTCAGTGATCAGCCCTTTCATCACGTTGGCACATTGCTGCGAGAAGTGCCGAATATGCTGAGACTGGGAGCACATCGAAGCGTCTACCAACTCGTCTCAAAACATCTTCGAGATGACCGCTTGAGGCGAGCCTTTAGTATTCAGCCGCTGCTCGTTGGCGGAAATCCCTTTGATACGACTTGTATTTATAGTCTGATTCACTACCTCGAGCGCAAATGGGGTGTTGCGTATGTCATGGGTGGTACGGGAGCGCTGGTGAAAGCTTTTGAGAAGCTGATGATCGAAGAGGGGATTGAGATTCGTTTGAACGACGAGCTCGTTCGCTTCGAAGGTCATTCGCGGATTTCAAAGGCCGTGTTTCGAAGTGGTCAGAGCCTTGAGGCGGACACTTTTGTTTGTAACGCTGATCCCGCTTTTGTTTACTCAAAGCTCGTCCCTCAGGGATTTAATCGCAAATGGTCGGCGGGGCGATTGAATCGCCTGGAGTACTCGATGGGTCTCGTCGTGCTCTACTTTGGAACTCGGCAGAAGTATCCCGAGGTAAAGCATCACACGATTATGATGGGGGACTCCTACAAAGAGCTGCTCCAAAATATTTTTAAGAACAAGGTTCTGACTCAGGACGATATGTCGCTCTATTTACATCGCCCCACTGCCACGGATCCCAGCATGGCACCCGAGGGATGTGATTGTTTTTATGTCCTGTCTCCTGTTCCCAATCTCCAAGGAACGACAGACTGGTCTATTGAAGCGCAGCGATACAAAAACAAAATTTACGACAGGCTTGAGCAAACTCTTTTGCCGGGATTGAGACAACATCTTGTCACTGAAAGAGTGCTGACACCTCGTGAGTTTAAGAGTGATTACAATGCGCCCTTTGGAACTGGATTTTCCATTGCCCCGAGATTTTCGCAATCGGCTTATTTTCGGTTCCACAACAAGAGCGAGGATTTTGAGAATCTGTATTTTGTCGGGGCAGGAACTCATCCAGGTGCTGGGATTCCAGGCGTTTTGTCTTCGAGTAAAGTTCTCGATCGATTGGTCGAGGCCAGCTAGGGGTTGCTCATGAAGCGTAAAGACTCCGAGGTATTCAAGCGAGAGTCGAAAACATTTTCCTTTGCGAGTTACTTTTTTCCAGCGCGAGTCCTCAAAAGAGTTGAGGAAGTTTATGCTTTTTTGAGATGGGCCGATGACCTCGCTGAAAAAACAACAGACGACGAGGTGCGTGATCTCAAAGATCTCGACACTCATCTGGAGGCAGTCCTTGAGAGAAATGGATTCTACGGCGTAGATGAGCTGCTCAGGATTCAGCAACTTGAGCGACCTGTGCTGAGTGAATTCATTCGGTGCATGAAAGCCGATCAGCCACCCATTGTGCTCCACACGGAGCAAGATCTGCTGCGCTACTGCTACGGAGCTGCAGGAACTGTTGGCTTGATGCTGACAAGAATCTTTGAGGTCAAGGATCCAAGGGCTTACTCCTTTGCTATTGATCTGGGGGTCGCCATGCAGTTGACCAATGTCGTTCGCGATATTTTTGAAGACTATGCCCACAATAAGATTTATTTGCCTGAGCTCAAAGATCGAGCACCCTCGATGATGAGTGATGGGGATGTCTTGCGATTAAAGACCAAGTATATTGAGCTCGCAGAGGATTTTTACCGAAGCTCGGTCCAAGGGCTTGTGTACTTGCCACTTCGAGTTCGGCTTGCTGTCGGACTGGCTTCGAAGCTCTATCGACAAATCGGAATACGATCACTCGAGAGTCGATTTTTGAGATCGCGTGCGTTTACCTCTCGGTTTGAGAAGTTTTGGATCGCATCAGGATTTGTTCTTCGATTTGGTTTGATCGAGTGCTGGAGACAGACCAAAAGGCCGCATCGTTCTGAACTTCATCGAAGCTTACAGGGGTTGCCGTATGTCGACTCCCGATTATGATTTTTGTTTTTTGGGATGTGGTGCTGCCTCGGCGCTTCATCTTTTGACTCATCAGGAATTCTTTGCAGATAAACGAGTCCTGATTTTGGAGAGTGCGCCTGGTTACGAACTTTCAAGGACTTTTTGTTCCTTTAGTGACCTCAAACTTCCCGTCGATGGGGAGTTAGCGTTCCAGTCATTTGGGGCCTCGGGGATAGGCTTTGATCGTCAGTTTGAATCTGCGAAAGCGTATCGATGTGTTGAGGCGAGAGGTCTCTTTGCTGAGTTTGACAAGCTCCTGAGGCGTTCTCCCCAAATGGAGCTTCGGTTTGGCCAGAGGATTGAGCATCTCGAGCAAAGCGGGGAGATGTTTTGGGTTTCAGGAAAGAGCGTTCAGTTTGTGTTTGATTCGCGCCCCCCAAAGCTGAGCCAGCGTCTGTGGCGACAACATTTTGTGGGATGGGAGATCGAGTTTGAAAATGCCCAACCGCTCTCAGCTCCTGTCATTATGGACATTGATTCTCGTTTCCAAGAGGGGCTTAAGTTTTTTTATCTCATCCCCAAAACGGATCGAAGGCTTTTGGTGGAGCTGACCTACTTCAGCGAACAGATTTTTGATGAAGCGCACTACGAAGCTGAGGTCGAAAAGTACATTCAATCCCGAGGATGGAAGGGCTATACGATTGTCGGCAAGGAACGCGGAGTAATCCCGTTAGTGTCCATTGTTCCACCTGCAAACTTACCGGCTCATTATCGTCCGCTGGGAGTGCGAGCGGGCAATCTGAGAGCAAGCACGGGCTATTCGGTTTGGAGAAGCCTCGCTCAATCCCGTGGTTCAGGGCCTTTGTTGGTATCAACGTTTGATTTGCGATGGCGGCTTGTTCAGGCGATGGATCGAGTTTTTCTGAAGGTTCTTCAGTTAAATCCGCACAGAGCTGGTGAATTGTTCTCACGCTTTTTTCAAGGTTTAGAGGGGGAAGTCATTGCCTCATTTATGTCGGAGCGGCCCCAGTGGCGAGCACTTCTTCGA
>CAZZLQ010000074.1:0-7275 GCA_964655245.1 uncultured Bacteriovoracaceae bacterium | reverse complement strand
AGAGGTCCCAGCAGCAGCGCATGACCGCCCATCGAAGTCACACCAGACGTCAGCGCCGTCTCGAGCATATAACCAGAGATCCGAGTATCCTTGCCGATGATGATCTTGGGGGAGTCTACTTTTTGTCTCAAAACCGCAACCAGAGCTCGCCCCAGCTTCATGGCCATTTCTCCAGTCATCGGGAAAGCATTGGCTCGACCGCGAATTCCGTCTGTTCCAAAAAGTTTGCGCTGTGAACGGCTCATTTGCCCACCTCAATCCATTTATTTGATGATCTCAACAAGAAAATTCTGCGGTTCAATGGCTGATGCACGCCATCCCTCGGGTAGAATCACACGACCTCGCAAGCGATAGCGACCCTTTCCAAGCCCCTCCACATCAATCATCACCTGAGGATCCCACTTGAAATTGGCCGCTTGAGTTTCAGGCCCCTCAACCACAACCCTCGCAACCGCAGGAGAGATCGAAACCTCGCGATTTCCCGAAACCATCACCGGCACATTGAGAAACTCCTTGGAGCTCTTTACAGTGGAAATCTCCACATCCGCCGCGATGAGATCATCTGAATTTAAGCCCAAAGACACAAGCTCAGGTCGACCCGAGACACTGAACGAAGCTGATTTGCCCTCGATCGAAATTCGAAAGGGCACATGCTCCATTTTCATCAAAATCGACCGCGGACCAACCACCGTCACAGACTCGGAGTTGAGCTTCACCCCCAGCACTGTTGAGCCCTCCTTGGTTTGGCCCTCGAGAACTGGACGGACTGGGATCTCTCGAGAGAGGACGGGCTCCAGGAATACCAAAGCAGATCGTGGATAGGGTCCGGAGACCTGCAAATCCAAAGGCAACTTCAAAGAATCTGCACTAATCTCCATTCGATTGAGTCCCGCACGAGCACCCGAAAGATCAATCAAGACTGTCATCTCTTCATCTTGAATCGTCCTCAATCGATACAAGGGCCCCGAAAGCCCAATGCTCGTCTCGTTCGTTGGAGTCCGCTCAAACGCAAGGCCTGGAGGGAGCTTCGTGTACTCAATCTTGACGACTTTTTTGACATCGACTTCGCGGCCCCGATTCACAAAAACCCAAATTCCCACACCAAACATGAGAGCGACCATTTGGAGAGGAAACGAAATCTTGAACCACTCTCGCCATGAAAACTCGCGTCGAATCATGATGACATGGCCTCCACTAGAAGCTTTCGCAATTGATTGCCATCCAAGTCGTGAGAAATCTTCCCATTGAATGCCATCGAGAGCGTGCCCGTCTCCTCGGAGACCACAATGCAGATCGCATCCGTCTCCTCCGTCAGCCCTACGGCAGCGCGATGTCGAGTCCCCACATTCCTCGATACGCTCGGATTCAGAGTGAGCGGCAAGAAACATCCCGCCATATAGAGACGTCCCTTTCGAATAATCACTGCACCATCATGCAAGGGGGATACCGGCATAAAAACAGACGACAATAAATCCCGATCCAAATTTCCATCAATCAGCGTTCCCGCCTCAACAAAATCCAAAACATCAGCTTGCTTCTCGATGACCATGAGAGCGCCGATCTTTCGATTGGCCAAAGACACGGCGGACTTAACAAGCTCCTCAATCACCTGCGCGGATCGGCTTCCGGAGAGATTTGAGAGAAAGGGATTTACCCCCACCTTCGAGAGGGCTCGACGAATGTCTTGATGAAACAAAATAATGAGAATGATGAAAAGATTCCCGAAGATGGCCCCCAAAAGAGTGCGAAGAGCTCGAAACTCGAGCCACGCTGAAACCAGAAAAATCACAAACAAAATCAGTAAACCCATCATGATCTGAAGAGCTCGCGTTCCCCGAATCCAAACAAGAATCTGATAGCAAATAAATGAGACCGCAAGAATGTCGACGACGTCCCACCAGCGGAGAAGCTGCCAAAGCTCCCGAACAAAGTTTGTCATCGACGACACAAAGTCCACGAGGAAAGTTTACGGGAAGTTCGTCTGAAGAACCAGTAAAGTGATTAGACCGGCGAAGGTTCTGGATCGGGAATCAAGCCGCTCGATTTAGACTCGGACTCCGAGCTCTTGACCTCTGAAACTGCGGTTGAAGCCACCACTGCTGGAGGTAAGGTGCCTCCAGAAATCAAGGTATCAATCTCCTTGCCGTCCAACGTCTCGCGCTCCATCAACGACTGGGAGATGAGCTTGAGAGTTTCTAAATTATCTCGCAACAAGGTCCGAGCTCGCTCCAAATTGTCATTGAGGATACGGCGAACTTCTTCATCCACTTCCATCGCCATTTTTTCGCTATGCTCGCGGCCAGACCCAACCTCTTTACCCAAGAAGACGTGCTCCTCTTTGGTTGAAAGCTTCACAGGGCCAATCTTTGGAGACATTCCCCACTCAGTCACCATCTTACGAGCCATCTCAGTGGCCCGCTCAATATCATTGCTCGCACCGGTGGTCACATCTTGGCACAATAACTCCTCAGCCACGCGTCCACCAAACAAGATCGCAATACTGTCTCGAGCTGACTGAGAGGTCAGATTGTGTCGATCTTGCTCGGGCAACTGCATAGTCACACCCAAAGCCATTCCGCGAGGAATGATGGTCACTTTGTGGACAGGGTCCGTACCAGGCAAAAGCTTTGCAACCAAGGTATGACCGGCTTCGTGAATAGCTGTGGTCAATCGCTCTTTTTCACTGAGCACCACAGATCGTCGCTCAGCACCCATCATGACTTTGTCTTTGGCTCGCTCAAGATCAATCATTTCAATCTGATCTTTGTTGGCCCGCGCCGCCATCAACGCCGCTTCATTACAAAGATTCTCAAGATCCGCTCCGACGAAACCAGGAGTTCCTCGAGCGATTACCGACAAATCCACATCCTTGGAGAGCTTCAATTTGCGAGCATGAACTCGGAGAATCTCTTCTCGGCCCTTCAGCTCAGGTCGCGGAACAACAACTCGACGATCAAATCGACCCGGTCTCAACAACGCTGGATCCAAAACATCCGGGCGGTTGGTCGACGCAATCATAATGACGCCCTCTTTGCCCTCAAATCCGTCCATCTCCACGAGCAACTGGTTCAGCGTTTGTTCTCGCTCATCGTGGCCACCACCCAAACCGGCTCCTCGATGCCGTCCTACCGCATCAATCTCATCAATAAACACCAAACAAGGAGCTGCTCGGCGTGCCTGCTGAAACAAATCTCGAACGCGAGAGGCACCCACGCCCACAAACATCTCGACGAAATCAGAGCCCGAAATCGAGAAGAACGGGACATTGGCTTCTCCAGCAATCGCTTTGGCAATCAACGTCTTTCCTGTTCCCGGAGCGCCCATCAGCAAAACACCTTTAGGAATTCGACCGCCCAGGCGCTGAAATTTTTTGGGATCCTTGAGGAAATCAACGATCTCCATCAGCTCTTCTTTGGCTTCAGGGATTCCCGCGACATCTTTGAAGGTCACTCGACCTTTTTCTTCTTCTCTCATGAGTTTGGCGCGGGACTTTCCAAAGCTCATCGCCTTGCCGCCACCCACTTGAAGCTGTCTCAAGAAAATAAGAAAAATCACAAAAATAATGAGGGAAGGAACCAAAGTCGTCAAAAGACCTGACACCCAGCCGCTCTCATCTTTTTTGAACTTATAGTTTTCAACTCCGGCGGCTTTCATTTTTTCCGCGAAGTTTTCGCTGAGCGAGGTCGGTCCTTGGGTCTTAAACTTCTCGGTTTTGCCATCGGCGATCTTGCGTTCGCCTTCAATCAACTGCCCGGTGATCAAAACAGACGTCACCGCCTTCTCGCTCAAATTCTTTTCGAACTCAGAGAAAGGAACCTCAACAATCCGTTGGTTAAAATCTTGCAACTTGCCGGTGAACAAAATGATCGCCAACAAAATTACGGCCCAGAAGAAAAACGTCTTTGTACCTGCACTCATGAATCTAAACCCAGTATAATGCCTCTCGGCGTTTTGTCATCCCCCAAAACCCCCTTTAAACCATCAAAAACAAGCCTCTGGCGCGCTCGAATTCGAGCCACAATCCCTTTCGGAAGATTCACTGAAACAGCGGGCTTTTTGAGGCTTGCCGTTGACAGATGTTGGATCGTCTCTCGAGGAACTTGAATCTGAAGTTTCTGGACAAAAAGGTAATAGAAAAAATTCAGTCGCTCCCACTCTGACCAACTGGAAGTGATAGCGGTGTTCAGCGTTAATGGATCTCGCGCGACAATCAACTTCGGATTATTCCACTGCATCTCAAAATTCTTGGCTGCTTCCTGCTCCCAGGTCTGAAGAACTTGAATACTGGAGGCCACTGATCGACGAGCACTGGGGAATCTCTTCTCGATGAGCGGAAGAATCTTGAGGCGAACAAAATTTCGATCATAAACGGTGGAGCGATTGCTCTCATCCTCACGCCACAAAAGCTTTGCCGATCGAGCAATGGAGCGAAGCTCCTGCTTTGAAAACGTCAAGAGCGGTCGCCAAACACGACGAGACTGTCGCAAAGATGAGGACTTGAGAGAAGACAAACCTCGAACTCCAGCTCCCCGAAAGAGATTCAAAAAAAATGTTTCAATCTGATCATCCTGATGATGAGCCTCAACGACCTCAAGAGAGGGCTCAAGATTGCTCAAGACCTTGAGTCTTAAGCTTCGGGCCTGACTTTGAATGGCTGATTTTTTGAGAACCTTGACCCGATGAATCTCAAGCGGAATCTCAAACTTCTGACAGAGCCGCTCCACCGACGCTGCATCTCGGTCGGAACTTTTTCCTCGCAATCCATAATGGAGATGAATGGCCTGCAGAGAAAGAGGATATGTCTTCTGAAGTGAACTGAGGGCATAAGCCATCACCGTTGAATCAAGACCGCCGCTCAGACAAAGACAAAACCGACGAGGAATATTCGTCCTAAGTTCGAGATTCTGAGCGATTTGCTCAAGCCACATTCAAGAATGGATATAGAGGAAAGTCTTACGGGAGTCGAGAAAGCGCTTGCAGCTCGGCCTCACCATCTTCTCCAAACCACGCGCGCAGAGCCTGACCCAGGACTCCTTCGTCCCTTAGTAGCCACTCTTTCCAGAGCCTCGTGGGATGACGATCCTCAAAGCTATGAGGATACTTCATATTGCGAATAGTCTGAGCGTAGCGCTTCGCCACACCTAAAGCACCCTGGTACAGGTGAGCGACCATCAAGAGGAAATTTCGGTCTTCGGAATCGACTCTCTGAGTTTGATTGATCAACTCAGCCGCGGCCTGCTCGAGTGAAAATCTCAAGCCGGGATCCTGTGGATCCTCTTTGCTTGCGAGATAAAAAAAGTGCAACGAGAGCTCAGGACGCCCCTGATCATGCTGACAAACCATTGCCAGATTAAAGAACAAGTCGGATCGGTCATGCACCTGATCGGCCAACTCAAGAGACTTTTCAATCAGCTCATCGCCCCGATAAAGATGCTCATAGATGTAAGAGAGATACTCTGTTGACTCACGAGCAACTCCGGGATCCTTCACGGCCAAAAGCAAATGCTGAACGGCGTCTTCGTAGTGAGACTTCTCAAACAGGAGCTTGCCCAAATTGAAATGCGAATTCTCCGTCGCTTTGGAGAGTCGCACAACTTCCTTCAGCAGCCAGATCCCAAGATCAGTGCCTCGAACGGTGTGCGCAAACAATTGTTTGAGCTCACGCAAGAACTCAAGCGAAGTCTTGGCGGCATCGGGATCGAGTCTCAATGCTCGTCGCAGGTAATTCTTTCCCTCAAGCTCACGCTGCTTCGAAAAAGCTCGAAGCGCCATCGCGTAGATCGCAGGGATATGCCCCAAGTTCTGCTGAAGTGCAGCCTTCAAACAACGCTCAGCCATGTGGAACTGTTTCAAGTGCTCATGAGCGACGGCAAGACAGTAAAGCTCATCGCTATCAACGCTTCCTTCGAGTTTCTGAATCAGCTGTCGGGGATCCTGTTGGAGGGCCGTCGCCCACTCCTCTTTGAGCCAGTACTGCATAGACTGGCTTTCGGCACAAAAAGGAAGGGAATGAGAGGCGCCTTCAAAATGGGATTAATCAATGGAAATCACTCAGAAAAACCCGATTCCAGACGTCGCGTCAAATCCAAAGGTTTTAAAAACACTTCGCAGCAAAATTTCATGAAGTCAGCACTCGACCTGAAAACATTTTTTGAGCTAAACATTTCAGGATCTTGGGCCGCTAGCTCAGTCGGTAGAGCAACTCCCTTTTAAGGAGTGGGTCCCCCGTTCGATCCGGGGGCGGCTCAGATTCTCTCTCCCCCGCTATTTCAGTGAATTTTTTTTGAAGGTCCTTCGAATTGATCAACGTCGGACCACAGATCCTGCAACAACGAATGCGCCTCTGAGTGATTGAGCTCCGAATGAAGATCGACAGCGTCCTGCGGATGGGTCGCCATCATTTCGGCGACCCATTGAGCAAGGGACACAGCCTGGCCCTCAAAACTGCCATCAAACTTCTTGGGACTGCTCACGCCCCTATTCTACCACCCTTTGCTGCACCGCATTAAGACTATGAAATAACTCAGGTTTAGCCCCGGAGGCCTTGATCTTTTGGAGTGGGCATGCCAAAGCTGGCATTCCATGAATTTTACCGAAGCAGAGATCGAAAAGGCCAAGGAGCTTAAGCGGCTCGGATTTCCCAAACAGAAGGGAAAGGACGGACCCCTTTGGACCCCTCAACGAGGGCATTATCTCCATACACGACACTGCCCTCCTGGCTGCGTCGAGGTCTCTCCCACGGTCTTTTTGATTACGGAGCCGAACGCTGAACATGCGGATACCACGTGGCTTCCCACATTTGAGGACTGCTTGGAAATCGCCAGACAAACTCAGATTACTTTTTCGCTGATCACGGATTATTTGCACCGCAAAAGATTTGCCGATACGGAACCCAGATTGGGACTCTATCATTTGTTCATCGAAAAATGGCGCTGAGAAAAATCCCGGAAATCAAATCCGACGCTTGGGCACTCGAATCATGAATACGCTCGTCAACGTAAGAGCAAGCAACATGATCATCGAGTAAGCACCTGAAAGAGGACGATCACTTCGAGCCATCAAAGTACAACCCCCTTTGGAGGAGCTACCAACTTGTGAATAGAGTCCGCGATCTGCCTGAGAGCCGTCTTGGCCAGTTGCCATCAATACGGCTCGATAGGCATTGATGCGTCCACCCGACAAAACATAGTTTTCTGCTCCTGGAATATAGTCCGCTGACTCAATCAGCAAATCTCTCACTTGGATCGGTGACAACTGATGATTCGCCGCCCAAAT
>CAZZLQ010000073.1:0-8044 GCA_964655245.1 uncultured Bacteriovoracaceae bacterium | reverse complement strand
GGTGTCAGTCGATTGAATTCTTTAGGGGAGTCTCTTCAAATGAAATCGTTCGTTCTTGGGCCAGCAGTCCTGGCATCAGCACTTATTTTTACGGGTTGTGGAAGTCTTACCTTGGGCGATAAAGTCCAAGTTCAAGTAGATCCTGTTACTCAAAATGCTCGATTGACCGTCGAGATGAGTGATGGACTTCAAGTGAATCTTCTGAATGGTGAATATCCTCTTCCTGATGGAAAAGGAAAACTCATCTTCGTTCCTGCAACCAAAACTTCAAATGCTCGAATCGGAGTGGAAGTCAGCCTCGCCTCTTTGGCTGGTGGCAACATGGGCATAGGCTCAATCACTACCTTGCCCAATGGCGCTCCCATGCCTGTGGCGATGACACCTCCTCTCCTCTCCGTGCCTGTCATCAAAAATGGTAACTACGATGTGGATGCTTTGTTTAGCGTCACACCTGAAGTTCAAATCGGAGCCGCCATCGGCATCAAACAACTGTCCAACAAGTATATTCCTGGCGGCGTTTCTCTTTGCCAGAACTTCAGAAATGAAGAGGGATTGGCTTTCGCTGCTGTTTGTCTCTATGGACCAAGCGATGCCAAATCCGGCGGGATTTTTGTTGGAGCCAACTTTGGCGATCTCTTGAATTTGGATGAAGGCACTGATCCTGTTGATGGAACTGAGCCGGATCCAGTTCCTGCCCCCATGGCCGCTCGTTCTCTGTTTAGCGTGAAGTCAATGCCTCAGCTGAACTTGAACTCCATGAGCGTGATCTCATCTGATTGGGGTCATACAATTCACGATCCTTCCAAGAGCCTGAGCAAAAACTGGCAGAAGGCTGAGAAAAACGTCCGAGCTATTTTGAAAGCTAAATAAGCTCTGGAAGCGATTGAGGAAAGAGTTCCAACCAAGAACACTGAACTCATGAACTGAACAACACCACTTAGAGGCCGAGCGGCTTACCCGCTCGGCCTTTGAGCATTTTGTGTCCAGGAATTGATTTTCAGCAGTGAATATGCCAGTTCTTTCGACGTCATGATTCCTGCGGGTTCAACAGAAAGTATTCGCCTCTACGTTTGGGCACCTCGATCGGAAGTTGTTTTCATTCAAGCGGTCTTTGATGCTCACGAGGGCTTGGGTCGAATTCGAACTGAGCGACATGACAACGATCGTTCCCTGCTTCTGTTTCTTTGCACACCCGATCAGAAGGAATCTGTTCTTAGCTTTTTGCGTCATATCTCAGACGAAGTTTCCCAACCTCTTGAAATTGTTTGACTGGATTGGACAGAAAACTTCTAATGTTGTTAAGGGGGTTGAGACGTGAACACAGAAACTACTGCATTGGAACGCATTAATCTTTTGAAGGACCTGGTTTCTATCTCGGTATCGAGTGCTCACGGCATTCATCAATTCTCTGAACAGCAGCTCAGCCAAACGATTGCTGGCCTTGTTCGCAACAAACTTCTCAATGCGGAAGATTCCTACAAACTGCAAGACGGTCTCAAAGACACCAAAGCCTTTGATCGAATGATTCAGGCCCGTATCGATCGCATCCTCGAGCGAAAGGGCGTTTTGAGCCAAAGCAGAATCAATGAGCTAGACTCTCGATTGAGCCGAATCGAAGCTAAGCGCTCCGCTTAAGATTGTCGATTAATCGAACACCATCAAAGTAAGCAGCCACAAGCCATCGGCCCTTGGGACCTGAGGCTTTCTCGCTTAAATCGGAATTCCAGACCTCCAGATACTGAACCTCAAAGCCGTCTCGAGCCAAAATCTCCTGGGCCTTTTCTGGTGAAGAGGCAGAACTAAGAACCTCATAAAGACGCGCTGCAGCATTTTTCTTTTCGGTACTGAGATATGAGTTTCGAGAACTCATGGCGAGGCCACTCATCTCGCGAACGGTTTTGCACGGAACAATCTTCACGGGAAGCTCGAGATCCTCAACCATGGCCTTGATCACCTGAACCTGCTGATAGTCTTTCTCTCCAAAATACGCATGAGTGGGATTCACCCACGCAAAGAGCTTTCGAACCACGGTGACAACTCCGTCAAAGTGCCCAGGGCGGAATCGACCGCACAAAATTCCAGACAAGGAGATCCTCGCCTTTAAACTGGTTTCATCCAAACGAGAATAAACCTCTTTGACCGAAAGAGGTGCGAAGACCGCATCACAGCCGGCTTCTTTGAGTAACTGGAGATCTTGATCTCGAGGTCGAGGATACTTTGAAAAATCTTCGTTCGGGCCAAACTGCGTGGGATTCACAAAGATACTCGCAAAAACAAAATCGCATTCCTTGACTGCTCGCTTGATGAGCGAGATGTGACCCGCATGCAATGCCCCCATCGTTGGAACAAATCCAATACGCTTGGCCTTGAGCCTCTTTCGTAGAACCATCAAATCTCGACGTTTAGAAATCACTTTCATGAACGAAAACTATGCTCCTCGGATGGATACGAACCAGCTCTTACCTCTTGGGAATAGGATTTCAGCGCATCCCTCATCAATTGAGAGCCCTTAGCGAACTTCTTGAGAAACTTGGGATTAAAGGAATCATTCAATCCCAATAAATCATACAAAACCAAGACCTGGCCCGAGCATCCCGCCCCTGCGCCGATGCCGATGGTCGGAATCTTTAAGTCTCGAGTCAGAGTTTCAGCAAGTGCGGCAGGAATCATTTCAAAAACAATCATCTCGGCACCCGCTGCCTGAATCTCCAGAGCTTCATTTCGAAGTCGATTGGCATCTTCTTGAGACTTTCCTTGGACTTTGTAGTCGAGGATGGTCTGCGGCGTGAGTCCAATGTGCCCGCAAACACGAATCCCTGCTTGTCGAAGAGCCTCTATGGCCTTTGCTTGAGGGCCCTCAAGCTTCACCATATCCGCTCCCGCTTCGATCAATCGTCGACTGGATTCAACCGCCTGAGCGGGAGTGTTGTAAGTATCCACCGGCAGATCAGCAATCACCTGAACCTTTGATGAGGATTGAGAGCTCTCAAGCCCCGCCTTCACGGCTTTGGTGTGATAGGCCACATGATCCAAAGTAACCGCGAGCGTATTTGAATGACCTTGAATCACCATCCCCAGCGAATCCCCGACCAACAAATAATCCACAGCCTGTGTCTCAGCACAGAGCCTAGCAAAGGTGGCGTCATAACAAGTCACCATGACGATTTTCATAGACGCTTTCCTTTCAGCTCGCTCAGAACCGATCCCGCCAAATAAAGAGACCCCAAGGAGATCACTGGGGACTTGAATTTTTGCGCACGTTCTAGAAGAGCTTTCACACACTGCTGTGTTGAGGCGTAAACACTGACGGTTGCCGAGGGCTTGATCGCCATGATTTTGGAAGCAAGATCGCGAGGCTTCAACTCGCGCTCAGGATAAAACGAGGGCAAATGAAACGAAGACACAATCGGAGCAATACGCTTCAGCATATCAGCGATGTCTTTATCCTCCATAACCCCAAAAATACACTGAACGTCTTTGAGGTGGCGGTGATGACGCTTCCAATAGGCCACAAAGGCTTCGATAGAGTTGATGTTATGAGCTCCATCCACCAAAATCAGAGGTTTTCTCCGCAGGATTTGCAGACGCGCAGGCCAGAGAACTTTGTTCGAAAGACAGTGCGCGAGCTTTGCAGGGCTCAGAGACCGCCCGCACTTCCAATCCTTTCGAGCCTGCTTAAAGACATTGAGCGCAATCATCGAATTTTGAAGTTGATGCTCACCCCAATCTCGCTCGACCTGCTTCAGAATCTTTTTCTCAGCAGCCGTGAAATCCCCGAGTCGAGAAACTCGAAGTAAAACGCCTCGAGTCTTCGCTTCAAGTCGAATCTGTTGCCGAGCCTCAGCCCACTGAGCTGCCGTCACACAAACACGACCCGACCTCATGACTCCTGATTTCTCAGAAGCAATCAGTGTCAGAGTCTTTCCAAGAATCTCCTGATGATCATAGTCAATGCGAGTGATCGCGCTGATATCGGGATCAGAGACATTTGTGGCATCGAGCCGTCCACCCATCCCCACTTCCAACACCTGAACATCGACTTTGAGATCCCGAAAAATCAAAAAAGCGAGGACCGTCATTTTTTCAAAATACGTTAGCGATTTGAGATCCTTCTCAAATCGTTTCTCATAACGCTTGAGAAGACTCTCTCGAATGGGATCTCCGTTGATTCGAATTCTCTCTGTTCGATCCACAACATGAGGACTTGAATAGGTGCCCACCTGAAGACCTGAGGCTTTGAACAATGCGGTCAGGTAAGCACAAGTACTTCCCTTGCCATTGGTTCCGGCCACCAGAACAGTTCGTCGTCCCAATTGCGGAAATCCCAACGCCTCACTGACCCGAAGCATGCCCTCGAGTTTGTAAGTCTTGGCCGAGGGGATCTCAATTTTTCTTGGATTTAACATGGAGCGTTTCACTGGAGTTCCACAGCATCTTGAAGAGTCGCGAAAGATATTTCTTCTGATCCTTGCGATGCACAATCTCATCGATCATTCCATGCTCAAGCAAGAAGGGAGCGCGCTGAAACCCTTCCGGCAGCTTCTGTCGAATCGTCTGTTCAATCACCCGCGGTCCCGCAAAACCAATCAAAGCACCGGGCTCAGCAATATTGACATCTCCCAATGTCGAAAAACTCGCGGCCACACCACCCGTGGTCGGGTGCGCCAGCAACGAAACATAAGGCAGACCCGCCACTTTGAGACGATCCAGTGCTGCGCAGGTTTTTGCCATTTGCATCAGTGAAAAAATTCCCTCTTGCATTCGAGCTCCCCCGGAGGCGGAAACAACGAGAGCTGGAATCTTGCGCTTCAGCGCGTGCTCAAAACATCGAGTCACTTTCTCACCGACAACTGAACCCATGCTGCCACCCATGAACTCAAACACGAAAACGCAGATCGAAACCGGCACGCCATCACACTTGCCCTCTCCCCACACGGCAGCATCTTGCTCGGTGGTTTTTTTCTGTGAGGATTCCAATCGTTTGGCATAAGGAGCGTTATCAACAAAACCTAAAGGATCTGCAGGCGAGAGATCCTTATCAAATTCCTTAAAGCTTCCCGTATCTACTAAAAGTTCCACTCGCTCTCGAGCGGGCATGGCGAAGTGATATTGGCACTTAGGGCAAACGTAACGAGAACGCTCGATCTCCACTCGGTAGAGAATCGTTCCGCAGTCCAAACATTTGGTCCAAAGATCGACGGGGGCCTTGGACTCGGCGGGGTTGATTTTGGATTGAATACCTGGGTTTTTGAGGTCGTTAATCCAGCTCATAGGAGGACTTTAGGAGCTTCGGAGGCCCCAATCAAGCTGAGAGCGAAGTCTTTATATGCCCATAATTGCAAGGGCCCCTCATTGAGGCTAGATTTCGGACTTATGTCTGAGAAAATCATTTTCACCCTCAAAAAGATCAACAAAGTGGTCCCCCCCAAGAAGCACATCCTGAAGGATATTTATCTGTCCTTTTACTACGGTGCCAAGATTGGGGTCTTAGGTCTTAACGGAGCGGGAAAGTCCACGCTTCTCAAAATCATTGCGGGCATTGAAAAAGATTATGACGGCGAGCTCCTCAAAAGCGATGGCTACAGCGTTGGGATTTTGCTGCAAGAACCTGCCCTCGAAGAAAAGCTAACGGTGCGAGAAAACGTCGCTCTCGGTCTTAAGGAAACGGGCGCTTTGCTCAAAGAATTTGCTGAGATTAATGCCAAGTTCGCAGAGGAAATGACTCCCGAGCAAATGGAGAAACTTCTCGCCCGCCAAGCTGAAGTTCAAGAAAAAATCGACGCCTGCAACGGCTGGGAAATCGAACGTCAGCTTGAGATGGCCTCTCAGGCTTTGCGCCTTCCCCCGCTGGATGGCCCTGTGACTCATCTCTCCGGTGGAGAGCGACGTCGAGTGGCTCTTTGCCGACTTCTGTTGGAAGCTCCGGATATTTTGTTGCTCGATGAGCCTACGAACCACTTGGACGCTGAATCCGTTTCGTGGCTTGAGCATCATTTGCAGAACTATAAAGGTACTGTGATCTCCGTCACTCACGATCGGTACTTCTTGGACAATATCGCCGGCTGGATTTTGGAACTCGATCGAGGCGAAGGAATTCCCTTCAAAGGAAACTATTCCTCTTGGCTCAAGCAAAAAGAAGAGCGTTTGCGACAAGAGCAAGCTCAGGAAACCAATCGATCCAAAACCCTTGAGCGAGAGCTTGAGTGGATCAATCAAACACCGGCCGCTCGAAGAGCCAAATCAAAAGCTCGTATCGCTGCTTATGAGAAAATGGTCGCCGAAGGTGGATCGGATCGAATTGATGATCTGGAAATTTATATTCCGCCCGGACCGCGATTGGGCCAAACCGTGGTTGAGTTCAAAAACGTTCGCAAAGCCTATGGCGACAAACTATTGATTGAGGATCTCAACTTCAGCTTGCCGCGAGGAGGTATCGTTGGAATCATCGGACCCAACGGCGCGGGTAAGACCACCCTCTTCAAAATGATTGTCGGACAGGAGAAGCCAGATTCGGGTGAAGTGAAGCTTGGTGAGACAGTGAAAATCGCCTATGCCGAACAGAATCGCGACTCTCTTGATCCTGAAAAGAACGTGTGGGAAGTGATTTCAGAAGGCAAAGACACGATCGATCTGGGCAAAAAAGAAGTGAGCTCTCGTGCGTATGTGGCGCGATTTAACTTCTCTGGCAACGATCAGCAAAAGAAGCTGGCAAATCTCTCCGGTGGAGAGCGAAACCGTGTTCAGCTTGCTCGAATGCTCAAAGAAGGAAGTAACTTGTTGTTACTCGATGAGCCGACCAACGACTTGGACGTGAATACGCTTCGAGCTCTTGAAGAGGCTCTCGTGAACTACGCGGGTTGTGCCGTGATTATTTCCCACGACCGCTGGTTCTTGGATCGAGTGGCGACCGCTATCATTGCCTTTGAAGGTGATTCTCAAGTGGTTTACTACGAAGGAAACTACACGGATTACGAAGAAGACCGAAAAAAGCGATTGGGCAAGGATCTGATGCCTAAGCCCATCAAGTACAAGCCGCTCAAAGTGGCTTAGGGCTTTTTGAGATTTTTGCGAATTTCAGCGAGGAGCAGTTCACGCTCCTCGGCTGTGATCTTTTCGCCTGCGGCTCGAGCGTGAGCTTCAATGGAACGCACTTGCAATTCTGCCTCATCGATTTCTCCTCGCACGTAGGCCTCAGCAGCACGCTTCGATTCCTCGAGTGCTGCACGCTCAGCCCCGTTGAGATGAGCCGCAAGACCCTTCTTCATGATTTCAACAGCATCGAGGTAGCCCTGGCCTTTGGACTTTTTGTTTTGCTCAACATCGAGCTCGTTTTTTTCGAGACGCTTAAAGGTGTTGACCTCAGCAGGACTCAGCTTACGTCCGCTCTTTTCGAGCTCGGGCAAAAGATACTGCTCTGTCATCGAGAGCGCCTGTTCAGGATCTCCAACCGAAACATAAACGGCGAGCATTGTATCGTAGGCTGTTTGCGCCTCTGCTTCAGGCATTGTTTCAAAGTGCTGATACAGAGACTTTTGCAACTCCTGACATTTTGAATACGTACAATTGACCGAATGGTTCATGAGTTCTTTGCATTCTTCAAGCTCAACACCTGATTGCTTTTGAAGTGCCAATCGGGGGTTTGAAGCATTGTCTTTGAGAATCTTGAGTTTTTGCTGAATGAGCTTTTGCGCGCGATCGAGTTTTTCTTTGGAGGGCTTTGTCGTCGGCGGATTTTGCGCCAGCTCAAGACTCGCTTTGAAGCAAGGATTGGACTCAAAGCTTGCCGCCTTTGAGGCTTTCTGAGATTGCGCAAACGTAGCAGGTGAAAGAAGCGATAGAGCGCCCCAAGTCAAAAACGTCACTCGAAGAATGGCCATACCACGAGAGCCTGCAAGCGGTATGCCCCGGAAATCACTGGGAATCTCTGGGGCTTAGCTTTGAAGCCTGCAAAGAATGCTGACGGTTTAGAACTGGATTCAGACCCAAAGAAAAACCCCGATCGTACAGAGCACGATCGGGGCGGTTGTGATGAGTTGATCTCTTC
>CAZZLQ010000072.1:0-8584 GCA_964655245.1 uncultured Bacteriovoracaceae bacterium | reverse complement strand
CATTAGTGACCACTGATAAATCGGGCGGGGTTCATTTGATCCAGAGAAAATGAGCCCACTAAAATCTCTGATAGCTGCCAAAACGAACAGAGGCCCAGGCAATCGAAGTCGAAAGCACGAGAAAGATCACGGAAACAAGTCCGCAGGTGGCAATCGAAATCTCATGAATATCAAGAACACTCCAGCGAATGCCGTGAATCAAATAAAGCAGTGGATTGAATAATGAAGCTTCCTGCCAAAACGGTGATAGCCCATGAAGTGGGAAGAAAACTCCTCCCAGATAAATCAACGGCAAGACCACAAACGTCGTGATGATATTCAGCTGATCAAAACTTTTGGTAATGAATCCGGCAAAGATTCCAATCGCACCAAAGCTCAACGCTCCCAAACTTACAAAGGCAAAAAAGTAAAAGGGGTGAGACGGAAAAATCCAATGCCCTTGAGAAAGAACAGCGTAAATCTCTCCGACAATCAGAACAACACAGGCTACGACCCAACCTCGAATCAGGCACCCCACTTGGAACGCAACCGTAATCAACAAGGGCGAAAGCGGAATCAGTCGCAAGTCTTGCAGATCCCCGTAGAACTTACTGGCCATAATGGATGAACTCGCGTTTTGGAGAGAGTTGTTCAAACATGAAAGTGCCACAAGCCCCGGCAGAAGGAAACTGAGATAGGTCACACCGGGATAAGCTTCAAGAAAACTTCCGAGAGAAAGCCCAAAAACCGTCAGATACAAAACAGCATTCACCGTCGGACTCACCAACGTCTGAATCCACACTTTGACGAATCGGGAAATCTCTTTGCGAGTTAAGGCCAAGAAACATCGACTGGTCAAACTCAGCATCATCGGACTCCATCCTGGGAGATCAACTTCATGAAGGCATCTTCAAGCTTACCAGCCTGCGTCTGAAGATCCTCGACATCATCCAAAGCAATATTGAGGCGCTTGAGCAAATCCGGAATCTTCAGATCTCTTGAAATACAAACATTCACGATCTTTCCCTCCTGCCCGAAATCCAAAAACAATTCCGAGTCGGATGGGCGCTCGACGTGAACAGGGCGAGAAAGCCGAATCAAAACACGCTTGCCCTGCAATCGATTGATCAGGGACTGCGTCGTATCACAGGCCAAAAGCTTTCCGTGGTGAATCACAGCCACTCGATCACAGAGGCGCTCAGCTTCCTCTAAATAATGAGTTGTCAGAACAATGGTCGTACCACCTCGATGCAACTCTTTCACGAAATCCCACAGGATGGATCGAAGCTCCACATCAACGCCAGCGGAGGGCTCGTCTAACAATAAAAGTTTAGGCTCATGAATGAGAGCTTTGGCGATCAAAAATCTTCGCTTCATTCCGCCACTCAATTGAGAGATCTTAAGCTTTCGCTGCTCAACCAATTGAAGTTTCGTTAGCAGATAGTCAATTCTCGCTTGAGGATTTGAAACGCCAAAGTACCCCGCTTGAAAGGAAAGAACCTCCTCCAGCGAGAAATACCCGTAACTTACCAACTCCTGTGGAACAACTCCTGTCAATACCTTGGCTTGATCTGATCCCGATGCATTCCCAAAGATCGAAATATGTCCGGAGAATTGATGATTGAGAGAAGTCACACAAGAAATGAGCGAGGTCTTTCCTGCACCATTGGGCCCGAGCAATCCAAAGAGCTCTCCCTCTTTGACCTCGAGACTCAAATGATCAACTGCGCGTTTGATTTTCTTTCTTTGAACGTACTCAATAGTGACGTCTTGAAGTGTCAGGGCATTCATCTCAAGAAAATCCTCGGGTCAGATCCTGAGCTCGATTCTCACCCGTCAACTCCAAAAGCTTCAAAAGCCCAGTCGGTGAAGTGATATTAATCTCAGAGACCTTCTGTCCAATCAAATCCGCCCCCGCAAAAGCAATGCCCAGTGAATGCATGAATTTCTCAAGCTTCGCAATGACCTTTCGTTGGTCACGACTCAGATCCCGAGCTTCAGCGGAGCCCCCTTGAGCTAGATTCGAAATGAACCCACCTTGAGGCGGCAATCGAACAAAGCTGCCGGCATAATGTCCATGCACAAAAAAGACTCTGCGATCGCCCTCGCTGGAAATCTCATCCACAAAAGGCTGAACAATGAAATGCTTAGAAAGAGAAAATGCTTTGGAAAAATCCTGAGACAAAAGCTCAGCCTGAGTTTTTCTCAAAATATCTTGCCCACCAAATCCAAGCCAAGGCTTCACCACATAGGTATTGGCAGGATACTTCTCAACAAACAAACGCAGATCGTTATTGTTGCTCACAAGAGACATCGGGATCACTTCATCTTCGGAGAGGAATCCGTGCTGAGCCGCTTCATACGGCAGCATTTTCTCGTGGTATCGGATCAACTGTGCGGGCTTGTTGAGCATGGGGATTTTGTGCTCAAACGGCGCGAGCATCCAGCACATGCGCTGATAAGTCTCATCAAAAGGCGGATCCTTGCGAATCAAAACCCCTGAAAAAATTCCAATCGACTCTACAGAAGCAGCCACAGCTCTCGGCTTCGTCTTTAACTCGAATGCCTGCAAACGCTGTGATCGAATCAACAAATCATGCCCGGTCCAAATCAAATCATCAGGCGTCGCCCAAAGAACATCATAATCCTTCTTCAAAAACTCATGAGCCAAAAACAAAGACGTATCGCTGGTTGGCTTCAGCGTTTCAAGAGGATCTGCAACGATGAGAATTTTTAATTTTTTCATACCAATGACATCTGTGTCATCAGTACATCAGCAGGCGTCTTTCGAGTCAAAAGAAGAGGTTCAAGGACGCTCAAAAATGTCTCTTCACCAAAGCCTCGCCGCTTCAAACCCAACTCAGCCTGCTTCACCAAATCCTTGATCGCCTCAAAATGATGATCGGACTTGAGACCAAGTCGAGCGCCCTCATCCATCAGCGTCTGCGCTCGAGCTGAGGTCAGAAGATCGGCTTTTCGAGCGAGAGCACGTCGACTTTCTTCATCATAAAACAAGCCCACGCACATGGCCGTCGCTGCCCATCGCAACTCATCCTCAACAGCATCAAAGCACCGAATCTCAACACAACAGGGCTTGAATCTCACTTCCGTAAAAACCTGTCGCATGGCGGCCAAAGCATTGAACTCCTGCAATTTGGGATCTAGAGTTTTAAGAGAAGCTCCCTTGGGATCAAAAACTTTGTTGGCTTTGTCGTAAGCATACATCAAGGGAATCTGACTGATCGCCTCAGCGTAGGTGGCAAACGTCCAATCCGGTCGAAAGGCAAAATCCAAAAAGCCCGATCGTTTGGGATCCGTCTTCTTCCAAATAGAGTGCCGCTCAGAAAGAACTGTCGAGGTCTTACCCCGATAAAATGGTGAATTGGAAAACAATGTCGACAAATAGGGAGCTGAAGCCAATACGGCCCGAAACATCTCCACACCCTCGGCCTCAGAGGCAAAATCCAAATTGATCTGAAGTCCACATGTCAGTCGCATCATTTCTCGCCCACGCCCTTTGAGCGACTGAAAGTAAGAGTCCATGAGCCCATAGCGAGGACTCGGAAGAATCTCGATCTTGTCTGCATCTTCCCAAGGATTGACGCCAATACAGAGAAACGACATCCCCGAAAACTCTGGCAAGCTACTCAACTCAGCATCCAGCTGCGCCTGCGCCTCTGCCACTTCTTGAATCGTCTTTCGAGGTGCAATTCCGAATTCAAACTGAGACCCCGGCTCGAGGGAGATCATATGAAGATTCTTCATGAGCCCCAAAACATGACCATCCACCTCATAATCGACCCGCCACCCCTTGTTCTGAATCAAGGAATGCAGGAGCCGCTTGAGATGCGGCTCGTATCGAGCCATTTGCCCCTGGGCAAGTCGCAGATGACGCTCAACTTCTAGACCAATCCAACGGTTCTGGGACCGCTGATGCTTGGAAAGCAGACGGGTGATCAAATCATGAGCCATCCCCCCCATCATAGCGTAAGGAAGGCGTAAAGATACCCCTAAAAGTCCCCAAAATTCCGTCTGGAATCCCCTGACATCTTTGCTATCTTAGGGCGCTTATGGTGGATGAATTTGAAATTGAAGAAAAACTTCGCGCGTCTTTCCCTGTGACGCATATCGAAGTCAAAGACACAACGGGCGGAGGAGATCACTGGGATGTCGTTGTGAGCTCTCCTGCCTTCAAGGGCAAGTCGATGATCGAACAACATCGAATGGTTTATGCGGCGCTTGGTGATGCCATGAAGGGTCCCATTCACGCGCTCAGCCTTAGAACATCAGCTTCGGAATAAGTGAGGATTTAGTTTATGGAAAATATTAATCAGCGAATTGAAAAGCTTCTTAAAGACAACAATGTGATTTTGTTTATGAAGGGCGACAAGAGCTTCCCTCAATGTGGATTCTCTGCTCAGGTTATTGAGATTTTGAATCGAAGCGGAGTGAACTACTCGACTTTTGATATTCTTGCCGATGCCGAAATCCGATCAGGCCTCAAAGCCTTCTCGAATTGGCCCACCTACCCGCAACTCTATGTCAAAGGCGAGCTGATCGGTGGTTGTGACATCGTCACCGATCTTTTTGAGAAAAACGAACTCGCTGGGATTTTTCAATCTAAGGGAGTTTTGTGACGTGAAGCCTGTACGGCTCTACTCCAAAACACCTTGCCCCTACTGTGTTCGCGCCAAGACTTTGCTCGAGCAAAAAGGGGTTCCATACACTGAGATTAGTTTGGATGGAAAACCTCAAGATGCTGAGGCTCTATTCAAAAAAACGGGCTTTCGCACTGTACCGCAAATCTTTATTGGAGATGACTGCATCGGCGGATGCGACTCCTTGTACGAATTGGAAGCTGAGGGACGTCTTGACCAGCTTTTGAAAGATTAGATGATGCTGGGCTTTTTGTGCTTTTCACTTCTTCTTGCTGGCCAGCCTCAAAATGTTCCGCCTCCCCTTCCGCAATCATGGAGCTTGATATTTTTTTCAAATGTTCGACTGAATGATGATCAAAGTATTTTTGCTCAGATCCCAAAGCCTGGAATCTTTTATCGTGCGAGCTCAGAAGCCGGCTCTGTGATCGCCATTCTCGGAGGCGTCTTTAATCGAATTGAACTCAATCGCAGTCTCAAGTCCAATCGCTTCTGGTTTGTTGGCTCAGACTCGCTTTTGTTCATCGCTGGAGATCGTCCACGAGAAAACGGCGAGGATCTTAACAGCTTTGACTTTAACGGCTATCGCGCAGGTCTGTTTGCTGGCTATGGTCGCCAGTTTGGTCCGCGGCAATCTCTTCGAATCAAAGCGGACTATCACTCAGACCTTCACTTCTACACTCAGAGCACAGACGCCAGCACCTTCACTTCGCCCTCTGACTTTTTTGAGCACGGACCGAGCTTAAGCATTGAACCAGCTCGAACTCCCCCCTCAGAACTCATGGAGTATGGCGTTCGACCACTGCTGACCATCTTTCATCGATTCCGTCACGGCAACTCAAGCTGGGGAGGGTTAAACAGCCAGCGCAAAATCGACCAGTACTCAGGTGTCGCCGCAGGAATCACGGTGGCACTCCCTGTTCGTGATCATTTAGTTCCCGTCTTCAAATCTCATGCGGCGATTCTCTCAAAGGCCGATCGACTCAATGCCTTTCGCGAAGGAGCCTATCGAGCTTCCCATTTGCGAATCATGATGAGCGATCTGAGAGTGGACCAAACGGCCGGGGGCCAACTGGGTCTTCGTTGGTATCCAAGCGTCTCAAAGAAACTGAGTATTCAACCCTTTGGACATTTTTTGGCTTATCGTGAGATTCGCGTGGCGGGCCCTCACCGAGATGCTGGGTACGGACCTGGAATCTCGGTCTCTGGCCAATGGGGAGATTCGACCCTTTGGAATCTCACCTATGGAGCCATGTTCGGGAATCGGTCAGATCTCAAGGTCTTCCATGAGATCGGTCTCCAGGCGAGCGTCCGATTTTGGCCCTAAGCAGCACTAAACGGCTCTCCCAAGGCCTGGCGAAGTCCTGGAAATGAATCATGTTTTTTATTGTTTGACGCTGGATCATCCCCTCAAAGATTGCTTTAAAATAAGTGCATGAGTGCAAAGCCCACGTCCTTCGACAATCGACCCCCATCGAAGGCTCTTCGTTTTCTCGATCAGGTTTCTCCGGAGTATCTTGAATCTCTTCAGGAACAATATGAAACTGATCCGCAATCCGTTCCTCAAGATTGGCAGTTCTTCTTTGAGATTCTCAAGCTCGCTGAAAATCAGCCTGGTCGCACTCAGGTGGCCGCGGAAGGCAGCTCTGAAATCACCGATGAACTTCGAGTGATGAATATGATTTCCGCTTTTCGCCAACGCGGACACCTCCTCGCGCAAATTGATCCTCTTGGAATGCGAAAGCCACCTTTCGATCCGCATTTGGATCTCAATTACTTTGGACTTGGATCGATTGAAGCCGGCCGCACTTTCCAGGCGGCGCGAGAGCTTAATATGGAGCCCTCAACTCTCAATCAAATCTCAGAGGCTCTCAAATCCACCTACTGCGGAAGCATCGGAGTTGAGTTTCACTACATTCGAGATGAAAAGATTTATAACTGGCTGAAAGCTCGCATTGATAAAAATCGAAACCGATCTCAGTTCACCAAGGATCAAAAGCTCAGCATTTTGAAAAACCTCGGCCACGCCAACTCATTTGAGAATTTCCTTCAGACCGCCTACATGGGACAAAAGCGCTTTTCGGTCGAAGGCGGCGAAGCTGTCATTCCGGCGATTCATCGCTGTATCGAGCTCTCGGCCGACTTGGGCGCAGAAGAAGTCTTGATTGGAATGGCTCATCGTGGACGACTGAATGTTTTGGTCAACGTGATGCAGAAGCCTTTTGCCGAGCTCTTCAAAGAGTTTGAGGGCGCCGAGCTGCCTTCCTTCGCTAATGCAACAGGAGATGTGAAATACCACCAAGGCTATTCAAGCGATGTCACAACGAACGCGGGTAAGAAGGTTCATTTGTCTCTGGCTCCCAATCCCTCCCACCTCGAGTTTGTGGATCCTGTGGTCGAAGGAATGGCGCGAGCCAAGATTGAAAAGCGGTACAACAATGAGTCCGCAAAGCTCATGCCGATTTTGATTCACGGTGATGCCGCCGTGATTGGGCAGGGAATTGTGGCCGAGACACTGAACCTCTCGCAGCTGAAAGGCTACAAGACGGGCGGAACTCTTCACATCGTGATCAACAACCAAGTTGGATTCACAACCTCACCCGAAGACTCTCGATCGAGTCTCTATTGCACGGATTTTGGTAAGGGCTTTCAATGCCCGATTTTCCATGTGAACGGCAACGACCCGGAAGCTGTTGTTCACGCGATTGAACTGGCGACTGAGTATCGCATGACGTTTCAGAAAGATGTGTTCGTGGACATCGTTTGCTACCGAAAGTACGGACACAACGAAGGTGATGAACCTCGCTTCACGCAACCCGTCATGTATGACGTGATTGGGAAACAAAAGAATCCCTACGAACTTTACCGCGATCAATGCGCCTCATCGGGCGCAATCAGTGCTGATGAGAGCGTTACTCTGATGGGGGCTTATCAAAAGAAATTGGAAGCAGCTCGTGAGCAGGTCAAAGGGATGAAGCGGGTTTTGGAAGTGGAAACGCTCCATGGAGCTTGGACAGGTTTCCGAGTCGCTTCTCACGAAGACCTGGTGAGGGACTTTGATACATCAATCCCGCAGAAGGCTTTTGATCTCGTCATCAAAACAATTCACGAGATTCCCGAGAAGTTGAATCTGATGCCCAAGTTTCGAAAGATGTTTGAGACTCGTCTTAAAAAAATCTCTGAACAAAATGAGATTGACTGGGCTGTCGGTGAGCAACTGGGATTTGGCTCTCTGTTGTTGGACGGCATGGATATTCGCATCAGTGGACAAGATGCGATTCGAGGAACCTTTAGTCATCGACACTCGGCTTTGACGGATTCGCAAACCACGGAAAAGCACTGGCCTCTTCGTCATCTAGCCTCCAAGCAGGGTGCTTTTCAGGTGTTTGACTCCCCTCTCTCTGAGGCTGCCGTGATGGGCTTTGATTACGGCTATTCACTCGCGCATCCGAAGGCTCTTGTTTGCTGGGAAGGTCAGTTTGGAGATTTCGCCAACGGCGCTCAGGTCATCATTGATCAGTTCTTGGTTTCTGCGGAAACCAAGTGGTATCGAATGAGTGGACTCGTTTTGCTTCTACCTCATGGCTACGAGGGTCAAGGTCCTGAGCACTCCAGTGCTCGCCTTGAAAGATTTTTGCAGCTCTGTGGACAGGATAATATTCAGGTGTGCTATCCCACCACTCCAGCTCAGATTGCCCATTTGTTGAGACGTCAAGTCATGCGAGATTTCCGCAAACCACTCGTGGTGATGACTCCGAAGAGTCTGCTTCGACATCCCGAGGCTGTCTCCTCTCCCCAGGACTTTTTGAAGGGTGGCTTTAAAAATATCATTGTGAATGAGGTCAAAAATCCCCAGAAAGTCATCCTCTGCTCCGGCAAGGTCTACTACGACCTGAAGAAGCGGGCTGAGGACCTCAAAATCAGCGATAAGATCGTACTGATTCGAATAG
>CAZZLQ010000071.1:0-9182 GCA_964655245.1 uncultured Bacteriovoracaceae bacterium | reverse complement strand
ATGGCGGATGCCAGATATGTAAGAAGTCCAAACATCGCGGAGCGTGAGTACGTCAACATGAGGGCCGATGTAATCAGGAACCATATCGGGAGTGCTTTCAAAAAAACAGCTGCGATCAAGCTTCCAAAGAGCGCAAGCCGAAGAGCTGGTCCCGAAAAACTTAGAACGCGAAAGTCATGGCTAATGGGGTTGGCCCAAACGCTGATGTAGAACAAATTGCAGATCAACCCAGCGAGGAAGGACACCGTCAACAGAAACTGAAGTGTTGAAATCCAGATGGGCATGCCATCGAAAGGGCGATTGATTCGTGCGACCCAGTCGTTGAGGAATGCTGGTATCCAAATGCCGAATTTTGCAGGCTCAGATTTGAAACTTTGTACGAATCGATCGTGAACGGCATGGACATCAATAAACCCGGCCGACGAAGAGCTGGGATCGGCCCAATAGTCTTCGGCCACATCAACAAGCCCGTACTTTTGTTTCCAGACTCGAAGATTCGAGTCGTCAGATTTTTGAGTGGTCCAAGAATCACGAATCTTATCCTGGCCCCAATCCTCTTTCGCAACCGAAAGGGTAAGAGACAAAGTCAGGGCCGTTAAAAACATCTTTCTATTCTAGGGGGAACTCTCTGAGATCCCAAGACAGAATTTATTGGCCGCGTATCTTCGTTCGCAATCGATTGACGATGCCTTGGACTTGCTGAACTCGGAAAATCCAGGAGGCAATTCCATAAATAAGAGCGCCAGTTGAAACCAAAACAAAGAGAGCTCCGAGCTTCGCTGCGGTGATTCCAGAGGTGGTCCAAAAATCTGGTGGTAAGAGAAGTAGGGCAGCCCACAAAGAAACTCCCATGGTGAGCCCGGCCAGGAGCATCTTGAATGTTGTGGCGATCATCTTGACCCATTCAAAATCCGGATTTTGTCTAAAGACCAACGCAGTGAGAATCGCTGAGTTGACTAGCGAGGAGATCACGGTTGCCAGAGCGATTCCAGCGGCACCCCCGTGCAAAGAGAGTTGCCAAGCGGCAAAAAAATTAACAGTGAGGGCGATGAAACTGACGACCGTCGGAGTTGTCGTATCTTTTCGGGCAAAGAACAACGGTGTGATGATTCTCAGTGCGGCAAAGAAAGGGAGGCCCAGTGAATAAGCGACGAGACATTGTGATGAAATCGTCAAGTCAACAGCGGTGAACTTGCCAGAGAAGTAAAGACTCGAGCAGAGAGGGGTTGCCAAAGCGATCAATCCAAACATGGAAGGAATTGCAAAAAACAAGACGCTTTCGAGGGAAAATCGAAAGGTCTCACCGAGGCCCACATTGTTGCCAGACGCGGCATATCGACTGAAGGTCGGCAAAACAGCCGTTCCCAAAGAGACCGCGATGAGTGAAACGGGAAGTTCCAAGATGAGATCGGCGTAGAACAAATGAGAGACGGCGCCATCAATCTGGCTAGCAAACACCCGATTGACGATAATGTTCAATTGATAGGTTCCCATAGCAATCATGGACGGCAGAAGAAGTTTTTTGAGATCGCTGAGGTGGGGACTCTGCATCGATGGTCGAAGTTCGGGGGCGAGCCCTTTTAACTGAAGAGGGCGAAGGTGAATGAGGGCCTGCAAGAGTCCGCCCAAAACAACCGCCGCACCAAACACAAAGATTCCGGTTTGGGGCTCAGGTTGCCAAACAAGAAAGCTGATCGGTACCAAGATGATGACGGAAAGATTCAACAGAGCCGGCGAAAAAGCGGAGATCCCAAAAGATCCCATCGAGTTTAAGAAGCCCATCCCCAAAGCGGCCCACCCGATAAACAAGATGAAGGGAAACATCCATCGAGTAAGGGCAATCGTCAGTTCCATTTTTCCGGGGACTTGGTCGAACTCGGGAACATAAAGACGGACCAATAAGGGGGCTGCCGCAATCCCCACCAAAACCACAAGGCAGATCGTGGCGGTGAACCACCAAAAAGAGGCTGTCACAAAGGCCTTATGCTCTTTTTCGTTCTTGGAACCATGCAAGACCCTGGTGAAAATGCTCACGATGGCCGGGGTGAGAGCCCCTTCGCCAAACAGCCTTCGAAGAGCGTTTGGAATGGTAAAGGCTGCGATGAAGGCATCAGCCACCCAAGTGGCCCCAAAAAAATGGCTCAAAATCTGATTTCGGACGAGCCCTAAAAGGCGGGATAAAAGGGTTAAAAGGCCCATTATTTTTGAGGCTCGAGCGATTTGCTGCTTTTCGCGCTGAATCTCCTCAGTCATGAGCTCGACCCCCCCACGAACGGGGGCCTGGTTGATTGACAGCTCGCGCGGGGCGGTTTATCAATCGAAAACCATGGCAAATCACAAATCTGCAGAAAAACGAGCAAAACAGGCTTTGGTTCGCGAAGCCCGAAACAACAGTGTTAAGTCCAAAGTGAAGTCCGCGGAACGAAAAGTCCGAGACGCCGTTGAGGCTAAGAATGTGAAAGATGCGCAAGTCGCTCTTCGATTGGCTTTCAGCACGATTCAAAAGTCTAAGGGCACACTCCATCCCAATTCCATTAAGCGAAAGATGGCACGGTTGGCCACAGCGGTTGGGGCGTTGGCGAAGGCTTCTTAATCGTTTTTCGAGAGGACTGGGAGCGGCTGTCTTGGGAGACAAGATGGCTTAAATCGAGAGATAGCTTTCGAAGCACCCAGACCTCGTCATTTCCACTTTTCAAATCTAAATCAGCCTTCCAAAGTTTTTCAAAGATAGCATTCCATTGCCGTGATTTCAGATGAGGTCGCGACAACCATTTTTTAATCATATACGGCGAGACTTTGAGTTTTGAGACGAGCTCAGACTCGCCCAAACGGTTTTCCTTGGCATAGTGAATCAATCGACCCAATCGAAAATCTCGAGCGGCTAGTTGCAAGAGTGCGAGAGGATGTTGCCCGGAAGACAGGGCGGTCTCCATAGAAACCAGAGCCGCAGAAAGCTGACCGTTGTGCAAATGATCAATCCACCGAAATGATGCTTTATCATCGTCCAATGTTTCGTTGAATTTAGGGCTTTCCCAAACTTTGAGAGACAACGACTTAGGACAGGGTTGGCTCGAGTGAAGAACAATCCAGTGAGGTCCTTGCTGAAGCTCTTCAATCCAGCGAGCAGAATTCTTGTCTGATTTAATCGCCTTATCAGCATCAAAAATGACAATCGCCTTTTGCTTTGCAAACAAGCTCAAAGTTTTGGCGGAATCCAAGAGCCGAGACCAGTGCATTTCAGAGCTCTGAACCTTCTCAACATGAATCTGATCTGAAATCTTCAATTGCGAGCAAACCTCGGGCCACCATTCAGCCCATGGCTGTTCAGCGGGAATGCGTGCCCAAATGCAACCCTTGGATCCCATTACGATGGATCCTCCTTCGTTCGATCCTTGGTTGCTGATTCAGGTGTCCACTGAAGGGACTCATCCAAAGTCTTCGTATCAAAAATAGGAAGCTCTTCTGTTTGTTCCGATGGAGATGAGAGAAATTCATTGAGAGCTTTTTCAAAATCTTGTTTCGATTCGAAAGTCATCGTGTCCCCAGCTTCTTTTTTTTCACCAGAAACCTTGGGTTCTGGCAATGGTTGAGGTGGGGGTGGAATCTCTGAAGTGGGAGCTGGTTGAGTTTGTTCTTGACTTGAAGCTTCTTGGGAACTCGCTTCCAATTCTTCTGTCTCTTCCTGAAGACTCTCGGGAGCGGGTGAAGCATCAACGGGAGTTGTTGTTGAGCTCTCGGATGTAGGAGTTTGAGCGCTATCGGTTTCGGCTGGTGGAGGAGGCGGCGCTTCGATGGGGGCGGACTGGGCTGTAGCTTCAGGAGTGGCTTTCGTGGCTTGCTCTGTTACTGCCGGAGCGCTGGCGGCAGCAAGCTTGGCCGCTTCTTCTTTGGCTGCGGCCTCTTTTGCAGCAGCTTCCTTGGCTGCCATCGCCTCGGCCTTAAGCCGAGCTCGTTCCGCCATCCAGGATTGAATCAAAGTCTTAAGTTTTGTCACCTGAGGCGACGAAATGCTGAGAACGAACAAAATGAGCGCTAACAGATTTAGGCCAAGGAGTCCCCACACCGAGCCGGTAAGCCACCGCTCAAGAGCAGAGGTGTCGATAATCTCCGGCGCGCTAACCACCGAAGAATTCGACTCCGCAACTAAAAGGAGTAGAGAAAAAAGCTCCTTCACCTTAAATATAAGGGTATTCGAGAAATCGGAGGTGCGTCTATGAAAGAAAAACAGATCCCAGAAAGTTTAACCTTTGACGATGTCTTGCTCTTGCCCAACGAAAGTTCCGTTTTGCCGCAAGAAGCTCAACTGAAAAGTCAGCTGACCAAGGATATCTCCCTCAATGTCCCTCTTCTCTCTGCGGCAATGGACACAGTGACCGAATCCAAGATGGCGATCCGATGCGCACAAGAGGGTGGTTTGGGCGTAATTCACAAAAACATGAGCCCTCAAAATCAAGCCTCCGAAGTGAAGCGAGTGAAGAAGTTTGAAAGTGGAATGGTCGTCAATCCCATCACCATTGGTCCGCGGGAAACTCTTCAGTCTGCAAAGCTGTTGATGGATCGAAATGGCATTTCGGGTTTGCCTGTTGTGGAAGAAGATCGTTGTGTTGGGATCCTAACGAATCGTGATCTTCGCTTTGTTCAGGATCTGAATCGACCTGTTTCTGAGCGAATGACGACGAAGCTTGTGACGGTGAGTGAGGGCGCTGATATGGAGTCGTGCCGCGAGCTATTTCGGCAGCATCGAATCGAAAAGCTCCTCGTCGTGGATAGCAAAGTACGGCTGAAGGGATTGGTGACGATCAAGGACCTTGAGAAGACTGCTCGCTATCCTCATGCCACAAAAGACGTTCGAGGAAGTTTGCGGGTGGGGGCCGCCATTGGCACCTCAGCCGACACTCAAGAGCGTGCTGCTCTGTTAGTGGAGTCGGGTGTGGATGTTTTGTTTTTAGACACAGCTCATGGTCACTCCAAAAAAGTTCATGAGGTGTTGACCTCGCTTAAGAAACTTTATCCCAAGGTCCCCGTGGTGGCAGGAAATGTGGGCACCGGAGATGGTGCGAAGGCTTTGATCGATGCCGGTGCCGATGCTGTGAAAGTCGGGATTGGCCCGGGCAGTATTTGTACCACTCGAATTGTCTCTGGCGTTGGAGTTCCTCAGCTTTCGGCAATCATGGAGTGTGCGCGAGTCGCTGCCAAATCGGGAACGCCATTGATTGCTGATGGTGGGATCAAGTACTCAGGCGATATTGTCAAAGCACTTGCTGCCGGAGCTTCATCCGTCATGATCGGATCATTGCTCGCAGGTACCGACGAAAGCCCCGGAGAGATCATTCTGTTCCAAGGGCGTTCGTATAAAGAGCATCGAGGAATGGGAAGTATTGAAGCCATGCGAGAGGGCTCGAAAGATCGCTACTTCCAGCAGCATCTTGCGGATGATTTGTTGCTCGAATCGAAGCTAGTTCCTGAGGGGATTGTTGGACGAGTTCCTCATCGAGGCAGTGTTTCAGCTGTGATTTATCAATTGATCGGCGGCATCAGAGCTGGGATGGGCTACTGCGGAGCTCTCACAATCAAAGAACTGCAGGAAAAGGCGCAGTTTGTGCGAATTACTTCGGCAGGACTCAAGGAGTCTCATGTTCACGATGTGATCATTACCAAAGAAGCGCCCAATTATCAGTTGAGCTAAGGAACTTATGGAAGTTTGTCTCATCATTGATTTTGGAAGCCAATACACCCAGCTCATTGCACGCAAGTTGCGCGAGCTAGGCGTTCGATCTGAAGTGGTGACTCCCAAAATTTCTCTCTCTGAAATTCAGGCCCGTAAGCCCAAAGGAATCATTTTGTCGGGCGGACCTGCCAGTGTTTCGGACGAAAACGCCCCGTCCCTTTCTTTTTCTATCCTCGAGATTGAGGTTCCTGTTTTGGGTATTTGTTATGGGATGCAGTGGATCGCCCAGTCTCTGGGTGGCAAGGTTTCGCCGGGCGTTTCTCGAGAGTACGGAGTTGAATCGATTCGCATCACACAAGGGCGACTCTTTGCGGGTCTCAATGCGAGTCTTGATGTCCTGATGAGTCATGGGGATCATGTCGATCGACTGCCCCCAGGCTTTCGAGCTTGTGCATCGACTAAGCGCGGCGTGATGGCTGCGATGGAGCATGAATCGAAATCGATTTATGGCCTTCAGTTTCACCCGGAGGTTCATCACACACCTCAAGGACTTGAGATTCTCAGGAAGTTCTTGCTTGGATGCCGCTTCAAATTTGATTGGCAGGCAAAAAATATTTTGGATGATCTGGAATCGCGCTTAAGAGCTCAAGTCAAAGGGGGACGTATTCTATGCGCATTAAGTGGCGGCGTTGACTCATCTGTTGTCGCGGTGATTTTGAACAAAATTTTTCCTGGGCAGGTGGACTGTCTCTGTGTGGACACTGGCTTGCTTAGAAAAGATGAGCTCACTCAGCTAAGAGACTTGTTTGATCAAAAGTTTCATTTCCCAATCAAGATTGTGGATGCCTCAGAGGAATTCTTGAGCGGCTTGAAGGGCGTTGTTGATCCTGAACAAAAGCGAAAAATCATCGGGCGTTTGTTCATCGAGGTTTTCGAGCGAGAGGCCAAGCGGCTTCAAGATATTAAGTTCTTGGCGCAGGGCACGCTTTATCCCGATGTCATCGAGAGTGTGAGCTTTCATGGTGGGCCCTCGGTGATGATCAAAAGCCATCACAATGTGGGAGGTCTTCCCGAGCGCTTGCCGTTTGAGTTGGTGGAACCACTGCGAGATCTGTTCAAAGATGAGGCTCGTCGACTGGGAGAATTTTTGGGAATGCCTCGAGAGTTTGTTTGGAGACATCCATTTCCAGGACCCGGTCTTGCGATTCGAGTGATGGGTGAGGTGACGGGAGCTCGTCTTTCACTGTTGAGAGAGGCCGACGCTCGTCTCCAAAAAATTCTCAAGGAAACCGGTTGGTATGAGAAGCTATGGCAAAGCTTTTGTGTGTATTTGCCCATTCAGTCCGTGGGAGTGATGGGAGACCAGCGAACTTATGAGGATCTGGTCGCCGTTCGCTGCGTTCACTCTGAGGATGGCATGACTGCTCATATTGCAGCTTTACCAACGGAAGTTCTCGAAAAAATTTCGGCGACCATCATTAATGAAGTCCGCGGGTTCAACCGAGTCGTGTTCGATATCTCATCAAAGCCGCCCTCGACCATCGAGTGGGAGTGATCTCGATCGGGGGTTGATCCTCATTTCGTGAAAACTCTTGCTTATCAGAGGGGCCTAAACTTAATTCGTAAGCGTCTCTATGGTCTACAGACGAGAAATCGATGGGCTTCGAGCTCTCGCAGTGCTCCCCGTAATCCTGTTTCATGCCGGCTTCGATCTGTTTCAAGGGGGATTTGCCGGGGTCGATGTTTTTTTTGTCATCAGCGGATACTTGATAACGAGCATCATTCTGAGTGAGCTTGAGCAGGACAAGTTTTCGATAGTCAGCTTTTACGAAAGAAGAGCCAGACGCATTCTTCCCGCTTTGTTTGTTGTGATGGCTCTTTGTATACCCTTTGCTTGGCTCTTGTTACTGCCCCTTGAGCTGAAGGATTTTTCCGAAAGTTTAGCCGCAGTGTCTTTGTTTTCGTCGAACATTCTATTTTGGCGGGAGAGTGGTTATTTCGATACTGTTGCCGAGCTAAAACCTCTCCTGCATACATGGAGTCTTGCCGTTGAGGAGCAGTTTTATCTGATTTTCCCCGTGTTTCTCGTTCTGACGTGGCGGGTCAGTAAGCGATGCCTTGTTTTTTCTTCGGCGGTTTTGCTCTTCGCTAGTCTTGGGTTGGCACAGTGGGCCTCGATTGCAAAGCCGGCAGCTGCATTCTTTCTTCTTCCCACTCGCGGTTGGGAGTTGTTGATTGGTTCATTCGCAGCGCTTTATCTTTTGAGAGCTAAGCGCGAACACAATAACAAGCCTTTGGCTGAGATTGGTGCGAGCTTGGGCCTCCTTCTCATCCTCTACGCTGTCTTTGACTTCAGTAAGGCCACTCCTTTTCCTGGATTTTACGCTCTTGTTCCCACGATGGGCACATTTCTCATCATTTTGTTTGCAAGCCAAAAAACCATGGTCGGACGCCTTCTTGGAAATAGGTTGTTAGTAACGGTCGGTTTGATGAGTTACAGCGCGTATCTTTGGCATCAACCGTTGTTCGCATTCGCTCGGACCTGTGTTTTTGGCGAGCTTGAGCTAAAGGTAAGTTTTGCTCTGATTGTTTTAACCTTTGTTTTGTCATGGCTAAGTCTGAAATTTGTAGAAGCTCCATTTAGGAGGGCTCACGGGTTTAGTAGGAGAACAGTGTTTTTGTTCTCAGGTGCTGGAATCTTTATCTTCTTTTCCTTGGGCGCTATCGGACATTTTCGGCAGGGCTTCTCTGAGCATCTTTCGCATTTCAGCGAGGCGATCAATGACTGGCGCCACCCTGGTAGCCTTTCAAAAACTTCTATCGAGGGCTTTTACAAGGCTGATGTCAGTAGGCCGATCGATATATTGTTTTTTGGAGATTCCCATGCCGAACAATTTGCTCCGCTTTCGGAGCAATATGGGGCGTCTGGAAAAAATATTGGTTTCCTCAGTGGTGGGGGCTGTCCCCCGATTCCTGATCTCTTGGACGATTTACATCCGCACTGCTTCAATTTGTTCGATCGTTTGGATGAGGTGTTGAGAGTTGAGACAACAGTGAAGACGATTGTCATTGCCGCCTGTTTCAACTGTTACTTTATCACTCAAACTCGCTCAACGCCGGATCTTGGCGACCATTACAACTTCTATTTTTTGAAAGGCAATGAGAGGCTCTTCTTCCGACGGGGCGAGGGACAAGCGGAAGCCCTTGATAGCTTCACTGTATTTCTGAGGCGCCTTTCATCGAAGGTTCGAGTTGTGGTTATAGGGGATAACCCGGCTCATGATTCGTTTAGTCCATCGGTGATTCTCGCTTTTCACAAGAGGGGAGAGTCTATTTTCTTCAGAGATCGTTTTCCGGGCTTTAGTGTTAACGAGTTCGAAGTTTCAAAAGAGCAGCTGTTGCTAGACTCTCAACTTAGGTCTTTGATCGCTCCTGAAGTTTCATTCTTAAGCCTCTATGAGATTGTTTGCCCTGGTCGAAAATGTCGTGCAACAGACGAAGAGGGGAAGCCTAT
>CAZZLQ010000070.1:0-9689 GCA_964655245.1 uncultured Bacteriovoracaceae bacterium | reverse complement strand
CTTCTGATCGTTTCCTCTCGAGTGCGAATCACCGCCCGCTGCCTGGAAAGCTTCGAATTGACGAACATCGATCTCAAGCGATCCAGATTCGATGGCTTCCAATCCGGAACGCTTCGCTCGACGAATCCAATTCCAAGCACCTCAATTGCTTGATTTCGCAATCGCAAGTTCGTGAGAATCCGCTCTCTCAGCACATGAGCCATCAAGTAATCTGCCTTGTCACTATTCGCATACACCAAAGCGTGCTGATAGGTGAGATCAACAGCTTTATCAAAAGAGATTTCCTCAGCGCCGCTCAACAGATATCCCAAAAACTTTTTGTCGATGCGAGAAAGAAACCCGGCGTCAGACTTAGATCTGATGAAGTCCTCAAACATCTCTCGCTTGATCCTCGCTCGATCGGGATGATTCTTGACCCACCGATGAAACTCTGTCGTCTCCATCCAAGTATCAAACTGGTATTCATCAGGAATATCCGCCATTCGCTCAAGCCAAAAGGTCTGATTGAGCTGATGGGGTGTTTCTCCCAACTTGTACCTCATGCCAATCAAGCTTCGCGCAGGCTTCATATCATCTGAGCCAATGAGAAGATCTAGTTCGCGCACGTGGGACCTCTCGGCCTCCACTCGCAACCTCATGAGATAAAGATTTTCAGCCTCATCATAGGTTTTGACTCCGAGTACCAGATCGCCCCAGTTTTTGATCACAAAATCCGATCGAACAGCTCGGAACACATCGTAGGCGGGCCCTCGTTGTTGAATACCAAAATCATCAACTGACCTCAGCGTCTCCGTGACAGACTTGCTCAAGTCCAATCGAGCAAAGAACTCTCGATAGGTTTGCTGAAGTGCGAGCCTTTCCTCACGACTCAAAGTCTCTGCAGCCGGTCGAACTTGTTGTGCGGGCTGAGGCTTACCCTCTTGAAGACGATCGTGGGCATTGTTGATCAGAACAATGGCGTTGTGAAAGAGCTCTTGATGAGCAGCATCCAAATCCGCTCGGCGATCAGGATGATACTTTAGGGCCAGACGCTTGTAGGAATCGCGTAACTCCTCGGCAGAAAAATTTTCTTTGAGACCGAAGAGCTCGAGGTCAGAAACAACCTTCATCTCATCAACTTGTTTTTTGAGATCGCCGGCTGAGATTCCCGCAAGGGTCTTCGCGCAATTCGCATCAAAACTCAACAAAACCCAAATGATCCAAGAACCCGCCATCCCACCCTAGGAGGTGCAAATCGCATGCCCCCCAAATCAGGGCTAAGCCATTGAATTTATTGATCTTCGCCCTAAGACCCTGAATCATTTTGCGGCCTTTGAGACGCTATCCCGAAAGACTTTACCTGAGCTGCCCCAAGTGAATAACAGTCGACATTTTGAGACTTGGGCAGTTGTCGATCGAGAACTCAAAGTCAGGCTTTCTTCGATAATCCAAACTGTTCCCCGTTTCAAAGATGCGATTAGAGGTCCAGCTGTCTTCAAAGGGCCAGTAGACAAAGTAAGCTCGGCCATCGGAAAGCAATCGTTGAGCGTTGGGATACAAAGGCAAGACCTCTTGATTCAGAATAGAGTCGTGCTCAATGAGTCTAAAGGCAGCCGTATACTGATCAGGACAGAAACTCTGTTCAAAAGCAGACATGATGGGCACAAACGAAACCAACTTTTGGCTTATTGACCAAAGATAAAACCAATCCAGTTGATGGTAGTAAAAACTATCTAAGTCATCGAATCCATATTGGCCCACAAAGACAACATCCTGTGCAGTTTTTGAAAGAGCTTGTGAAAAGAGAGCAACCGGATCTTCACTCTCTGACGCAAACCACATCGTGTTCGAGACGATAATGGGTCTCGCCAATGCAGCTCGGTCTCGCGCTCGGATGTAATCGTAGACTCGCGCCTGAAACTCATGAGGAATCGAACCCTGGGTCTTCATGGGTTCATCAAAAGTGTAGTAGCCGACAAACAATGATTGGTTTTGCTTCACGGTCTCAATGACATGGTCGAGATAGCTCTTGGCCATTCCATCCATTGAACAAGAACTAGAAAACTGACATCTGAGCGCATTGTCGTACATCTGCGAATGAACCATGGCGATGTATTTGAACTGTTGAAGAGTTTCATTCGATTTGATTTTGGCGATGATGTAATCCCATTCTGCCTGGTTCCATGCCGAAATGAGCAGCGTGTTCATACCAAGTGCTCGTAGGCTGGAAAGCTCTGCTATCTGCGCCTCCTCAAAATAGGCGAGATTGGCCGTGAAAAGCGCATTCATGGCGTGCTCGGCACCCATTTTCTCGATCGACCAATCACCAAAACTTTTTTCAAGCGTATCTCCCGTCTTCAGCTCAAAGGAAAGCCCCTGCGTGCGAAGACCCAAGATCGCCTCTTGATTGAGAGGTATGGTGAACTCACTCGCGACAGAGTTCAATCCAAGTTGAGTTCCTGTCACTTTTTGTAGTGTTCTTCCCTTGTCACGAGAGTCTGAGCTCAAAGCCCTCACCACAATCTCTGTTTGATGATTCACAGCAACTAGACGGTTCAAGCGAACAACAAGACTCGGAGACTGGCTTGTACTTTCGACAATCTCGAAACCACTGACTCCTACCTCAAGACCGATGATGGGCGGCACCGGATCAGGACCCGGATCGATCTCACTGTCACTACTACAGCCGGAGAACAAGATCGAACCGGTGAGGACCGTCAGAACGAAAGTCACGGATTGTTTCAGATCAATAGCTTTGGGCAAAGTGTCATGATTCATCGAAACGTATGAAGTTCAAAGAGTATGCCAGGCTCAAGGCTCTACTCTCAGGCATCTGGCGAGCATCCCTGCGTCCCCATTCAAGTGGACGCTGAACATGGGAACAGGATCTTCAGAGAAGGATTGGTGATGCAAGGCAGCGTCACTCAAAAAAACCGAGCCACCCGTGACCGGCATGTTCAAACGAGCTAGACTTGTTTCATGTCTTTGAAACCACTCTCCATTCACTACTCATTCGTTCTTTCCGATGGGCGCATGAAGGACTTTGAGATCAAACTTGATCCGGAGACTTTGCTGCAAGTGAATCCGAGGAAAGATGGAGCGCCGTGGACAAGACTTGAAGCCGGAAAGTGCTCCAACTGCCCGCTCAAGCCAGAGACCTCTCCGCATTGCCCGATTGCTTTGAATATTTCGGATCTGTTTGAAACTTTTAAAGATGACATCAGTCACTCCATGGCTCGAGTCACCGTGAAGACCGCGGAAAGAACTTATGTGAACGAGATTCCTCTTCAACAAGGCTTGTTTGGAATTCTTGGAGTCTTGATGGCCACCAGTGGATGTCCGGTGATGAGTTTCTTGCGGCCGATGGCGCGACACCATCTTCCGTTTGCATCATTTGAAGAAACAGCCGTTCGCGTTGTCTCTATGTATTTGATGAGTCAATACTTCAAACACAAAAAGGGCGATAAACCCGACTGGGATTTGGCAGGACTTGATAAGCACTATGATGAGATTCAAAAAGTGAATCAGGGCATTGTGCAGCGCCTCTCGACAATACCTCGCGCAGGCGATGCTAATGCTAACTCCATCACCATCTTGGATTCATTTGCCAAACTACTTTCGATGTCTCTGAAGAGAGATCTCAAAAGCTTCGAGAGCTTGTTTGCTTTGAACTAACACCGATAGCGCCAATCACCAAAATCCGGAAGAGCCAGATTCATCGTGCGGACCTTCCAAACCAAAGGGACCATTCATGCAACGATGATAGAGGGATAAAAGGCGCAAATTACAGCGATGAAGCTGATTCAGTACTCGGACAAAACAGGCCGCCGGATCATCACACCTCTGGATCCAGATGTCGTATTGGGCTGCACAGTACTGAGAGCCGTCTGTCAACAATCTTTCACATTCACCTTCTGAGTCATCAACAGTACCCCCCGGCCTGTAAGGCAGCTTCATTCTGAAACGAGAGTGTTAACCCTAAGATAGAAACCAACCACAAAAAACGAAGTCTACGCATATATCACCACCTCAAATCATTGATTCTAAAAACTCAATGAGACCACCCGTCTCATTCGCGAAATCATCGCGCGCCTAAGTCCGCGCCTCGCCCTCAAAAATCACGCCAACCTGATGGCGAGCCTGGAATAGTACTGATACCCCCTGGGCGCTTTGAGCGCTTTGGCAAGATACAACCGTTATAATGCCCGTTAGCGACGCTAATACAAAATAGTAGAGATGCAGGGTCATTGATCCCAGCGATACATTCAGCTACTCGTTTTTTCCAGTCATCCTCACACTTACTTTGAGAGTGCACAGGGATATCGTCCGCCCGCGGAGCCGCACTCACTTCAAGCTTGGCGATCTTAAAGCCGAAAACAGATAAGCTTAGCACACACAACTTCAACAACTGCCTCATACCTCAAACCTCCACGAATTGATTGCAGCTCGCATAAGGTCACAAGTCCGCACCAAGGAAATCAGCATTGCAAATCAGGGGCCACCTCAAAACACCAATGATTCCAGCATGTCCCTTACGATGGGATTAAAAAAAGCGACAGGATTGAGTCGCGCCTCATGCAAATCATTTCGATTTTGAGAGGCTCAGCACACCTCCAAAACAAACATTCGCAAAATCATCGCGCAAAACTTATACTCTTGCTGAGTGGGGAGCCGAGAGTTATCAAATTCTGAAGTCTATGACGTGGCGATTGTGGGAGCGGGCCCAGCAGGCTTAGGTGCGGCCACTCGAGCTGCTCACCGCGGGATGAATCATATCCTTCTTGAGCGCCAAGAGATTGGAAATACAATCTTCAACTACCAGGCACGAAAGCATGTGATGGCTGAGCCTCAAAAACTCCCTCTTCGAAGTCACGTAGCATTCGAAGCCACAACTCGAGAGCGCGTACTCGAGCAGTGGAACAAAGCCGTTCAAGAACACAAGGTCAACGTCGTCAAAGCCGACGTCACCCAAATCCAAAAGGACGGCGACGTCTTTACGCTCATAGCATCTGGCCAAGAGATTCGAGCAAAAAAGGTCGTTCTTTGCGTTGGCGTTCAGGGTACTCCCAATAAACTCAAGGTTCCTGGAGAGGATCTTCCTCACGTCAGCTACACCCTCTCGGATCCGGATGCATTTGAAGGCAAACACATCATGGTGGTGGGAGCAGGAGATGCGGCGATTGAAAATGCTCTTGCTCTTTGTGATCAAAACAAAGTCTCTCTCCTCAATTTATCTGATGACTTTCCTCGAGCCAAAGAGGCCAACGCCGCCAAGATTCAACAAGCCATCAAAAACGGGCAGATCAAAATGTATGCTCACTCAAGCTGCCTGAAGATCGAACCCAATTCCCTCACTCTTCATACGCCGGAAGCCGACATCAAGGTTCCCTGCGATCACATGATCATCCGAATTGGCGGAAGCCTGCCTCGAAAGTTTTTGGAATCCGCCGGCGTTCAGTTCCCAAGCGCCGATCCCTTTGCAGTCCCGCGCGTTAATCAATTCTATGAGTCCAATGTGCAGGGCCTCTATATATTAGGCGCGCTGATTGGATACCCACTCATCAAACAGGCCCTTAATCAAGGTTATGAGGTCATCGAAATCATTGCGGGCTCCCCTCTCGATCCCGCCGATCAACCGCTGATTGATGAGGCTCTTAAGAACTATCCAGGAGAAACCCAAACCAAACTCGCCAATCTCAAAAACTCTCTACCCCTCTTCAAGGATCTTTCTGACTCCCAGTTTCGAGAGCTCGTGATCGAATCCAAACTTCACACATTGACCTCCGGAGAAACGGTCTTTGAGCGCAATGACTATACCGATACATTTTTTAGCATTGTTTCCGGATCCGTCTTCATTGATCTTGCTGATGGACGCCGCATCACCATTCCAGCAGGTCAATTTTTTGGAGAGATGGGACTTGTTTCAGGAAGACGTCGTGTGGCCACCGTCAAAGTGAGTTCAGATGCACTTCTCCTTGAAACGCCTCGAAGGCAAATGCTCAAGCTCATGAAGTCTGTTCCCTCCGTGAAGTCTACACTCGATGAACTCTTTGTGCTTCGAGCCCTACAATCAACGGTCTTTCCCAAAGTGGATGCGGATTTTCTCCAAACACTTGTGAAGCGAGTCAAACTCAAGTCCTTCAAAAAAAATGAGTTTCTTTTCAAAGAAGGAGATGTCGGTGATGCGCTCTATGTGATCAGAAAAGGTTCCGTCAAAATCAGCCGTCTCAATACCAAAGGCCAGAGCATCACACTCACCTACTGCCCCGTAGGTCATATTGTGGGTGAAATGTCGCTCTTGGGTCCAGAGGGCAGCTTAAGATCTGCCAGTGTTTCTGCCGCTGTGGCGTGCGATACGATTGTGATTGAACGAGGCGACTTCCTCGAGGTCCTCAAACGAAGTCCCGAGACTAAATCCACAATCGAAGCCCTTGCCTCCGCGCGCCGACTTGAAAACATTCAATCTGAGAAGCAAAGCTTAGAATCCTCGGCACTTCTTGATTTCATGATGAGCCATGGTGTGAGCGATGCCGACAATGTTTTGACCATCGACTCAAATCTTTGCATTGGATGTGATCAGTGCGAGAAAGCTTGTGCCGCAACTCATGGTGGACATTCACGTTTGGACCGAAAGGGTGGAAAATCTTTTGCCTCCATTCAAATTCCTGTTTCCTGCAGACACTGTGAAAACCCACTCTGCATGACGGATTGCCCTCCGGACGCTCTAGCGCGTCAACCAAACGGTGAGGTCGTCATCAAAGACTCGTGCATCGGCTGCGGTAACTGCGTAAGCAACTGCCCCTATGAAGTTATTCAACTCGTTCATGAGCTTGAAGAGGATCGAACACCTTTGCTGTTTAAGTTTTTGGGATTTGGATCAGCACCCAAGGAAAAGTCAGGTCCGGCCAAAGCTGCCAAATGCGATCTCTGCCACGATCTCAAAGGTGGCCCGGCTTGTGTGAGAATCTGTCCCACCGGTGCGGCCATTCGAATGAAACCCCAAGATCTCATTCAACGCCTCAAGGAGAAAGACTAAGTGCGCCAGGAGACTTTTTTTTCTCATGAGAAGTTTCGGTGGTTAAAGTTCGCCCTCATCGCACTTGGGATTTTGATGGTCACCTACTCTCTCTTTAAGCCCGATCGTGGGGCCCACGGTGGAAGCGAGTACGGATACACCGTCGGCGTACTATGTACGATCGCCATTATTTATCTCATGTGGTTTGGAATTCGAAAGCGCTCGTACCACTCCCACCGAACCACGGTCAAAGGATGGCTCTCCGCTCATGTTTGGCTGGGACTTTTGCTCCTTATTGCTGTTCCTTTGCATTCCGGATTTGAAATGGGTTTAAACATCCATGGTCTCACTTACTTTTTGATGGTGGTGATTGTGTTGAGTGGAATCTGGGGAGCTGTGAACTACAAAACCCTTGCCCCTCAAATCGAGAGTCACCGAGGTGCTGGTAATTTCAAGAGTCTCATTGAGCAGGTTTACTCTCAGTCAAAGGCACTCGACGATCTTTCCTCAAACAAAAGCGATCTGTTTTTGAAGTTTCGAGACTCTTTTGAGCCAAAGTGGCCACTCTCTCTCTGGCAACTTCTCTGGCTTCGTCCGGACCCCCACCAAGTCAGCGCTCCTCACCAAATGACAGAGCTTCCCGATAGCGAAAGAAATGATGCGATCGCGGCACTTCAGATTATTGAGAAGAAACGTGAGGTCGTTGCCCTCATCGCTCGCGAAACTAGAATAGGAATCAAACTCAAAATTTGGCTACTCCTGCATCTGCCTCTTTCGTTTGCCCTCTTGATTGCCGTGATCACTCATATTGTTGTTGTGCTGGTGTATCGAGGTTGATGGTGAAACTAACTCTTACCATCGAAACACTTCGAGCCAATCACTCCCGAGACTTTCAAACTCAGGTCTTTGAGACGACTCGTCTTGTGATTGGACGTTCGCCTTCTGCAGATATTCGAATCGATGGTCGACTCGTGGGGCTCGTCCATGCTGCTCTCGTTGACCAAGACGGACAAGTCTGGATTGAGGATCAAGGAGTCCTCGGTGGAAGCCTTCTGAATGGCGCACCGTTTACACGAAAGCCGCTTCAGAGCAATGACCAGATCAAAATTGATCGCTTTGTCTTTACGATCAAATCTGTAAAACCTCATCTTGAGCTTCATCTCTTGATCGATGAATCAAGAAGTGTGGATCTCAAATCCAAGATTCGCGCTGATCTGAAAAATGTAGACGCAGTCTACCAACTCAGATGGATTCGGCCCATCAGCTATCTCGCTGTCACCGTGACGTTGATTTTCTTTATTGCTTGGCCCAAAACTCAAGCCTCCAAAACTCTTTGGAGCCCAGGCGAGATCTCCTCAGCACACAAAACACTCACCAACTCCTGCTCAAGCTGTCATGGCGATGATCTTAGCAAAGTCGAGGACGCCGCTTGTCTTGAGTGCCACGCTCTCTCTGAGCACGTACCCCTTCACTTGATTGAATCTGGAAAGTCAGAAGCTGAGCCCTCATGCATGAGCTGCCACTCTGAGCATCGAGGGCCTGAAGGTCATACACTTCAGACATCTGAGGCCTGCGCTCACTGCCATCAGATTCAATCCTTTGAGGTGCATCCCGAGTTCACCCAGCGAAAAGATCAGAGCAATCTCAAGTTCAATCATGCCGTTCATTTGGATGGAAGGATCCCCTCGCGGGAATCAACCAAGGAACTGGCTTGCATTGACTGTCATCAAACAACAGCCAATCGAGAGACCATGGTCGAAATCGCTTTTGAGCAACACTGCCACTCCTGCCATGGGCTTCAGTTTGATGAAGCTTTAGGTGAACTCGAAGTTCCGCATGCCACGGCCAATGACGTTTTTGCGTTTATCTTGAAAACCTATCAGGCAAAGGGAGTGAGCCAAAGTCAGCCTATCCAAAGCCGTGAGATTCCAGGCCGATCACGAGAAAATCCGCAACAATTGAGCCCTTTTGAGGCAGCTCGAAAAACAGAAGAGTTTTTGTTTGAGCAAGGTGCTTGCCAGCTATGCCATCAGATTGAAAAACGCCCCTCAGTAGCTGGCAGTGAGTCACGCTACCTGGTCGGCGGCGTTTCATTTGAGTCAAGCAAGCTCTTGACGGAGTATCCTATTCATTCCACCCACGAGTCCTTTGCATGTGTTGATTGCCATTCTCAAGCTTCTCAATCCAAACAAGCAAGCGACCAACTTCACCCTCAACTCAAAGATTGCCAATCCTGTCATAAGTCTCAAGAATCAAGTGAGTTCGTGAGGTCGGAGTGTAGTTTATGCCATGGGTTTCACCAATCGATCAAACTCGAGACGGAAAAGCGTCGCCATCGAAAGGCCTCTCCGTGATGCGTACGCCAGTGGTGGCTCTGCTGGTCTTGAGTCTTCTCAGCTCCTGCTCCAAAACTCAAAGTGGTCGGCGAGAAGGATTGAGCAGCGCTGACTTTGATTGCTCCGGATCTTGCTCGAGACAAAGTCTTTCCACTCAGGAAGTAACAGCCATTCTTGAAAACACCATTCGAGCAGCCTTACAAGAAAACGTAAGTGCCACGATTTCGATCGTGGATCGAGTGGGAAATGTTTTGGCGCTCTATCAAATGACAGGCGCTGCCGCAAACGTCACGATTGACGGACAGATTTCAGCTCAGGGCGGTCTTGAAGCTCAAAGTGTGCCCTCCACTCTGTCAGCG
>CAZZLQ010000069.1:0-9704 GCA_964655245.1 uncultured Bacteriovoracaceae bacterium | reverse complement strand
TATCGCTTTGAGGCTGCCAAAAAGAATGAACGCTCTTTGCAAGAGGAACAGATGAGACTGCGGTCTGAGTTGGCACGCCTTCTCAATCCTAAAAACATGAAGGTCTCTACGCTTCAAGAGCCTGGTCCTAATCAAGTGAGGGTTATTCCGTAATGAGATCGCGAAGCAGAGCTCTCTTGTTGTTCTTGGTGATTGGTCTTGGATTTTGCGCCGTGATTTTGCGAGCAGTTCAGTTTCAGGTGCGCCCTGATCCGCGTTTGGTTTCTTGGGCCAAAAGTAAAACAAAGTTAGCCACAAGTAGCCAGCAGGAGGACTCGATTACATCCCGCGGAGCGATTCTGGACCGCAATGACCGTGAGCTGGCGCTTTCGATTGTGACAAAGAGTTTCTTTGCCAACCCAAAGCTCGTTAAGAATCCTGATGCCGTCGCTCGAAAGCTCGCGCCCCTCCTCAAAATTCCTGCTCGAAAGCTCGCTGAACAGCTCAAAGAAGATCGATTCTTCGTTTGGCTAAAAAGGGAAGTGGAAGATGATGTTGCTTCAAAGATCGAGGCCTTCAACATCGAAGGCGTGTATTCACGCAAGGAGAGTAAACGGGTTTATCCGGGCGATGAGCTTGGAAGGGCAGTTATTGGAAGTGCAGGGCGGGACGGCGTCGGCTTGGAGGGACTCGAAAAAGAGTATGACGATCGTTTGAGAAGTACGGATCGCTCGGGCAACTCGGGAGTGCGAGATGCCTTAGGACGTCTTTTGCTGTTCAATGATTTCGAAAAAGAATGGTTTGATTCGTATCATATCGTCACCACGATTGATTCTCGTATTCAACGAATCATGGAGGATGAACTTCGATCTGTTTTGACTGATAAGAAAGCGGCCTCCGCTCAAGCGGTCATGATGAATCCAAAGACCGGAGAGATTCTAGCCATGGCTTCGATTGATGGCGCGCGATCGGATCGTGACCCCGCTCGAAATCGTGTGATTACGGATGTTTTTGAGCCGGGAAGTACATTCAAAATTATTCTGGCGGCTGCTGCCATCGAGCATTTGCAGATGGGAGCAGACTCCCAAGTTTTTGGTGAGAATGGAAGTTTTCGTGTGGGGAACCGAACCATTCGGGAATATCATGGCAAGAAGTTTGGATGGCTGACTCTTCAAGAGCTGCTCGAGATTTCATCCAATATTGCTTCCGCAAAGCTCGGCTTAAAGCTTGGCAACTCCACTCTTCATTCCGTGATTTCAAAGTTTGGATTTGGAGCAAAATCAGGGATTGATTTTCCAGGCGAGGAGCCGGGCCTAGTGAGGAGTCCATCGCAGTGGAAACCAATCGAGCTGGCGAACATTTCATTTGGTCAGGGTATTGCGGTGACGCCCTTGCAGCTTGCTCGAGCCGTTGCGGCTATCGCCAACGGTGGTGTTTTGGTTCAGCCCCATCTCGTTTCGAAGGTCATTGCGCCTCAGTCAGCACGTTCAGAGCCAAAGGTTGTCTGGACCCCGACCCTGGAGTCCGAAGAGATTTTTCCCGCCTCGAAGGCTCGAGCACTGACCGATATGCTGATTCACGTGACCGATGAAGGCTCAACGGGAACCGCAGCCGCGATTCCGGGCTATCAAGTGGCAGGAAAAACAGGCACAGCCCAAAAGCTGGTCGAAACCAAAACACCCCGAGGTCGAGTGATTAAGACATACTCCCCCAAGGAGTCGATTGTGAGTTTTGTGGGCTACGTTCCTGCTTATGATCCCGCATTTGTCTTGCTGGTGGTCTATGATGGCCCCAGGGGAATGGCATCGGGGGGAACGGTCGCAGCACCTTCGTTTAAGCGAATTGCTTCCAAGTCGTTAGCGATTCTGGGGGTTCCCATGGCTTCTAATGAGGAGCCGAAGCAGTCCACGAAGAAGGCCAAAGTGGTTGAGGGCACTCGATTTGTTGGCCGTGAGTTTCAGGATGTCTTGAAGGAAGTCAAAGCTATGCCGGCTGAGGAGCGGGCTAAGTTTGATTTAGTCGGTTACGGAACCGCCGTTCGTGAAGAGGTGGATGAGGACCAAAAAACCACCGTTTTCTTTGAATAACGAAAACTTGTCTTAATCCACCTCCTTAGTTCAAATGAGGCCGTGGAATCACTCAAGCTTGATCAATTTTTGCAGATTCTTAAGTCCTCCGGTCTTTGGCTGGAAGGGGGCCTGGTGGGGGAGGCGTCCTCTGTTTTGGCCGATACTCGAAAGCTCAAAACACTAGGAGCGGGTGAAAAGGTTTTGTTTTTTGCGCGAAAGGGCGTGACCTTCGACGGCCATGATTTCTTGAGTGAGATTGATGCCAGCCCGAGTGTGATTGGTATTGTAGGAGAGCGCCTCCCCGTGGGTGTTAGTCTTAAAAAGCCCTTCATTCGTGTTCGATCCTCCGCTCAGGCGATGGCTTTGGCCGTCAAATCATTTTGGGCGGATCCGTCGGCCCAGATGTTTCTTGCGGCCGTGACAGGAACAAATGGAAAGACCACGACGACATTTTTGATGCAGTCGCTGCTTCGAGTTCTCGGTCATCGTGTGGCGCGATTTGGAACGATTGAAACTGAGTTTGAGGGATTCTCCATTCCGTCGGAGTTGACCACCCCGGACTTTGAAGAGTTGCAGCGGCGATTCGCTGATCTCAAATCAAAGGGTGCGACAGCAGCGGTTTTTGAGGCCAGCTCTCATGCTTTAGATCAAGGCCGTCTCTTGGGCCTTGAAGTGGACGCTGCGATCTTTACCAATTTGACGGCGGAACATCTTGATTACCATCGCACGATGGAAAATTACTATGTGGCCAAACGTAAATTGTTTACGGAACTGCTGAAGACTTCGAGCAAGAAGCAAAAATGGGCGGTTGTTCCAGACGATGGAAGTTTCGGGACACGGTTGATTGAGGATCTTAAAGGGATTTCTGATTTGGATGTGGTTGTGTGGACCGCCGACTCGACACGGGCTCATTGTTCTCGTTACTTCTTGAAATCCTTCAAGACCGCCTTGTCGGGTACTGAGCTCGAGGTGGTCAATAGCAAGACCCAAACAGCGCATCGATTCCGCTCGTTTTTGCCGGGCAACTACAATGCGGAGAATGTGATGGGAATGATCGCTCTGGGATTAGCTTTGAATGCGACTCCTGAGCAGATCCAGCAGGGCCTGGATCAAATGTCGCCAGTCTCGGGTCGACTTGAGCGAGTGTCCCGAGTGGGGCAGGGCTTTGTGTTTGTTGATTACGCCCATACGCCGGATGCTCTTGAGAATGTTTTGAGTACCCTTCGCGTATTGACCAAGGGAAAGCTCAAGGTTGTGTTTGGTTGCGGCGGTGACCGCGATCGAGCCAAGCGACCCAAAATGGGTGAGGTTGCCGAGCTTTACGCTGATGAAATCTTTGTGACTTCAGATAATCCACGCACTGAGGATCCAGACGGTATCATTCGGGAGATTGTTCAGGGGATGCAGCGGCTTAAGCCCTGCCGTATTGATGTCGATCGGCGAAAGACGATCGAGCGTGCGTTGAAAGATTTGGGACCCGACGATGTTTTGTTGATCGCGGGAAAGGGGCACGAAAAGTACCAGATCATAGGGACCCAAAAGCTTCCCTTTGATGATCGAGAGGTCGTCCAGAGTTTTTCTAGCTCATAAAGTCATTGATTCGGACGAAAGCCTCAAGGAACATAAAAAGAACATGATTCTGAGTTTTATTCATGAGTTTTTTGGTGATCGAAGCATTGCCAATTTGTTTCGGTATATTTCCTTCCGTGCTCTTCTGGCCGCGATCATTTCGTTTTCCATTGTCGTCACCTTTATGCCGGGAGTGATTCGATGGTTGAAGCGAATGGCGATTGGACAAGTTGTCCGTGACGATGGACCAAAGACTCACCTCAAGAAAACAGGCACCCCAACAATGGGCGGGATTTTAATGGTGATTGGGATCACAGTGAGCTCGCTTCTACTGTGTCGACTTGACTCTTGGTTTGTATGGATTTCTTTGTTTTCTTTGTTGTCTTTTGGGGCCGTTGGTTTTGCGGATGATTTCCTCAAGTTAACCAAAAAAAATCCAAAGGGTGTGAGTTTTCGAACCAAGATGATTTCCATGGGGTTGCTCTCATTGGTCGTCGCATTCTTTTTACTTCAGACAAAGATGATTGAGGCTAAGGTTGTGGTTCCTTTTTTTAAGGATGTAGCGATTCCTTTGGGGCTCGCGTATTACATCTGGTCATTTTTCGTGATTAACGGTGCTGCTAATGCTGTGAACCTTACAGACGGCTTGGATGGATTAGCGATTGTGCCCATCATGACGACGGCCGCTGTTTTGTTGGTCACAAGCTATGTCACGGGTCATAAGGTTTTTGCGGAGTATCTTCAGTTTCAATACATTGCTGGCTCAGGAGAGTTGGTAGTCATTTTGGCTTCTGTTATTGGCGTGGGTCTCGGATTTCTTTGGTACAATGCTCATCCCGCAACGGTTTTCATGGGGGATGTGGGTTCTCTTTCTCTCGGCGGACTTTTGGGCGCGGTCTCACTGATGACTCATAAAGAGATCGTTTTGTTGATTGCGGGGATGTTGTTTGTCATGGAGGCTGTATCCGTCATGCTTCAGGTGGGAAGCTACAAGACTCGAGGCAAGCGAGTGTTTAAAATGGCTCCGCTCCACCACCACTTTGAGCTGGCGGGATGGCCGGAATCCAAGGTCATCGTGCGGTTTTGGATTTTATCCATTCTGTTTGCACTTGCCGCTTTAACCACATTGAAAATTCGGTAAGAAGAATCCATGAGTTTGAGTCTGTTCTTAGGTCTGGGTAAGTCGAATCTGGGCCTTGCTGCTGTGGTGCCAGGAGACAAGCTTGCGTTTGTGGAAAGCGAAGATGGTCATCTGGAAGTTCACCAGTATCGATCGGGAAAGTTCGAAAGAATAGAGCGGCTTCAGGGGAGTTTTGATTCGTTTGATTGGAATCGATATCCGTTCACTCAGGTTTTTGTCTCGCCCGGGATCGATCCTCGACGTCCTTTTATGAAGTTCCTGGGCTCCAAAGAAAAGCGTGAGCTTGATTTTGTCAGAGAGCGATTTCAGGGAAAGACTCTTGTGATTACCGGGACCGACGGCAAGTCGACCATGACCGTGCAGGCCGGCGAGGTTTTGAAACGGGCTTTTCCTCAAAAGAAGATTTTTGTTGGTGGCAACCTTGGTATTCCAATGGGGGATCTCCTGAAGGACTCCTATGATTGGGCCGTTCTTGAGGTTTCAAGCTTTCAGGCGGAGAGATTGCAGACGGCTCGATTTGATTACGGAGTGCTCCTGAACCTCGCTCCGGATCATCTGGATCGCTATGACTCGCTTGAGGATTACTATGCTGCCAAGTGGAGCCTGATGTCTTGTGCTCGCGTTTGCTATTTCCCTTCGGAGCTTGTTCGTCCCAGCTTCTTTAAGACCCCGACGTCAGTCGATTTTTCGAATGACGAGGAGATCTCCGTTATCTTGAAGCTCGTCATGGCTTCGGTTTTGAAACAGGAAGGAGCCCCTGTCAGTGCGCCTTTGTTTGATCGATTGCCAAAGCTGCCCCACCGTCAGGAAGTCTGGAAGGATCGGCGCGGTGCATTTTTCATCAACGACTCCAAGGCTACGACAGTTCATGCGACGGCCTATGCTCTTAAGCATTTGAGTCAGCGGTTCCAGAAACTCCACTGGATTTTGGGTGGGCGCTATAAAGGCGATGATTTTTCTATTTTGCTCCCGATACTTCGAAAAACAGATTCTGTTTATGTGGTTGGAGAGGCTTCCCAGGTGATTCAAGGTCAGATTCAGGGGCGCGGCCTCACCTTCGCTAGCCTTGGAGATTGTTTGAAGCAGGTTTCGAGTCAAATCGGCCCCGGTGAGGCTTTTGTTCTATCTCCAGCCTGCTCCAGCTACGATGAGTTCAATAACTTTGAAGAGCGAGGGCATTTTTTCTTAAGTCAAATTGAGCGATTTCGTGGCGCGCTTGAGCGAGTCGACTGAGCTCGGTTTTTGAAAAATGCGGCAGCGCGTCGAATTCTGAGCCCCTCTCATGATGCTTGCGTCATGTTCAAATTCAAACATACAATCAAGCTATGGCATGGGGGAGGAAGGAACGTCTGCAGGCGCGCAGCGGTTTTAAGATCGCTGGTCTCTCTCATCGACCGCTTTTTTTTATCGGACTACTGCTTTCGATTTTTGGCTTGCTGATGATTTACAGTTCTTCTGCTGTCATGGGGCTTCAGAAGTTCGGTGATGGTCTCTACTATGTCAAAAAGCAAGCCGTCTTCCTAGGGATGGGATGGATTCTTTATTTCACGATTGCCCAGATTCCTTGGATCAAACTCATGCGGCTTCGAATGGTCGCTCTCGGGATTGCTGTTCTTTCACTCGTGATTGTGCTGATTCCTGGAGTTGGCATGACCGCCGGTGGGGCGCAACGATGGATCAATATTGGCTTTGGACAGTTTCAGCCGGCTGAGTTGGCGAAGCTTCTATTTGTGTTTTTTATGGCAGCGACGCTCACTATTCGTGCGGATCGATTAGAGTCTTTCAATAAAGGCTTTTTACCTCTGTTGATCATAACGACGTTTTTTATGTTTCTGCTGATTCTTCAGCCAGACTTTGGTTCGGCCATGTCTATTTTAGCTTTGAGTTTGGCCTTGTGGTTTGTGGGGCAGGTGCCGCTGGCTTATTTGGGTGGACTCTTCATCATGGCTCTGCCCGCAGTGGTCGCATTGATATTTGGTGCCGGCTATCGGGCCAAGCGTGTGGTGACTTTCCTAGATCCTTGGGCTGATCCCCAAGGAAATGGCTTTCAGGTGATTCAAAGCTTTGTAGCTTTTTACAATGGCGGCTGGAGTGGGTTGGGTCTTGGAAATTCGCAGCAGAAGCTTTTTTATCTTCCGGAGGCGCATACGGATTTTATTTTCAGCGTTTTAGGTGAAGAGCTTGGGGTGATGGGAGTCATTTTGGTGGTCGGTCTCTTCATCGGTCTTCTGGCTTTTGGTGCGCGAGTGACTCGGTCTCAGATGTCGACGTTTGGCTACTACCTAGCCGCTGGGCTTACTCTTCTGTTGTGCCTGCCCGCTCTGCTCAATATGTGTGTGACATTGGGATTACTTCCTACCAAAGGATTGCCTCTTCCGTTCTTCAGTAGTGGGGGGAGTTCCATTCTTGTTTCGCTCATGTCATTAGGGATGCTCCAAAGTCTCTATGATCGTCGTGACGAAGAGCCTGCTTAAAAGTATTATCGCTTCATGAATGTTTTTGTTTGCGGTGGTGGAACTGGCGGTCATTTTTTTTCTGGAGTGGCCATTGCCGAAGAGTTTTTGCTGAGGAACCCGCAAGCTGAGATTGTCTTTGTTGGCACGCGATCGGGAATTGAGGCTCGAGCCAAGCTTGACGATCCGAGGATGAGAAAACTATTTATTCCCGCGCGAGGTTTCAAGCGAAGAGGTCTTCAGGCGCAAATCATTGCTGCACTCTATTTGCTTGGTGGACTGGCGATGAGTGCGTTTTTCTTGATTCGAGAGCGCCCCAAACTGGTTATCGGAGTGGGTGGATACGCCTCATTTCCCACCGTTTTTGCGGCGACCTTGTTACGATGGTTGTTCAAGTGGAAAGTGGTGGTCGTAGATCAAAACTCCTCACCCGGTTTAGCCAATAAAGTCTTGAGTAAAATGCCGCTGCTGGCTTTCTGCGGTTTTCCAGCGAAGGGATTTCAGCTGATCAATTTGCCGATCCGACAAAAGTTTAAAGAGATTGCCGCTCAGGCCGAATCCTTTCGTTGGCCCCCAGAACGGATTTTGATTGTGGGGGGGTCTCAAGGAGCTCGCGGACTCAATCAACGCTGGCGGTTGATTTTGCCTTTTCTCAAAGATTCTGGCTTGAGGGTGCGCATTGCGCATCAGACAGGAGCTGCTGATGAAGCATCAATGCGAGAGATCTATCAAGACCTTGGATTTGAAGCAGAAGTTTTCGCATTTTCGGATCGTTTGCAGGATTATTTTGCTCGAGCGGATATGTTGATTTGCAGATCGGGAGCCATGACTGTTTTTGAAGCTCTTGCGTTTCAGCGACCTTGCGTTTTCATTCCGTTTCCTGGGGCCTCTGATGATCATCAACGGTTGAATGCTCTTTCGGTTCAGCAGTCATCGTGGGTGGTTGCCGAGTCGGAGTTTACATGGGCTCGTTTTGAGCCGCTTTTGCGCTCCACTCAGCCGGCCATCCCCAGCCGAAAGGCCGATTCAGTCGTCAGCTGGGATGAGATCTTTCGCCTTTAAAGGCTTTTTAAACCCTTTTAAGGCCCTTTCTTAAGCTTTCGCCCTCGGGGCTCACATGTTAGGGTGTGGGCTATGTTTTGGGATCACGTGGTTAAACCCAAGATTCACCTGATTGGAATCGGCGGCAGCGGAATGAGCGGTATTGCCGAGGTTTTGCTTTCGCTGGGCTTTCAGGTCAGTGGCAGTGACGTCCAGGAATCAGCGACCACGAAAAAGTTAGAAAAGCTCGGGGCGCGATTGTTTAAGGGACACGCAGCTTCTCAAGTGGCCGATGCAACCTGCGTTGTGGTTTCATCGGCGGTGTCACCACTGAATCCCGAATGGGTTGAGGCCAAGAAGCGAGATATCCCTGTGATTCCTCGAGCAGAGATGCTGGCTGAGCTCATGAGAGTCAAATTGGGCGTGGCCATTGCGGGCTCTCATGGAAAAACAACGACCACCTCAATGGTGGGCCAGATTTTGCGCCCTCTAGATCCCACTGTGGTTGTGGGAGGTCGCCTTCAACATTGGAACGCCTCGAGCATTGTGGGCAAGGGCGATGTCTTTGTGATTGAGGCCGACGAAAGCGACCGAAGTTTTTTGAAGTTTTCCCCTGTTTACTCTTTGGTCACAAATATTGATCGCGAGCATCTGGATACTTATCGAGATCTGAAAGACATCGAAAATACGTTTACAGACTTTCTCAATCGCACAGCCTTTTTTGGGATGAATTGGATTTCAGCCGATTGTCCTTCGCTCGCTGCGATTCGTCGGGAAGTGACCAAGCCCACGAAGACCTTTGGACTCGCTCCTGATGCGCATTTGAGAATCATGGATATTGTCACTCGAGAGAAGCGCAGTATCTTTAAGCTCAGTTATGAAGGAAAGAGTGTCGGTACTTTTGAGCTTCCGGTGCCCGGCCTTCATAATGTGAAAAATGCAACGGGAGCCATCGGAATCGCACTTTCTTTGGGAATGAGTGCGAGGGAGATTGCTGAAGGGTTGGCGAATTTTGTTCCTGCCGATCGTCGTCTTCAGATTCATCACGAAGATCGTGATTTGGCTCTTGTTGAAGACTATGGACATCACCCAACGGAAATCGAAGCAACTCTGGATGCACTTCATCAGATGTTTCCTGATCGGGAGGTTGTGGTGTTTTTCCAGCCGCATCGATTTACGCGTACCAAAGCCTTGTGGCGTGAGTTTCCGATGAGCTTTGAAGGGCGTTGCCAAAAAGTTTTCTTATTCCCCATTTATTCCGCTCACGAAGATCCGATTCCCGGAGTGACGTCTGAGGCGATGGCTTCAGAGTTTAAATCGACTCCCGTTGAGGCTTTGCCTCGCGTTCTTTCAAGTGATGAAGTTTGGAAAAAGCTGGAAGCTATGCCGAAGGCTCGATCGGGTCGAGTGGTCCTTATTCTAGGAGCGGGACCTCTTACGAGCTTGGCTCTT
>CAZZLQ010000068.1:0-9730 GCA_964655245.1 uncultured Bacteriovoracaceae bacterium | reverse complement strand
GACTGAGGCCCAGATCTTAACATTCAACCTGGACCAATTTCACCAGGCCAGGTCACTTCCTCAAAGACAAAAGTTAATTGACATTAACGATCGTGACCACCTCATCGAGCGAATGAAGGTTCTCATTGAGCACATGATAAGCGATCATCAACGTAGCAATCTCTTCAGATGACACAAACTCTCCTTTCAGAATTCTCTGATGCGCTCTTAAGACCGGATCAAAATTGCCAATCGCTGGATGCGCCTCCCGCATTAACTCCACTAAGATATTGATCCGATGAACAGATCTGAGAAAGGTTGGATTCGTCAGCAGTCGGGCTCTGCCCAGAGAGTCCATCATGCGAAGATCAAACAAGGCATTGATTGCAGAGTGCCTAAAGTTCTCACCCGTCCCATTCAACTTGGGATGAAGGTGCCTGTTGCCATCATGCCCATTTGACCATTCAATCATATCGACTGGGTAGGAATCATGACTGAGGACCGTACATGCATTCTCAATGATAAATTTGAGATATCGATTCGAGTTTCTAATCTGAGGCCCATTGTAGCTCTCACCATCCGAGGCTTTACGCTTTTCCAAAAACGAAATGAACCCACAGGAATCATTGGCAGCCTTGAGATAGCCCACATCTCGACGAAGCCCGGGATTGAACAATGCAAGTTCACCACCCCAGAGATACGAGACAATGCGACCACCCACCTTCTCAAGATGCTGCGAAAGAGCTTCATGAGAAGACAGATAACTTCCCAGTGCAAGCAGGCGCGGCATTCTCTTGGTCTCGACCAAAAGTCCAAGGAGAAAACGCTCCTGTCGAGAATCAAGCATCAGCTGCTCAACAGGTCCTGACTTGACTCTGGAAAGCAGCTGACGACACCGATCAGGAGCCTGAACAGCTCCCGATGCTGCAAAGGGAAGGGCAAAAATCAAAAGCAGAAAAAAAGTGGAAAGAATGAATACAAGAGTGCGTCTTTCATCTGTTTGCATGTGAGGCTTATGTCAGTGCCCACATGAAAAAACCACTCGACCAAAGCACAAGAGCTCAAAAGCTACATTCGCTTTCGACTTTGGGGAAAGGGAGCATCCATCACAAAGACATAAACATAATTCATAGGTCCTACACGAACGATTTTAAAGAACGATGTCCGCGCCAACTTGATCTCCTCAAACTGATAGATCCCTTTGACCACAAACCAATTTTCTTCAAAGTCGCCGAAGTAACCCTTTTTGAGCTCGGGTGTCGTGTACATGGCACTAAATCTTTTCAGAGCTGACTTGAGTTGGCTCATAAGCCCCTCATGGCCTCCGGCCATTTTGACAATATCTTCCTCTTGGAGCTTTCGAGGTCCTTGCATCACCTCATCAAACTGAGAGAATCTTTTTAGTCCAATATCAAGAGCCGCTTCGGCGCTATCCTTACCGTACACAGGAAAAACGCTCCAAAACGAAGAATCCGCTTTCGGAAATAGTCGCATCAACGCGGAGTTGAGGGCGGCCGCAGATTCTTCATCAGGCTTACCTAAATCCTCGCGTGAAATCACGATCGACTCTTTGAACTCAGCTGTCGAATCATTCAAAACAAAAAATGTATCTCGAATAGAACGCGGATCATAAGAAGGATAGAGAATTCCTCGATACGCAGAGCCCGGCAGTAAGTCCTTTCTGTCCTTGGCGTCGATCATCAGGAAAGCTAAATCGTTTTTGGCGAGAGGCAGAGTGTCTGCAACTTTAAAATGAACTCTCTGGTCACTACCATGGGCCTCAGCCACGCGAGAAACTTTGAGCTTTTCTCCCTCCGGCGTTTTCAATTCCAAGTGAAGCTTAGAGGCCAAGTCCGGCCCGTCGCTCGCTAAGCGGATCAACATCTCACAGGGAATATGAACCGGAATCTCGGACTTTGATGAGGGTTTTGAGCGAGTCGATTCGGCAAAGACAGCCCCACCTTCACTCAGAATGAGTGAAACCAAAAACCATAAGGAACAACAAGACCACCGCATGAAAACCACCTTCATTCATTAATCTGAGCGGTCAGACTTCGGCTTCGAAGACTTTTGCTTATCGCCTGCTCGCTCTATCTCAAAGACGTGAACATAGCTCATGGGCCCCATCCGCATCACATGGAAAAAGGTCCTCATCGGTTTCGTGCTGTCTTTGAACTTAAGATGACCATCGGCTACAAACCAAGTCTCTTCAAAATCTCCGTACTTACCGGACCGAATCTCACGACTTGAGTAGGCAGACTGAAATCTGGTCAGCAGGACAGGAAAGCTTGAGGCAAAATCAAAGTTCTCCCCGGCCATTTCATACAAATCGTCTACTGAAATCTCTTTCGGAATCGACTCATAATCTTGATCAAGTCGATACTGATAAAGCGCTGAACTTAAAGCCGCTGATGCTGATGATTTTCCGTAAGTGGTAAGAGTCACCACGCTACTGGTGACCGCATCCGGCACAAGCTCCTCCAATCGATCAAGAACCTCGATATAAACATCACTCGAGTTGGGTTCATAGTCAGTCACAGGAAGGACCACAGACTCTCGAAGCCTAGCTTGTCCTTTCGGCAAAACGACAAAGCCTTCCTGAACAGCCTTCGGATCGAGCGCACTATAAGTCACCACTCGATATGCGTAGCCGGATTTGCCCTCTCCTCGAGGGACTGCATCAACCATCACATAGCCCAATTCATCACGATTCGTCTGAGCGGGATCCACAATTCGAAAATGCTCCCGACCGACTGGACCTTGAAATTCAGGAATCCGATGAACACTGAGATCCTGCCCTTTCGAGGATTGAACGATTAAATCAACCTCACCGTGCCACTCACTTCGAGCTTTCAAAGCCTTCAATGAAAATTCGCAGCGTTGAGGAGGTCGATTAAGGACCGCGGGCCGAGCAGAGCCTTCGATTTGATGGGTCAAAAGGAAAACGAGTACCACAAGCATAACAACAAACCTCCCCCACTCTCTCGCAACTTATGTGCCGAGCGAAAATCGATTTAAACACATTTAAATCGATTTCTGAGGTTCCTGACGCCAGTCTTAGGCGAGACTTCAATGTCCGTTGAGACATCCAAACCCCAGAAGCACGTGCGGAGTCTCAAACTCGCTAGACCCCCGCAAGACGACATACGTAGAATAGGATTCAAGGAGGCGGATCGATATGCAGAAGGAAACCTTAGTCGATTATTCAGTGCGACCCCTGATTGAGAACTATTGGGATTTTCGTGCTTATCTCAAAGACCTCATCGAGCACCTACGCCTCACAGGCGGATTTAGTTTGCGCCTCTTTCGACTCAAGTCTGGATTCAAAAGTAATACTCACATCAGCATGATTTTGGATGGTCGCCGCAACCTCACCTCTGATGGACTGGCCAAACTCGCCAAAGGCCTCAAGCTCAACGAATCAGAACTTCAGTATCTGGTGCTGTTAGTCGACCTCAACCAAGCCAAAAGTCCTGCTCGGCGAGATCAAGCTTACATTCGTGTGATACGACATAAGCGTTTTCTCAAAGTACGAAAAACCGCTGAAGACGAGTATGAATTCTACTCTCACTGGTATCGGCCCATCCTACTCGAAGCCCTGGGATCTCGTTCCTTTGGAGAAAAATCAGCCGCAGAGATGGCTCAACTTCTGGGAATTGAAACCGATGAAGTCAAAGAATCACTCAAATCCATGGTGAAACTGGGATTCATTGAACAAACGGCTAAGGGATACAAAAGAAACACTCAAATTTTCCAAAGCGCTTCGATCGCTCAGAGCATTCATGTTCGAAATCTCCATCGAGAGATGATTCGAAAGGCTCTCAACTCGGTGGATTCTGTTCCCAAAGATGAGCGAGAGCTCAACAGCCTGAGCATTTCCCTAACGGAAAAGCAGTTTTCAGATGTGAAACGCAAACTCTTTGAGTTTGTTCAAGATATGGCCTCTCTCTATGGAGAGGAAGCTTCGCCTGATCATGTCTACCAACTTAATCTGCAGTTTTTCCCCGTTGTAAGCCTGAAGGATCCAACCGACTCCTGAGGGTAATCGCAAGAGATCTGTCAACTGCCCCAGACTGTCCCGCAACCGCCTTCAGGGTCAAAAATTGTCGGGCTTATAGAGGCGTCCTTTTGCATTTTAAAAGAGGCTAAGTCGGCTTCTCTTTTGCAACCTCGAGGGGGATGGTTGCGCGGTGGGGTCGCCTGGGCCTACTTTCAATTGTTCTACTGCTCGTTTTGGCATTGTTTTCTGCCTGCTCTTCGACGCCCTCCAATGAAACCCAAAGTCTGGTTGAACAGACTGAGCCTCTCAACAATCAACCTTCGATTGCTGAGTCCGCAACTCAGATTCGAATCAATTCGACTTTCCAATCTGAAGACTTTGAATTTGATGGACTTTGCTCCACGTCCGGTGAATCCGTCTCAATCAGGATCGAGGGACTTGAGTTGGATTTGACCTCTCCCTGCAAAGAAGGAATCTGGCGGATATCTCTACCTGCAGGAAGTTTGCAGGATGGAAGCTATCTTGCGGATGTGACTGAGCAACCCTCTCGGTCGATTGTCCAGAGATTGGAAATTTTCGTCGATACGATTGCCCCTCAAATCAAGATCACTTATCCAGCGGTCGACGCGCCTCAACCCTCGCAATCGGATAGCGGAACGAGCGCTGCAAACGAGGGGCAGTCATCCAACAGCTCTGAGTTTGAGAGACAAGCTAACCTCGATTGTGAAAAATACGCAGGCTACATCATCATTCCGAAAGCAGCAGAGATCTCGGAAGCCTACGCATTCGACATCGGCTCATCATCGAATCCCACAACAGCCATTGAGAGAATGGTCGCTGGAACTCGCTCGCGAGTGACACAAAAACACTCGATGCCCGATCGGCAATACCTGATCTTACAGAAAATGACGGATCGCATGGCGCGTGATATCTACAAAACCGGAATGGCCGATGTCGTCTCTCGAAACTGTGTGGTTCGACCTCAAGCGACTGTCCCCAATGATCCTCTCTTTCCCCTTAGCTATCATCACACTCTGATTCAAACTCCGAATGCTTGGGACTACACGATTGGATCGGAGGAGGTCACGATTGCAGTCCTCGATACGGGCATTGATGCGACTCATCCTGAATTTTATCGGGAGGGAGCCAGTATCATGGTCCCTGGATTTAACACCGGTCGATGTTTGAGCGACACGACGCCAGAAACATGTCAGGACGTTCAGGACACAACCCCCGTCATTCGCTCAAACGGAGCTGCCGACACTCATGGAACTCGAGTAGCAGGAGTCATCGCTGCCGTTGGCAACAACAACGAAGGAGTGTCTGGCATTGGTTGGAATTTTAAGATCATGCCGATTCGAATCACAGATCGAACCGACGCTTCGGCCTATCTTTCCGACATGGACACAGCAGTTCTTACGGCCGCTCAAAATGGAGCTCGCGTGATCAACCTCAGCTTTGATGGCGTCTCTCGCGCCTCAGCTCAAACCGTAGGAGCCGCTGCCCGTCAAATGGGAGCTTTGTATGTGAATGCTTCTGGCAACACAGGCCAAAGCTTAGGAAGCGCTGACCATGCCGATGTCATCATCGTTGGAGCCACCACGCAAACAGACACACTCGCGACTTTCTCAACCTATGGACCCGGAGTGGATGTCGTCGCACCGGGAGTTTCGATTCGCACAACAAGTCTCAATCAAACCTATGCAGCTCCGAGCGGAACAAGCTTTGCCGCACCCATTGTTTCAGGGATTCTGGGTCTCATCTGGTCGCTCAACCCTCAACTCACTCCCGCCCAAACAGAGCAGATTCTCTTTGATGCGGCTGATGTTGTTTTGAATGATCCCGATAAGGAAGGCCATGGACGGGTCAATGCTTTCAAAGCCCTTCAGGCAGCCGCTCAAACACAGGACTATTTTGTGGATTCATCGGAAGTGCAAGCCTTCCCTCTTCGAGGAACCTGCTCGGAAGATTCTGAGATCAGCATCCGATACAATGAAACGAATCTCGGCACAAAGATGTGTGAGGATGGAAACTGGGAAGTGATCGTTGATCTCTCGGAAATGCCCCTTCGCGAAGCCTTTGTCCTAGAGGTGGTAGCGAAAGATTTTTTTGATAACATCACCCTCAGCTCAAGAGCGCTCTATCGTCTTTAAGATCAGCGGGAAAACACGAAAACACGGCCTTGCCCATGCCCACGAGGATCAGCAACAGCAAACATTTTGCCATCCGCACCGCGGCCTACGAGCTGAACTTCGCCAAAGACCGAGTCTTTGATCTCGACAGGATACAAAGATTCAAGCGCAGACTTAAGTTGCCCACATCCTGACTCCATCAGCACCACATCAGGACTCCACTGATGATGAAATCGACATTGCTCCATCGCCTTTACAGGATCCAATCCTGCTCGAAGATGCTGCGAAATCACTTTGTAAACACTCGTGATGATGCGACTCCCACCCGGAGCTCCAATCACCATGCGAGCTGCGCCCTTATCATCCAAAACAATCGTTGGAGTCATGGAAGAAAGCGGCCGCTTCAGTGGCCTGATCTCATTAGCAGCCCCTCCGACTAACCCAAAGACATTGGCGACACCGGGCTGAATGGAAAAATCATCCATCTCGTCATTGAGGACGATGCCCGTGCCCGGAGGCATCACGGCTGCCCCAAACAGGTAATTCACCGTTTGAGTGGTGGAAACAACATTGCCCTCAGAGTCCATCAAAGAAAGATGCGACGTTTGCTTGGGCTTCGTTGCCTCTTCTTTCCAGGGAGAGATCTCTGCACCTGGAAGAATCCGTCCTGATTGAATTTCAGATGCACGCTCCTTGAGGTAATCCTCTGACAACAACTGTGAGACCGGAACAGGATGAAAATCGGGATCGCCCAAATGAAGCGCACGATCGGCATAAGCGCGCTTGAAGGCTTCGATCTCAATCACGCTCGGCGACAGTTCTGATTTTTCAGCCGTCGCCATCTCTGTCATCTTCAGGATTTGTAGCAAATGAAGCCCACCGGAGCTGGGTGGCGGCATGGTGATGATACGATAATTCTTCCAATTCGCTTCCAACGGCTGCCTTGAAACCACTCGATACCTCGAAAGATCCCGAGCGCTCAAAATTCCTCCTGCACTCTTCATATACTGGATGATTCGGCGGGACGTTTCTCCTCGATAAAACTCCTGAGAGCCACCCTTTGCCATTCGCTCAAGAGTCTGAGCCAAATCCTCTTGAATCAAAACATCCCCTGCCTTGAGCGGCTTCCCCAATCGACTGAAATGCTTCATCATCTCGGGATCTTTTTGAATCACACTCCAGCGAGTTTGAATCGCGCGAGCCATATGTTCGGAAATGGGAAATCCTGTGCGAGCCAAAGCGATCGAAGGAGCCAAAACGTCACTCCAGGGAAGCTTGCCGTGCTTTTGATGAAACTGAAACAAGCCCGCTACAAGTCCAGGAGTTGCGACAGCCAGAGGGCCGTTGAGCGAAACTTGCGGATCAGCTTTTCCCTGACGGAGAAACATCTTTGGCGAGGCTCGATGGGGTGCGGTTTCCCGAAAATCTAAAACCTCAACACTTCCATCTTTTGATTTGAAAATCAAAAAACCACCACCACCAATCCCCGTGGACTGAGGTCGCACAACGGATATGGCAAAACTCGCCGCAACCGCCGCATCCGCCAGAGAACCTCCTTGAGCAAAGATTTGTTCAGCTGCGAGATTCACCAAAGGCTCGCTGGTGGCGATGGCTAGCGCTTTTGATGAGGACTTTTGACGAGTCTGAAACTCAAAGAAACTTTGAGAGTTTCTCAGCGAGCAACTCGCCAAGAAAGCCGGAACAAAAACAAGTACGAAAATTCTTAAGCGAGTTTTCATGCCCATAGATTTCCGATTTGATCGAGGGGCGTCAATCGACTTCACTTCTTGCGGCAAATCACATTGATCCACTGAACTTGAGAGCGCCCCATTGAATCTCCTGAAAGCCAGATTTCCTGAATGGCTACTTCGGAAAACTGCGCGAGGATTTGCTTGAGATCATCCACTTGATAGTAGGTAAAAAACCGACCCTCGGCATCGGTCTGAACTCCGTCACCCGCTTTCACAGAGAAATAAAAGGCGCCTTGCGAACAAAGAGCTTTGAAGAGCCTTGCCAGGGCCTGAACAAAGTCCACTTGAGTCAAATGAAGTAAACTTGCTGAAGCCCAAACCCCCTCAAAGGCATTCTCTTCGGTTATGGCCAAACATGATTTGTGGTGGACAGGAACTCCGACACCAAGAGCTCGTTTGACCATCTCTCGAGAGGAATCAATCCCCTGCACTCGAAATCCCTGGTCTCGAAAAAATTTCAAATCCCGGCCAGGCCCACATCCAACATCCAGAATTCGAGCTCCCGAAGATAAATGTGGTAGAAAGCGTCGATAGACATCAGACATATCAACAGTCGATGTCCGCTCCGCATAAGCATCGGCATGATCATCATAGAAATGCATAGACCAGTGTTTGTTTTGCCACGCCCTGATTGATCCCTCCAGCATGAACTTTGTCTGGATCGAAATCGCTTCTGTTTTTAGAATATTCTGATGATTCCACTGGGCATTGCCATCTTTGCTTCCATCGGCGCCCTCTGCCGCTACGGCGTTGACTTGCTATTGCCAGCGTCATCGCCTCAGGCGTTTCCCTGGCATACTTTTGTGGTCAATATCCTCGGCTCATTTGCCATGGGAGTGATTTATTTTTTTGCTGCGGAAAAAGCGCTCATCAGCGAATCATGGAAAGTGATTCTGACAACGGGGTTACTCGGTTCATTTACGACGTTTTCCGCATTTTCCATGCAAAACGTCATTTTGATTCAGGAGGGTCGCTGGGTAACGGCGGGACTTTACTCAGCCTCAAGTTGGCTCTTTGGCATCGTGGCCGTCCTCATCGCGATAACGGCCATGCGAAGTCTTGCCTCCTAGCGCCTCCTGGTCCACGCGCTAAAACTGGAGATTCACCCAAAACCATGCTAAGTCCCAATGGATAAAGGGGTGTCTATGAAAAGGGTCTTATTTGCGGTCATAACTATCATGATGGGCGTTGCTGGATTCGAAGCCAATGCAACGGAAATCGTGGATCAACAAAGCGGAGGCATTGAGATTGATGGCGAGCTCTTCTTGATGAAGTCATGCACGACTCAAGCTGACTGTCCTCAGCCTCATGAACTCTATCAGTGCGTAGAGGGTCGATGTATGGGCGTGGTGCTGCAAAAGTTTTGTCAGACCGATGCGGAATGCCCTTCGTACCATGTTTGTCGAAGTGGCCGCTGCATCGCTCAGTGATTGAGCTCTGCTCTAGGGGTTTTGAGGACTTTGAGTGAGTTGTCGATTGAGGGGGCTTTCGGCCTTCATGCTAACCCCGTATCTCTGAAGTAAAGCGATGATCGTATTGATCTCTGCAAGACTCCATCCCGCTTGTGAAAGTTTGTCTCGAGCCACAAGGGTTGAAAGACCTTCTGATCTCATCAATTGCAGGATTGTTTGAAACTTGATTTCAATGGCGGGATAGCGCAGCGGCGTCCCAAAGCGCCCCACCCTTGCATACAAATCCTGTGGGATCTGGCGATGTATATTGAGCAAAGTATTTACTTCTTCTTTGTGCTTACGAAACTCTTCATCAGACATTTCCTTGAAGCTCTTATCAGCGGATGTGATTGCTCTAAAATAATCAGATTCGTCCATCCCAAAATCTTTCTCTAATCTTCTGATCGTTTCCTCTCG
>CAZZLQ010000067.1:0-10194 GCA_964655245.1 uncultured Bacteriovoracaceae bacterium | reverse complement strand
TTGTCCGCGCTCCCATCACATGCACGCAGGTGCGCAAGGCAAGAGAAGCAAAAGAAAAACCCCGATCGTACAGAGTACGATCGGGGCTTTGGTGTTGACGGGTGTTGAGGTTTGCTGAACTCAAGTCTCCAACGAGTACAGGCTCAGGTCCTGCAGGAGTGAACCGGAAGCCTATGTTCTGTTACTGAAAATTGGGGGTTCCTCGGCAAGCCATTGCGCAAGCAGCCGTGGCAGCCAGACCACAAGTGTAAGAGCCCAAGATACAAGCCTGAAAATTACCTGGACAGGTAGCCGCGCAGAACACTGATTTACAGACTAGACAGTTATTTTTGTTGGGGTTCCAACGATTGACTAGCTTTATCACCTCGCTGGTGGCAGCTGCGGTCAAGCCCCCCGCAAGAATGACTTCGGTTGTGGTTTCCGCAAGAATACGCACTAATGTATTCGCCGCGAACGTTTCGACTGTGCACACCCCGTCGCGACTGCAAGCAGCAGAGACATAGGTAGCAGAGTTCCAATCGCGTAAAAGCAAGTAACCCCCACCGAGTATGATAAGACCGGGGATAAATAAGGGACTGCTGACGGTTGTGATAATGATTCCCCCCAAAAGACCGAGACCCTCGACTATTGCGGGAACAAGGAGGGGTGCCAGCGGAATCGCCAGACCCGAAACCATTGCAGCTTTTACATCGCCGAGACTTTGGCAGTAAAAGCCAAAGGGAAGGTTTTGCTGATCCGTCAAACAAGCCTTTCCCAGAAGCTCAGAAAAGCTGGGCAAGGGCAAAGCTGAAACCAAGATTCCCGCGTTCGGAGCGTTAGCAAAGTGCTCTGGTGAAAGGGTAACAGCGGTGAAACCAAAGCGATGAGTGGCATCAGGGGTACGGCCAATCAACAGTTCCCCACCATACGGCAGACTACTGATGCTAGCATCGTTTCCAGCCAGTGATCCTTCGTTTTCCCCAGCCGTTCCACCGTCGCCACTCCGAAAGTTGTTACCGAAATTTCCCTCGCCATTCGGGGGCGGAGTTCCGTTGTTGGCCCATCCGTTAACCCCACAGGGTGTTGAACAATCGATTCCTTCGGTCGCATTAGTACAGCCATTTTGATCAGCATCACTCGCGCTTGGTCCGCACACTCCTTTTTGATCTTTCGGCAGCAGGAAGCTACGCGCCTCATTCAAAAGATCTCCCCCGATAGCTTGCACCGCGAGTTTATTGAAATCTTTTTCATTGTTGCTACGCTCTCGCAATGGATCAAGTAATGCTGAAAGTTGCTTGTTAGTGTAAGTCTTAAACACGTAGGCTTCGTTTGCTTTTGCCACGCCACAAAGACCCGCCGTATTGACGGTTCCGACAGTCACGGTGCCAGGTCCAAATGCCGCACAAAAGGTGAAGGATGTGGGCCCTGGATTAGGCTTCTCGATCCTCCCAGTGACACTATCCAAATCCTCCAGCGTGAAACTGGCAAACACTGGCTGAGCAACCAAGCTCAAGGCCACTGTTCCGTAGATAAGTCCTTTGATTGAATGCAGTATTGATTTTGATTTTAGGTATCCCATAAATTTCTCCTTCAGTATTTTTCCCTCACTCACTCACCCACCACACCTTGTGATTGATTCTGCGAGAGTCTTTGTTGCTCAAGGTGAATTGCGAGAGATGTGCCGACGGTAGTCGTGAGAATGAACAGGCAATGAACAGCTGTGTTTTTGTGCGCAAATTCGCTCAAGAAACTCTGCATAGTGCTCAACGACACAAATTGTCCGCGCTCCCATCACATGCACGCAGGTCGCAGCGACAACATCTCATGCGCTGAGCATGCGAGACTAAGGATGTCATGATACTGCTTGGTTGAAGCTCTAAAGATTACTTTTCTTTGGACTTGTCAGTAGACTCGGCAGACGTGGTCAAAGGAAACAGCTGGAGATTTACTTGATAGACCTGCTCATGGCTCGGCTTAACCTGACCAAAACGCTGAAACAGTGAATGACGAAACTCAATCAACTCCCTCTTGATCTGCTCAAACTCAGCAGATCCCACCGTGAGAGTGACACTACTAATCTCTCGCAAGGACGTATCAACTCCACGCTGTGCTTCTTGCGCCTTTTCCATCATGGCCAACAAGAACTGCGAAACCATATCGGAGCTCGGAATCAAATCCTCCGTCTCAAGTGAAGACTCTGACTGGACAACTGCCGCCCCCTCTGAGCGAATCATGCCCAAGGCAAACAGAGTCTTGAGAGCCTGAGCCGCCTCAGCAGGGCTCACCTTGCCGCCGAGCCGACGTGAAATCCATTTTGGATCCATCTGAAAGTCCGACAATCCAACGAGCTCTCGAATGACGGGATAAAACCAGTGAGTAAAGTAAGCAAACTGATGTTCCTTGAGCTTGGTCTTCTTACGACGCAATCTCTCCTCAAGAATCTTCGAGCGAAGATTGGCCTTAACATCGCCCTCCTCGAGACTCTCCAAAAGGACAAGATCAAGAAAAGCTTTTGCTTCCACCTTATCTAGCGCAAATCCTTGCACGAGCTTGGCTGCTAACTTCTCAGTCAGCGCAATTCGACCTGAAAGCATCATATGAATATGCCCCGGTGCTGAAACTCCGATTTCGCGATTGAATTTGCGAAAACTAAAATCCTTTTGCGTGGCTTTGAGATAATCCAAACGATCTCGGATGAATCCTCGAGCATCGACATAATCAAAGATGCTCGGTACCTTCGCAAGATTTTGAACAACAGCTCTCATGGCTGAACACCCCCGAAGGCAATAGACTCACCCGGTTGAGGCATGAACCTCGAGCAATCCTGAACCATTGCCAAATCCAATTTGTTCATCTCACCATTAGCATCCACATCGAATTTGGCATCCACATGACCGATAGAATTCTTGAGAACAAACCACATCAAACCGACATCAGCCTGTGTCACAAATGTATCTCGATTGAGGTCAGCCCTTTGACAGCTGTTGTATGCTTCTCTTTGCCCCATTTGAGAAACGATGGAGACCGGTTCGTCCACTTCTGAGGACCCCTCAAACAGGCTGCACTTAAATTCGGTGAAATTTTGAAACAAATCCAAGGAGATGGTGAGAAGGTCTTCACCAGCAGGCGATTGACCCATAAATACCCAAGATGAATTCGAGTCAGCTCGACCTTGAAGAACCAAACCGGGACTCACACCGGGTCCCTTGTATGCGCAGTTCACCGAGCCATCAGCCAAAAACACAAATGTCGTCACTCCCGTATTACCCACTTGGGTTCCACCGTAGCCCGTATTACCCACGTGGGTTCCATCAAGTCCATAGGAGGGAAACTCCCCGCCACACCCGCTGAGCAAAGCGGCAAACATAAAAGAGAGAGAGCAAATCATCCATCGGCGTCCAAAACCAACCATGCCAGGAAAGGGAGCAAGGGCTATGCCATACCGGATACGCTCGAAAGTCTCGTTTAAAGCCGATTCTAGACAGTCAAAAGATTGACTCCGAAACAACCCGCTTCGCCCTGACAGATTTTGTCGCTGATCTGCTGGTCTTTAAAGACTTGAACTCAGTCCCGCCCCATCATTCGTTGAGATGAGCCGGCAGTTAGCCCAGATACCTGGACCCTCGGCAACTGAGGGGCCCTGGTTTTGAGTGTTGGCAGACTACCATTTTGAAGGTTCCAAACATCCGGAGAGTATCCAGCCGTGAGCCACGTACTCACCGTTTGCATTTGAGAGGCACTCCGTCCACTTGCTACATGATCTCCTGCCGCTCCCGCGATCGCGGCCGTTTCAGAATTATAGAGGTTCGCTGCACCCAAGATGTTTCCCTTCTCCAAAAAAACAGCCGGGCGAGTCATCTCAAGACTTGGTACAATCAAACTTACCTGAGCGTAGGTTCGATCAATCTGAACACCGGTCTCAGCCGCATTGCCATTGAACATGGCCGCAATTCCAGCAACACCTCGATACTTTCCAAGTCGAGCCGGTCCTGTGACTTGAATTCTTCCTGTCGCATAAGAATCCTGAATTGTTTTGACTCGATTCTTCACACTCGCACCCTCAAGGACAAGGCTCGTTAACCCCGAAATTCTTTGCACGGAATGCCCCTTCCAATGATCAGGAAGATTCAGATTGAAATCCACTCGCGCTCGCGACTCCTGCACAGAAAACAAAGAAGATCCCGAAGCCGGCGATACTGGTGCGAAATAGGTTCCGATGAGTCCGCCCCATCCAGAGGAGCGAAAGTTATTGAGATCGGGTGATGTTGCAATGCGAATCTCGGCTTGAGATTTCCTGATCACCAATTGATGATTCGGATTTTGATAGAAGGCACTTCCAATCAAGCCTCCTGCGTAACTGAGCTCGGGTGATCGCGTATCTCCAGGAATCGCTACCGGTGTGTAGCTCACAACCACATTGGCCTTAGAGTTTTCAATGCTCACCGCATTGGGAGAAGTCGGCAAAGCTTCGATCACGCGTCCAATCAATCCACCGATATCCAAAACTCGAGGATGCGAAGAAACAAAAGTCACATCCGCACTTGAATCAAGAATCGAAACTCCGTGGCCAACAGCCACCAGTCCTCCAGCTGCAAAGAGTCCAAGAGATCCTGGCTCTCTGATAGAGCCTCCAAAAATCCGACCATTTCGCACATGAACATTGATGAGCTTAGACTCAAGGCCTGCCTTTGTGGGAGCAAGAGCCACGTTCACAGGGCCATTTCCGCCATTGACCGTTCCTTCACCAAAGCGCGGGGATTCGAGAATCAGATTTTTGAGAGTGGCTCCCTGCACAAAAGAAATAAATGATCCGGCAGAGCTGAGATTTTTGATTCGATGATTTCGTCCATTGATTGTTCCGGTAAACGGAAAATCATAATTTCCAATCGCTTCCGCGTGCGTCCAATGGACAGCCTTCAGATCAATATCTTGAGTCAGATAATAACAGCCTGCTCGATCATTTTGCATATTGATGAGATCCTGAGCAGTGGCAAGCGCACTTCCCGCCGTCGAAGTATCAACGCTGAAAGATCGAAACTGTTTGACGGCTCGCCCTTTTGAATCGGTGTGGTGAACAGCAATTCCTCGCTGCCCGGGCTTAATCATCGAAGCGACAACATCCACTCGCCAGCGTCTGTCTTGAGTGCAAGTTGTTTGCGCCTTAACGAGCCCTGATAGGCTCACGGATCCGCCTGGTTTTGAGCAGCTTCCTGCGAGCTTTACAGTCGGGCTCTCAGCACAGTGAAACGACAGCATCCGTTGAGAAGGTTCAGAGAAGGTCAGGGATAAGTTTTTTCCCCCACCATCTTCGGAATCATCATCTGAACCTACCAGTTCACGAGATGATGAACAGGATGAAGCACCGATGACAATGCACGTCAGCAATAAAAACGGAAACACACTCGTTCGATTTTTGATTTTGAATTCTTGCATGATCCTCGCCCCTCATACGGAGAACTGCGACTCAGCTAAAACGGACCACGCAACGTCAGAAGCCGCCTTAACTAGGGAATGCGAGGATTATGCCAAGCACTTGGTGCGCAGAATCATTTGAGATTTTTCTAGGCAGACGTTTTTTGTCGGGCATTTTTTGGGCAAGTTGAAAGGTGTATGCACACTTTGCGGAGCTTCTCGTTCATGATAAAAACAAGACTATGAAGTTTTCAAATCAGCCTCTCGTAAAATTCCTTCTCATTATTACCACCTCAATTACTTTAAGTTCTTGTTCAGCTCTCAAGAACCTATCCAAACCTCTGCAGTGCAAAGAAAGTGCCGCGTTTGCCGCGGGTGAGAGTGATGGATCCGCCGGCAAGAGCGACTACCCTGGCTTAGCGTCCGGGCAAGCCTGTGCAGGATATGACTACAATCCCACGATGTTTCAGAGCGCTTATATGAATGGATTTCGAGCGGGTCTCGAAAAGTTTTGTCAGGAAAAGAGCGTTCAAAACACAGCCTATGGAGTTGGCTCGCGACTCAATGACCTCAATGTGTCCGAAGAAAGCTTTACGATCTGCGAGGGACAGAGTGCTTCACGCCTTTTCTCGATTGCTCGGAAAGCTCATGCCGAAGGTGTTGAGAAAGCCTGCAATCCCATTGAGATTAGCGTGATCGCTCGATCTGATGCTCGGGATTCAGTTTCGGCCTCTGAGGGGTTGAGCAAATTGAACAAATGTCCTGAATCGAGACAGTCTGAGTTTTTGCAATTGTATGAAAACTCTTATGCACAAGAAGAGGCGAAGATTGCGAGAGAGGCGGCCGCAGCGGCGGAGAAGAATCGCCTTGAACTCGAGCGTCAACGCTTGCAGATGGAGCGCGAACGAGCGCTCAATGATAGATCACCGGATGTGATTGTCATTGATGGTGGCGGACCACAGGGAACAAAGTCCGGAAAGAGATTTATAGATCCCAAATCGAAGAGAGAATTTTATGCCGAGTGCGAGATTGACGGCTCGAGCGCGGAGGTTTCGGTCTGGTTGATGCCCTCACCTCGACACGGGCTACAAAGCGAGACATTGAATGGCAAATGGAGTGTCCAGATTTTTGACAGAAATCGTCGACTCAAGCGAATGATCGAAAGTCGCCCCTATTTGTTTTTGCGTCCCAATAATGATCAGGAATTCACGTTGAGTCTTTCGTCTTCTGACAGAGCGCATTCTTGCATCGCCTCTTATCAGGGAGAGTAATAGACATCATATGGGGTCACGTCTCATTCCTGCACTTCCTGACCCCATATGCCGTTCTGTCTCAGGTTAGATTGTCTTCGAGAATTTTCTTGAGAAGAGTTTGATACGGAATCTGCTCTTCCTTGGCTCGAGCCTTCAGACGCAGCAAGATCCGCAAGGGTAACCGAAGACTGATGAGCTTGGTGGGATCTCGTTCTTGCCGCTGCAGTGACTGAGCTTGCAGCTTGCGAAAGTCATCCAAGAACTTTGCAATCTGAGTCGGAGAGGCTTTTCGAGCTTCTTTGAGATAATCATCCGAGAAGAATTGAATGGGCTTCATCGCAGCCTTTCCAAAGCCCGCACATCCTCCAGATCTTGGGGGCGAGCGGCAGCTTTTTTCATTTTGATGAGCGAGGGAATGCTTAGGATCTCAACAGGAACTCCGTTGATCTTTTTGATGACGGTCTTCTGCTTGGAAACATCCTCCAGCAGCAGCAAGTCCACCATGCGCGTGGGATCTCTGGGATCCACAAATCCCCAGGCGATGAGATTGCGTTTTTTGAGATATTCCTGCCGAAACTGAGAAATTTCCTCTGCGGTCACGGGGATTCGAGACCGCAAGCCGATGGACTGAAGCGCAGCTTCCGCTGCGGCTAAATGCTTGGGCTTAAGCGAGACCATCAAATCAATATCGAGCGTTCCTCGAACAGCCCCATGCAACGAAACAGCATACCCTCCCGCAACTGCATAGCTTAACTTCGCATTTCGAAAGGCTTTGATCACCTCGAGTAGGAATATCATTTGTATATACAGTATATACTAAATGGTTCAAACGGAAAACCCCGATCGTACAGAGCACGATCGGGGCGGTTGTGATGAGTTGATCTCTTCGACTGATATGGGGTCAGGAAGTGCAGGAATGAGACGTGACCCCATATTTTTCAAAACGGGCTGTATCCTGGAATCCGAAAGGGAGGCTGTAAGCCACAGAATTGGACACAGTTCCGCCAAACTCTTGCAGCACCTGGCCCCGATAGATTGATACAGCCCTGCCAGTTTTCAACTCTCGTACACTGGAGCGCTATACATCTAGCGCACTCATCACCATAAGTTGGACTCCAACGTCTTAGCGAATCTCGTCTGACAATATCCTCCATTCGCCAACCGTCGTCATTCACGACCTCGTCCCAGTTTATCTGTTGAATCAACCCTGTTACAGCCACACTCAAGGCAAAGAACGCATTTTGCACCCGCTCAACCACACAGGAACTAACTCCTCCACAGAGACCAGCGATGGCGGTTCCTAACTGCTCATCACCGCCAAATAGGCCTGGGAGTAACAACAGCAGAACAGCCGCTCCTCCCACAATAACCAGGCCCGGCGGAGTCAAAAGGAACGGAATGGCCGCTGGCAACACCGCCACAGCCATACTATTGCTCGGAGTTACAATGAAGTTGGCAGAAGTGGTGTTTTGAATACCGGCCAGAGAGCTACAGCTCGTTTGCTTCCCACCGGGCAAGCAAGCCTTACCAAGATCCTGCGGAACGGAATCGCCAATCTGATAACTGCTTGGCAGAGTCCTGACATGATAAGGATTGACACCTTGAGCGAAGAAATCGGAGGTCACCTGGAACGATGTCGTTCCTATCCGAGGTCCATTGTCGGCTCGATTTTTTGGTATGACCGTAAGTAGAAGACTTGAATACGGAACGCCCCCTCCTGTGAGGTTAGCATTAGGCAGAGATCGAAATCCAAAGCCACCGCTTTGCTCAGAAGACGAGAAGGACCCCACGCCTCCGCCCGGCGAACCCGAATCCACTCCACCGTCCGAATCCCCTCCTTGTTGATCCCCCGTGCACATGGTGCACGTAATCTCAGGTGCGGGATAATTGGTACATCCATTAGAGCCTGGATCGCCGTTGGCCGCGGGTCCACAGGCTCCCGTATCCGGAGAGGTTACTGAGCTGCGCAACTCAGCCAGAACATCTACCGCAATGAGGTTGCCGAATCGATTCATGACAGCATCATCGCCACCCGATCGAAAACTTAAAGCCTGTCTCAGGAGAACTTCCAAGCGAGCTCCTGGCAGAGTCGTGACGAAATAGGGTTGGTCAAGTTGAGCGACTGTGCATCTTCCCTTCGTATTCACCAACCCGATCTCCCAATTGGCCGCTGGCGAGCCACTGGCCACTGGTGTGGCAGAGGCGCAAAATGTGGTGCTGCTGAATCGAGGCACAAGTGAATCCACTTGCTGCTCAAACGACTCCTCAGTGGCGGTTACCTGAAGATTGTTCTTTGCAAGAACCGGGTGGCCTACCAGAGTCAAGGCCACAACCGAATAGAGTCCCTGCGCGAGAAGCCTACCGCCATGCTTACGAATCGCTCTTCGGAACCGTCTCGACATTTCAATTCCACTTTCAATTTTCATACTCATACATTCATCCTCCAAAATATTGTTAACCTTTAAGCACTCTCTGCTATGTCGCTACTGCTGGATGGTGAAACTGCAATGTGCAGTGTCCAAGGAGCTATAAAGCCAAATGCTACGGGATTGACCAAACGGGAGAGTTGAAGCGCCAAAGATTCTTGATCGTACAAACCGTGCACTATCGTTAGGATCCCATACGGTAAGATCCGTCTGGTAGAGATCAAAACTTGTCTTGTGTGAGCGGGCTCCTGAAACCTCCAGACGAACCGTGTACCGGGTATAAGGGATTTGAAATTCTGCTTGGCCGCTCATCCAGTTACTCTGGTTGGGGTGGGGTTGTGACGTCAGGTCAAAGTTGCCAGATGTTACTTCGACGCCAATATCCTGAACAAGACAGGTGTAGCTCACAGTTTCAGCCTGTACGCTATAGACATTGAATGCAGTGAAGATCATTAAGGTGGAAATCAGGAATCTTTTCATAAAACCTCCTTCAGTATTTTTCCCCTCACTCAGCTACCCACCACACCTCGTGATTGATTCTGCGAGAGTCTTTGTTACTGAAGGGAGATTGCGAGAGGCATGCCAAGACGCCTACGTGTTGAAATCATTGGATATTTGAGAGGTCTTAGGTGGTTACCGGTGGTAAACCGATACACTTTGAGGCCAAAGTCTGCAAAGGGTGTCGAGGATATCTATGTTTTTGATCGATTTCGCCTCAGATTAAGCGATTCAAGCCGGTTACCAGGAAACAGCTTCCCAGTGCACACACTAGATGCCCAAGAAAAAACCCCCTGATACAAAACCATTCGTATCAGGGGGCTTGATTGTGACAAGGGCTGGTTGTTGTTTTGCGGTTGAACTTTATCGGTGCTAAAACCATGCCATGATCGAGGCCCCACAGAATTCCTCATCTTTTTCTCTGCCTAAGTGGTTACCAAAAGTATCTGATGACTAATTTGGACCAAATGAACCTCATTTCGCTTTGCAGCAAAGCAAAACTTGCACACACAGACCATGCAGAGCTGGCGAAATAATGGTTACCAGAGAGTCCCATCGACACAAATCAGTTACAATAATCCTATGGGAGCTGGGAAACCTTCGGTCTACGACTACATCAACTACCG
>CAZZLQ010000066.1:0-10742 GCA_964655245.1 uncultured Bacteriovoracaceae bacterium | reverse complement strand
AGTTGGCTAGAGCGCGCGATTCATAACCCCTGGGTCGGCGGTTCCACCCCGCCCCGAACCACCAATTTCAAATGTTTCGCTCTCATGTTGCGCTCCAGGCCCGGCTCTCTCCTCGCTAAAGTTCAGTAAAACCGATATCGTGATCAAGATGAGGCTCAATCGATGGAGGCCAATCCCTTTGATTCTTGTTCTAACGGGATGCAGTGAGTCTCTTCCCAGGTGGAGGGCTTCGCTCGATAGTCGCCCCATTCTGACCGCCGAAAGATTTGAGTCATCACCTCGCATTTACATTCCCACGAATCTTACGAGATTTTCGATTGAGAACATCGGAACGACCCCAATCTACAATCCAAGGCTACGGCCCATGGGAGCCCCCGACTCCTCCAATCTCCGCAGCTTGGTGGTGGATTTGTGGAGTCCAGATCCAATGGTTTTTGCAATCTCTGCGTGGCGATACTTAAGCGATCGAATCGATCATTACTGCAGTGCGGGATTTGGCAATCACTGGGAGACTGATGCGATCGCCCTTTTGCAAAGCTACGGCTTCGCTTGCTGTGATCAAGCCTCGCGGGCTCTGTCACAGGTTCTGGAGGCAGGCGGAATGCAGACGCGAATCGTTGCTTATCCAGAGCACACGGTTTTAGAGGCTTTCATTCAGGATCGTTGGCGAATGTTCGATGTCGATCATAAGATTTTCTATACAGATGAAACTGGTCAAGTCATCGGAACCAGCGAACTTAAGCAAAGGCCGGAGCTGATCACGCATGATCCGGTGGGCTTTGATGTTAACGAGATGCGACGAATCTACAGCGGGGAACCTGATTATTCAGAGTTCGGATTTCCTTACGGAGTATGGAACTCTGAGATTGATCTACAACTTCACCCCTCAGACAAACTAACACTCTATCGGGATCTTGAGAGTGCCAATCCGCCGGTGGAACTTGAGAGGCTGCCAATCTTTGGCTTCGACGATCCGCCGAAATCTGATCGAATTCCTTGGGCGGTTGGGAAACTCACTCGTCAGATGAGTGAGAATCAAGTGATCCTCTCCACTGGATTTCCCGTTGTCGCAGCTCGACTTCTCGACGAAAACTGTCTCTCTGCACCCATATCGATGATCGCAAGTCGACGGGATGGCACTCAACTACAGACGATCCTTGCTGAACGCCTTGATCAGACCAGCCTTGACCTCAGCGATCTCTTTAGAACCCCCAGCTCCTCCCCGATTTCTCGACTTCAAATCGCCAGAGGTTCGAGTGGCTGTTCCAAACTCACGGTGGAGTTTTGGTTTATCGTTAATCGAAGCATTTTTGATGATCTCGCTCGCTCGCACTGGGCTGAGTATCGAGACTCAAACGGCGACCTCAAACGCTCGGTGCGTATCGGGATCAATCAAGTCTCTACAGAACATCACATGGACGGCCACGAGATTGATTTTGGAACTCAGATACATCACCTTAACTTTTCGGATGAGCTCCCTAGTAGATTCTCCATTAGAACGAGAGGACTCAGTCGGCAATCGTGGGGCTACAGCCTTAGTCCCGGCTCAGTGGGTCAAGCTGAAATCTCATTTACAAAGCCACTCGGAGCCAGCGCTTTTTTATGGTTAAGGGCCGTTGGCCGATTGTCACAGATAAGTGTTGTTTATGACGACAGTCAGCCCTTCGATCTCACGGCAGAGGCTGGAGACTTCCAATCGATCGGTCAGCAACTCGAGCTCCCTGGAGCAAGGAATGCTCGCAGAGTGACACTCAGGTTGATGGGGCGCAACACAACGCCCCTGTTTGTTTCTTTCTTAGATGACCTGATGGTGAAGTTCGGCAACTAGGCTTCGCAGAATCCAAACCTGTCATTCAGGCCTACTCAGAAAAGTATGAACCTGTGGTGGAAAAACCCTCTCCTGTTGCTGACCAGGGCGACGTCAAGGAAACAGGGACATCTCGATTCTCCCAAGCTCTTTTCACCAGCTCACGCAGTTGATAGTCGTGAAATATCAGATTCGATTGCTCAAGAATGCTGCCCGCTGAGTAGGATCCAGAAACAGCCCAGCGAGTATTGGCATACATGCTAACACCAACGGGACAACCGGACTCGATCCCGTCCCTACAAGCTTGAATCTGCTCAGGTGTCATATTGCTGTCTGCGACTTGGGCTTCGTATTTCAGCACTCGGGGAGCCATCGCTGGCGCCTGATCGACTCTGCGAAAGGTAACAGACATCCGATACGGCTGATACCCGTTCGGTGAATTCGGCAGGATGGTGATGATTAACTGAAAGTTGTTGCTCGCATTTGCACTATAATTGCAACCATTGATGTTCAACCATTGAGAGAGGGCTTCTCGATTGTACAACTGGAATCCACGTACTATCCGCTTAAGTACATTGAAATAGTCGGCTTGAGAAGGATTACCCGGCCCCCCCTCGTCCACGAGACTCGGCACAGTCAGCCCGTCGACGCAACGCTGCGGATTGGTGTAGGTTTCCAAGAAAACACGGCTGCCATTGCCATCACGCTGATAACACCGTCCTGGCTGGTTCGGTGCTAATGCAGTCCCCGACTGGTCCTCCTGCGTACCGTATTGATTACAAAGCTCTATACATTCTTTGGGTTTGTACAGCCCTGATGCTCCGAACCCAAACATCCAAAATGTTTCAAAGTAGCAACCTTGATTCGCCTGAATAGGCGCCGCGAAAAGACCTAAAACAGCCACGGCCAACCCTTTTGCCAAACTCTTTTGTAGTCTCAAATGCATACCACCCTCCTGCTTTTGAAATCATATCGCGCTTGTCTGACAGCTGATAGAGGCCCCACCTAAGAATGTGAATCAGTAAAGAAAACTGCCGAAGATCAAATATTCATAAACAACAAAACTTTAGGCAACTCAAGGTGTGACAATTTTTGTCTCTGGCAAATCTAAGCCCGCTTACGCTTGTCGAGCTTGTACTTGGTGATCTTTTTGAGAAGACCTTGGCGAGTAATCTGAAAGAGCTCGGCCACTCGGGATTTGTTCCAGTGATACTTGGCCAGCGACTCAGAGATGATGCGCTTTTCGTACTCATCCACCAAGTCCTTGAGGGTCCGCCCCTTTTCGATCTCCTCCACAGGTGAGATCGACTCCACAATCCGAGGGCTCAGATCCGAAATCTCAATGAACTCATTGGCGTGCTTAAGCGCCACAATACGCTCAACTTCGTTTCGCATCTCGCGCACGTTTCCAGGAAAGGTATGAGTCGAAAGTTTTTCAATCGCCTCTTCCTTCCATGCAATCCCCTCTTTCTTCATGGTTTTGCAAAACTGCTTGAGAAAGTGCTCAGCAAGAAGGGGCACATCTTCACGGCGCTGCCGAAGTGGTGGCAACTCAATCTCCATGACGCTCAAGAGAAAGTACAAATCCTCCCGAAACGCACCCATCTGAACGAGCTTCTTGAGATTGCGATGCGTGGAAGCCATCACGCGAACATCCGCTTCAAGCACTTCATCACTTCCAAGACGTGAAAACTTCTTATCCTGCAGCAGCTTCAAAATCTTAAGCTGCATGCTCAAACTCAAATCACCAATCTCCTTGAGATAAAGCACCCCACCCTTACAGACTTCAAACAATCCGGGCTTCGTCGAATACGCCCCGATGAACGCACCCTTCTCATAACCCAAAAGCTCGGCCTCAAGCAGATTCTCGGCCACAGCCGAACAATGAAGCGCCCGAAACGCCCCCTTTTGCCGAGGGCTTCGCTCATGAATCATCTTGGCAAACAGCTCTCGGCCTGTGCCCGACTCTCCCGAGATCAAAACAGGTGAATCACTCGCGGCAATCTGCGGAAGTTTTTTGAGAATCGATTTGATGTGAAAATTGGCCGTGACCATTTGGTTGAAGGTATGCCGTGTTACGGCCTCTTCTCGGTCTCGAGTCACCATGGTCTCTTCCAGAAACTGCACCATCTCCTTGGCCATTAACTGCAGCATCTGCAAAATCATCGCGCGCTTATCAATCGAGAAATAAGGCAGCAGTCTCCACTGATCGAGCGCCCACTGCTTTTGCTCAGCCGAAAGCATCAAGATCTTAAATCGCTCTTCCAAAACAAAATCACCCGGAACGGGAGACTCCGTCACAAAAGAGCCTGCGTGCAAAAATCCAATCTTCTCCCCCCGAAGAACCAGGGGAACGATGACTTCACAAAGACCAAGTGAGTTGGATTTGATCACAGTGTCTTGGAGTCGAAGACTTTCTTCGCGAAGCTCATCTCTAAACTTTCGCATGAGCTCAGCACCAATCTCGTTCTTATCAATAAGATCCATGAACGGATGACTGCCCTTAAGCCAAAGGGGAATAGAAACCCAACTTCCCACCCCATCGGACCTCATTTCTCGGCGAATCAAATTGATGCGAAACAAACCTAAGTGAGAAAGAGCCACCGACAAAGACCCGGGGGCTCGAAGCTTCTCAATCCTTTCCCACTCAAGTTCCATGACTTGAATTCTAGCGTTAAAATTTTTCGAAAGCTACGGCGATTCCTTGTCCGCCGCCAATACAGGCCGAACCTACGGCCTTAGTCGCACGTCCGGAATGAATCAGATGCACAATATGAGTCGAAATCCTCGCCCCCGTTGCTCCCAGAGGATGGCCAAGAGAAATTCCGCTGCCGTGAGGATTGAGCTGCTCATCTGAAACACCCAAAGATTTTTTCACTGCGAGGACCTGAGCTGCAAACGCCTCATTGATTTCGAGATAATCCAAATCAGACATCTTCCACGAGGTCTCTTTGAGAACTTTTTGAATCGAAGCCACAGGACCCAAACCCATTCGCTTAGGATCGCAACCCGTCACAGCCGCTGCCACAATCTTGGCCATGGGTTTTTTGCCCGTCTTCTTCATCCATCGATCCAACTGCTCGCGATTGCAAACCACAAGGGCCGCAGCCGCATCATTCATTCCTGAAGCATTAGCCGCCGTTGTCACGCCACCAAATACGGGTGAGAGCTTGGCGAGTTTTTCGATATTGGAATCGCGGCGGATATGCTCATCGGCCGTGAGTTTTTTGTCTCCCGCCAGTGCCACCGGAACGATTTCTTTCTCCAAACCACCACGATCCGCTTCAGCCGCGGCTCGCTGATGACTCCTCACCGACCAACGATCGCATTCCTCGCGAGTGATGCCGTGTTCCTTGGCAAGCAGTTCGGCTGTTTGACCCATGGGCATTCCAGCCAATGCATCGGTGAGGCTTTCCCACAGTGAATCCACCGTCTGAGGGGGCTTGGCAAACTTAAAACCCTCTCGGATGTTTCGAATAATCAGCGGAGTCATCGACATATTCTCGGCCCCGCCTACCAAACAAACACCGTCACTCGTATAGTGCTGCGCTTGAATCAACGCTTCAAAGCCACTGCCGCAAAGACGATTGACCGTCAAAGCACCAATGCCTTGGGGCAAGCCTGCCTTAAGACCAATGTGGCGAGAGAGATAAATTCCCTCAGGAGAACTCACCGCACAGACATTTCCAAAAATCGACTGACCAAACTCCTCAGGTGCCACCGCAGAATCCGCAATGGCTGCTTGAGACGCAAGCACTCCAAGTTCAGTGGCGGAGAGATGCTTGAGACTTCCCATAAAAGTCCCTACAGGGGTTCTTCGAGCAGCAAGCACATAGAGTTCCATTTTCATTCCTTTCCCTCGCCCTCATCAAAGATCAGCGAGGCATCGATGGTCATTTTGGAATATTTTCCCTGGTCGGTCTGCTCAGATGAGACATCTGAGACTAGTGTTTGAGCAAGAGCTGCAACAACCTCAGAATTTTCAACGTCCTCTGCGGGTGGCTCTGTATCAAGATTTTCGGGACGAGGCTGAGCGCCCGTTAGCGACTTCACCCCTGTGATGACGGATGTGATCTCTTTTCGAGTTTTGTCTGTGATCACGGATTCCCTTTTGGAAAAAGCTTCGAGAGACGAATCGACTGAACGGTTGGCGTTTGTGTTTGTACGTTTGAACTCCGAAAGCGATTTGTTGGTGGAGAAGGCCTTGGCTTCATCCTCAGCTCGAGATCTTTTGAAAACATAAAAGAGAAAGCCGGCAATCAACAAAACAACAACAGCCACCACGGACCAAAACACAGTCGTCATTTTTTTGAGAATGGCTTGCTGATCCTCAAGACTCTTCACGTACCCAAGCCCCCGCAACTCATCCAGAATGTCCTCAGCCACAAGAGGGGTCAGATGATCCGTGGGCTGATCTTGCTCCGACAATGATTTGAAGATGGCGATGATTCGAGAACGCGCCAGAGTATTCTGCGGGGCGAGCTTAAGAGCTTCTCCGTATTTCTCTAGAGCTTGTGGGTATTCCTTGAGAGCTTCGGCCTGAAGGCCTTCCTTGATTGTATTTTGAAGATTCGGCTCAGCGCTCCAAATGCTCGCCGAGCCAAAAATCAAGGCAATAAAGCTTAAAAATCCCCACCGAAACACATCATTATTTTAGGCTAAACTCGCCAGCAAAAGCGAGACTTTAAGATTTGGCCTTCTGCCAGTCGGCCAGGAATTTCTCGAGGCCAATGTCCGTCAGAGGATGCTTAAAAAGCATTTTGAAAACGCCATAAGGCAAAGTGGCTACGTCGGCTCCGGCCTTGGCCGCTTCAATGAAGTGAAGAGGATGTCGAACGGAAGCCGCAAGAATTTGCGTTTGAAACTTGTAGTTGTTGTAGACGGTTCGAATATCTCGGATGAGTTGCATGCCGTCTTCGGAAATGTCATCGAGGCGACCAATAAACGGACTGATGTAAGTGGCACCTGATTTGGCAGCAAGCAGAGCTTGGCTGACGGAGAAGCACAAGGTCACATTCACTTTGGTGCCCTGGCGAGTGAGCGTTTGGCAGGCGCGAAGACCGTCAACAGTGAGGGGGACTTTGATGATCACTTGAGGAGCGATTTCGAGCAGGGGTTTAGCTTCTTTGATCATGCCGTCGTAGTCGTTGGAGACGACTTCGGCGCTGATGTCTCCCCGAACAATGGATGAGATTTCTCGAATGACTTCGGCGAACTTCTTGCCCTCTTTGACAACGAGGGACGGATTGGTGGTCACGCCATCAATGAGTCCTGTTTGAGCTGCTTCTTTGATTTCTTGGATATTGGCTGTATCGAGAAAAATCTTCATGCCTCAAACGCTGAATGATTCTCCCCCGAATGTCAAAAAATATGGGGTCAGGAAGTGCCGGAATGAGACGTGACCCCAAATCTTAGCGCGCGAGCAAAGTTGAGAAGCCCTCTTTCAGAAGGCCAAAGACAATGAGCCCCAGTTGACTACCCGGAGGCCCGCCACGACGAATCGAATCAAAGTTATATCGATCACAAAACGTATAAAGCTTCTCAAAGATATAAGTGTCGTTCATTCGCACAGCTTGCAGCGGCAGCTCTTCATCCATCGTGTCCATCCAAACACCGGAGGCCACCACGCGAGCGCGCTCAATCACATTGTTTTGCACACTGCCACTGACAGAGAGCACAACGCCTGAATTCTCAGTGTGGATCTTGGGTATCAATCCTCGAAAGAAACTAAACTGCCCCGGTTGATGCGCTGGCAAAACAAATCTCAAAATCAAATCCTGACCACCCGTCACCGCCGAACGCGTTTCATGCTCTTTGCCCTCTGCAGCCAGACGCTTTTGCGCCCCTCGATAAAACTGCGCCAAATCCAACGTCTCTTCCTGACCCGCAGAACCATTCTTCCCGCGCGTGCGCACCTTGACTTTGGCACCCATCGCCCAAAGCGCTGACACCAGCGGACTGTGATACGAACCCCACGCCACTTCACCACCCACAGTTCGACGATTTCGAATCTGCGGGGTACTGGTCAAGGCTGCCGCCTCTCGAACAGCAGCCGCATAGCGAGCCAAATAATCATCCTCTACCAAAGAAGAAATCCGAGCCGTTGAGCCAATCGAATACTTGCCCGACTCTTCTCGACTCTCCGACAGAGCCGCTAAATCCCCCACATGCATCAATCCATCAAACTTGGACGTCAGCTCCTCGGGAAAGCGTGGATAAAATCTCAGCAAGTGAGTCATCCCGGCGCAAATCTTGAGATTGCGACCACCCTTGTCCATCGCTTCAAAGGCTTCCGACAAATATCGCGGGCTCAGAAACTCCACAGATTATCTCCTCGCTCTCATTCGCGCTCGTCCATCCACCGCAGGAGGAAGCCCCACACCTTCGATCGCATCAATAATCTTCTGATAACCTGTGCACGCACAGAGATGCCCTTTGAGAGTTTCGCGAATCTGCAAACGTGAAGGATCCGGATTTTGATTGAGCAAGACTGTGCCCGACATCAACATCCCCGGAATACAAAAACCGCACTCAATCGCCGAGGCCGTCAGCAAACTCTCTTGCAGCGGAGTAAACTTGTCCTTTTCGTTGATCCCCTCAATCGTCGTCACTTCTTTTCCCGACAACTGCCCCATCAACACCAAACAGGAATTGGCCACCTGCCCATCAATCCAAATGGTGCACGCCCCGCACTTACCCTCTCGGCAACCTTCTTTGGCTCCCAGCAATTTCAAATCCTGACGAAGATAATCCAAGAGCTTTCGAAAGGGTGAAACCTCAGAACGCAGCGGACGACCATTCAATGACCACTCAATAATCATCAAAACCTCTTCAGCGGAAAATTCAGCACCGTTTGTTGACGTTTCTTGGGATACATAAAATCAAGGAGCATCGGAATCTCTTGCACAGGAAGATTCTTCGCATCGTAAATCGCATTCACCAGCGAAGCCAAAACCACCGACATCAAAACATCCGTCACCCCTCGAGATCCAAAGAACTCAGGAGGACGCTCATCAGCGCCTTCAAGTTTATACGGCAGAGTTGCTAAACTCACATCATCGGGACCATCCAAGGTGGTTGGAATCGGCTGATCCGAATCAAACTCACTCGAAAACAGCGCAGCCAGCGCCCATGAAATGGCGGTATCCAATTGAATCTCAAGACCCTTCTTATAAAACACAGGTCCCGCATCCAAAACCACACGCACACTCTCCACTCGAAGCTCACCCGTCAGGGGATGAAACGCCACTCGAGTCACCGCTCCCGCTGAACAGCCATGCGGCCGCTCAATATCCTTGAGCACAAAAGCAGATTGAAGATCGTGATCGTGGTCCGTAAAGGCCAACTCACGATAGCCCATCTTCTTGTTGGAGTTTGCATCCACGATGGCACCGTCTTGGAGACGAACTGAGGTGCTTCCAAAAATTTTCGTGCCAGCGGTTTTGAGCTTGTCGGCTAAATTTCTTGAAGCATGCCAGGTCGCTTGCGCCAAGTAATAGAGCTCCGGATATGTTTCCCGGCGCGCAGGCTTATCAATCTGCTCGCGCATTTTGCCTTCAACCGTAAAGGCCTTCGGATGCGTATGAAGCACCATCGAAGCCACTTCCGCTAACGCCTGCTTCATGTGCAAATCCAACGTGACATTGGAGGTGCGAATCTTAAACGAGCCTGAGTTCGTCAGCTCAACACTCACCTCTGAGAGATCAAACTCTTTGTGAGCCCCTGGAATCGCATACTGAAATGCAATGCCCCGACCTTGAATGGATTTTTCATCCCACACAGGTCGATTTCGATCCACAGGTACCAATCGAAAGGGCTTCTCCAGCTTCTCCACTTCCTGGAGGACTTGGAATGCATTCTCTGCATACTGATTGCAATTGAGACTTCGAAACTCAAGCGGATTCATCTCCACGGCCTTGGCGGCTTGTTCCACCAACTGCTCCGTCACCCACGTGATGGCCGACAATCCCTCGCCTCGATGTGCTCGACGCGGATGTGTCGGCGTGCAAATCACTTGGCCCTCAAGATTGACATGCTCAAAGTCATAGATTGTAGCCGCATGCTCAATCATTCTCTGCAAAACCATCTGGGCGTTGCCCTCATAGGAGCCCGCATCAATCATCACTTGTCCCGTCAGAGACTTAAGCCGCTTGCTCGCTGGATCATAAGACAGTGAAAGCTCACCCTTGTATCCATACGATCCCACGTCTTGCTCTTTGGAATTAAAAGACAAACACGTGGATCGCTTGGTCATATGAGACGACAAGGCCAAAAACGCCAAGAGCTCCCGCTGCTGACGTCCACCGAAGTAGCCCCCAAGAGGGGACTCCTGAGCTTTGATCTTTGAAAGCGGAACTTCCAAAATCTGCGACAGCCACGTTCGTTGTGACTCAGACAAAAGTGAGCCTGCATGAAAGGTCATCTCGCCATTGTCATACTGAACCCAGCCGCCTTCTGCTTCGAGGTATCGGGTATGCAAACTCGGAAATGAAAACGGCAACTTTACTTCTGCCAACTTGCCTGAGGGAGGTTTGCCGATCTGATGGGCCGCTTTGGCAATGACTTCTGCTCCTCGCTCGGCTTCGGGCTTCCAATTGACTTGAATTTTTTTCATCGCGGCAGAAAGAGCTTCGCGCGACTCAGCAACAACCAGGGCACAAGGCTCACCACGGTAGCGAACTTTTCCATCGGCTAGAATCAACTGACCTTGTTTAGATCTCTTGGCGAAAGATAAATTCTGCGGAATATCTTTGGCCGTTATAACTTTAAGCACTCCTGAAATCTGAAGCGCTTCCGAAGAATCAATTTTATCGAATGTCGCGCCGGCATGAGGACTTCTCACCACATCCACAAAGGCAACATCAGCGGGAAGCAGTGCTCGCAAATAATCCGTCGGATAAAATGCGAGACCTCGCACCTTGTCTTTTTCTTCTTG
>CAZZLQ010000065.1:0-10749 GCA_964655245.1 uncultured Bacteriovoracaceae bacterium | reverse complement strand
AACCTTTATCTCCGAGACAATCGACTTAAAAATTGATTTCTCAAATCAACTCGTCCTCGTCTCATTCCAACCCATTACGAACTATCACATCCCTGCGAATGCACTGATTCAGTTTCAAAATGAAAATCGAAAACACTCGCGAGTTTTTCTTCGATTCAAAGAAGAAACGAACTGGAGTCAAATCGGCAGCATTACATCAGCCAGTGAAGCAGCAGATCACGAATTCTGGAAACCCGAGATGATCGAAAAGTTTCCCAATGGACTCAAGCTGCCCAGAACTATTCGAAACTTGCCTTTGCTGGCGCTCGATCGATCAACTGAGGGGCTGAGCGTGAAATCACTGTATCAGGCTGCACCCGATCTAGTGACAGGGGGCGCCATCTTAAGCGAGGAATTTGGAGCACTTCCCAAGTTTTTTCTAGGCACACAAACATTTAGCGCAACCAACGGAGAGCTTCGAGCCAGCATCTCCGTCACAGGCCCTACGGATACCCAAATGGGCGGTATCTACTTTATTGCCAACTTCGGGCTGAACCCTTTTGAGGGCGCCCAAACAAAAACAAAGACCGAAAGTATTCGCTTGCTGGCCGATGGACCAATGGTCGTACTCAATTCAGGCGAGTCCAGGGGCTGGTGGGGCTTTCTGGAGTCCAAGCTAAACCGCTTAGCAAGCCGTCTCCTGCAACTTCACAGCAACGATGAGTGAGCCAAAAAACAAGGACTAGCCCCTTTTCAAGAGCAGGGCCTTTTGCTTGATTCGAAGTCTCATGAAACGCGCTATTTTGACTTTTGCGGCTCTGGCCGCTTCCCCGCTTTCCACTGTTTGGGCGGCTGAATCGATTGATGCTCAGTTTGAAAAGCACATCCTGGATCATCAAATGAAGACCGGTATGGACGCTCCAGTTTTTTTATCTTTTGGAATTCCGGATACTCTTCTTCGACGAGCTCATTTGTATGAGCACAGAAAAACTGGAATTCGTATTCGCGCATTCCCCAGCGTAAGCGATGAGATCTTCGGAATGGGCCCATTGTTGATTCGAGAGTTTCATGTTCTCGATTTTTCAAACCCACGGCATGGCGATGAGGTCATTCGCTTAGGTCAGAATGTTCGTCATCACGCGATTGCATTTGTGATGAAGCAGATTGAGGGAAACAGAGGCGAGTTTCGACCTTACTTTATCGTCTCAACTCGCGGCGACTCTCCGAGCGCCTTTGAAACACTTGATGAGTTTCGCTTATTGATCCATCCCAATCTATGGCCGAAGACTCTTCGAGGCGCCCCCTCAAAGATGGCCGAGATTGCGCTTCGCGAAGGGCGAACTGCAAAACACTTCCTGGGATCGAACGTTCTCAGAGTGGGCCTTGATGACTTTCCACTCGAGTCTTTTTCAATTGAGTTTTCGAGACCGATTCTTTCTGCTCTTGAAGCGAATTGGCCAAGCGGTCCTGGCATTGTTACCTCAACGATTTTCCAAATTGACCGCCATTACAACTCTGCAGGCCTTTTGACTGAGGTGACGGGAAAGCTTTCTCGCGGTTATCGAGATCAACCCCATATTGCCTACAACTTGGCTGCCTCAGACTTCTCGCTTCTTGGATTCACCCAACTCAGACATCTCGCAGTCGACCTGGCTTTTGAGCCGGTTGGGACTAATGCCCCAATTGTAGGCCAGCCCACGGGACGCTTTGACAATCCGCACTGGTGCCGAGAATTTATCGGTAGTCTGTTCGATTCCGAAGGCCCAAGTCAGCTCGCGAAGGACTAGTGATTTTACGAGGAAGAGCGCTGCCTAGGGCTAGATTGGATCGAAAAAACTAGCTCAGACGCATGTGGATGCTCAAATCCGCCTGATTTGTTGATATCAATCTGCCCGAGGACTTGGATCAGCCAAAATCTCTTTGCAGATTCGATTCACAATATCATCAAAACCCTGCTGCATCCTTTCAAGACCAACGCAGCTAAAAAGGTTCAACACATAGTCCCAACCACTACAGTATGTCTTCATTCTTCGCCTGGCTTCCTCAAGGCATCTGCTAAATCTTTTGCATTGGTCAAGATCTGCCGGAAGGAAAAGGTTATGGCAGCGCCACTCGGGGCCACCAAAGTCATCGATATCACCAATTCCCGCCTTAAAACCCTGAGGAGTCGAACTCTCGCCGCTGGGCCGATCTGAATCCGGCATGGGTGCCGACTCCAAGGACTGATTCAGCATTGCCAACAGCGTAAGCAAGCCCAAAAGGCTCAGAATTACTTTCACTCCATCCCCCTCTGAAATCATGGAATCAAGAACCAAACGAAACAAGTTTAGACTTCTTAGCTTCCTCAGAATCCCAAAGATTATGCTTCAACCACTGTCCGTACTCGTTTTTCACCCAAACCTTAGGGCTTCGGAACGAATCGGCAACCTTCTCAAGCTGAGGTCGAGTCCAACCCACATAATCAAGCCACCGAGGAATATCGCCTGGAACCACATGATCGTAAGCTCGCACGAACTCAATTCCCTGCTCTCTGCTCATCAGCCCCTGACGGATTTCACGGCAAGCATGATCGGTTGCTCGGCCGTATCCAAATTTGACGTACTTCATCCAATCGTGAATTCCATCGTCATGAATATCATTGAGATTCGAATCCCGACTAAAAGTTCGATCTCTTGGACCTGGCCACTCCTCAAAGCCATAGAGCTCTTTCACGAGCCTTGTGTGTTTGGCCTGCTCCCAGCCAAAGTAATTCGAGATAAATAGACCTCGAAGACCCTTCTCTTCAATCTCGTCATCCGTTGGATAGTGAGCCCAGAGCATATCTTGCTTGGTGAGGCCCTCTGTCTCTTCGCACATATCGAACCAATCGAAGCCACGGCACATATGCTCCGTGCGATACTTCCGCGTAAACTCCACGAGATCGGAGTAGGAATGCATTCCACCTAAGTTCATGAATCCATGCTCGCCGTAGATAAAGAGCTTCACGTTGAACTTCGCAGCAATCGCAATCGGCAAGGTCATAATACCGATATGAGTATGCCAATTGGGATCTCCCATCTTGGTCATTCCCAAACGATTGAGCTTCTTCAACACGTCGACTTCCGGGGTGAAGTGGAGGAAATCGCCCTTGAAGCACTCCTTCATACGCTGAATATTTCTCATACCGACATCGGTATGATTGTTCTCTGCATAACAAACAAACAATGCTTTGAGCCCGTAGACTTTTGTCAGCAAGTGAGCCTGATAAAAACTGTCCTTGCCACCGCTGACACCAATCACAACATCGTAGTTGGAGCCGTCTTTGGCTCGGTAATCCTCAAGAATATTTTCGAAGATTTGCTTTCGCTTGCTCCAATCCACTTTCTTCTGCTCAACATTCGTTCGACAACCCGAGCAAACGCCATTTTCGTCAAAGGTAAGCGGTGTTGCAGCCACTCCCGGATAAACACACTTTGAGCAATACTGAACTTTTGGTGGCTGAATCATGGATAATCCTCCTTCTTCTAGTATCTAATCATTTGCGCTTCCGACCAAGCGACTCGTCCATTTGACGCCGCGCAAACCCTTTGATGAGCGGCGAGCACAGCATCAACGGCTGCGCATCATGACCAAAAACGTCACTTCAAATGAAGTGATCCGTTTTCAGTGCTGTTCCTCTCTTGAGGTCCACACGTGCAGTCTTTCCTAAAACTTCATCGATGAACTTGGGTGGTAGCCCAAATCCCGGGCGAATGGCTCGAACGTTTTCCCTTGTAAACGGCTCTCCCGCCTTCACATCCTTCACAATATAAAGTGATCTCCTAAACTGCAGAGACCCCTTCTCTGAGTCGCCAGCTCCGTAAGTCACAGCGCCAAGTCCCTGCCAAGCTCTCTCGGTTTCAACAACGAGGGCCTTAAGCTCAACAGGCTCGAGCGAGAACGCCGAATCCACTCCTCCATCAGCACGACTGAGCGTGAAGTGCTTTTCAATCACAGTCGCACCAAGTGCGATACTAGCGACGGCAACACCCACTCCCATTGTATGATCAGAAAGACCGACCTCACACTTAAACATCTCTCGCAAATGAGGAATGGTTTTGATGTTTGAATGCTCAGGAGTCGCTGGATAACTCGATGTGCATTTGAGAAGAACGAAGTTTTCACAACCCGAGGAGCGAAGCGTTCGAACAATCTCCTCAAGATTGCTCAAGGAGGCCATTCCGGTTGAAACGATCACAGGCTTGCCAGTGCGTGCGATTCGACGAATCAATGGCAGATCTGTGTTTTCAAATGAGGCGACTTTGTAAAATGGCGCCCCCAGTGACTCCAAGAAATCAACAGCTGTCTCATCGAAGGGCGTGCTAAAGGGTATCATGCCAAGCTTTCGAGCCCTCTCAAACAAAGGAGCATGCCACTCCCAAGGAGTGTAAGCTTCTTTGTAGAGATCATAGAGAGTCTTCCCATTCCAAAGGCTCTTGGTATCTTGGATCAAAAACTCACCGGTCTTCACATCAATCGTCATCGTATCTGCGGTGTAGGTCTGTAGCTTAATTGCGTGAGCCCCAGCGGCCGCAGCAGCGTCTACGATCTGCAACGCCCGATCGAGGGACTGATTATGATTGCCTGACATCTCTGCAATAATGAATGGCGGCTGATCAAGCCCTACCGATCGGTTTGCTATCTTAAAGCTCATTGAAAGCTCCCTCCCTCAGACACGAGTGGCTCCAGATTCTTTCGCTTCTTTTCCCAGGATTCCTTGAAGTGGGCCAAAAGAATCACGTCCCAGGCTTTATCGGACTTCACTACGTGTCGGATCAGCCGCCCCTCTTCACAAAAACCAAGCTTACGATGAATCTCAAGCAATTGAATTTCATCAGCACATAGCTCAACGTGGACCTTCCGCAAATTGAGTCGCTCAAAAGCATACTCAAGGGCAAGGAACCCAAGAGCCGCCGACTGAGCTAAAGCAGAACCGTCACTGGCCGTGCGCATCATCCAGAGACACCGCTTACTCGTCTCATCGATCTCCAGTATCTCAATGACGGGATGTGAAGCATCTTCTCGCTTTGGATGAGAAAGGGGGATCAGCCTCAACCCCTGTGTATCCGATTCCTCCTGCTGAAGAGAATACTGACCGCGAGTAAGAAGCTCAATCATCGTCTTCCTCCTTGAATTGAAGCGTAAATCTTTTCCGCTCGACTCCAGTCTTCGACAGTATCAATGTCTTGAACACGCCAACGCGGAATGACGAGCGGCAGGGCATCTTTTGCGTAGATTCGATTTGTTTTTAGGAACGAATCAACTCTTAACCAATAGAACTGGCCTGCGTCATGAAAAGTTTCAGGCAAATCATTGGAGCGAGTAAGCTCGTGCTCAGGCCACACCATCTCAAGAACACCAGACGAAGCAATCTTAAGCGCTCTAAAAATGGGAAAAGGAAAACTCGTCACAGGAATAACAGCTGAGTGGGTAGAAGAACGAAGCAGTCGATGCCCTTCCTGCAAATCGCTCACAGCAATAAAAGGTGCCGTAGCAAGAACGCAACAAACAGATTCATACTCAGGTCCATGGTCCCGAAGCCAATGGAGCGCATGTCCCAAAACCCCCGCGAGTGGGGTGAAATCATCAGAGATCTCGGGAGGGCGCACAAAAGGAACTTCAGCTCCACACTCAAGAGCAACTCTTCGAATATCATCATCATCCGTTGAGACAATCACCCGATCAAAGAGTTTGGACTCAAGCGCTGCCACAATTGAATACGAAATCATCGGTCGCCCAAAGAAATCCTTCACATTCTTGTGAGGAATTCGCTTGCTTCCTCCTCGAGCGGGTATGACACAAACTGACTTCATTCAAACAACCTCGTGATTGATTGCATGGGAATCTCCAGCTTTCTTCCGCCCTGGGGAATACACGAGTAGACCTTTCGATCGCAAATCGCTCCCAACACAAGAGCCATCGTATCAGCTCCCACAACCCACTGAGCCCAAGCCATGTCCAATGCTAGATCATCGTTGGGGCTGATTCGCATACTCAGCTTGCTCTGATATCTTTGAATAAATCGATCATACTTGCCCGGCAACTCTGATGGATGAAGCCGCAAACGAAACTCTCGTATATCTTGAAACCTGGGCGAGAGCCAATCGAGAAACTTCTCCAGGGCCTCAAACTCAGTGTACCCATAGCCCCTTTCGTCTCCCGTGATTCGCTTGGCAGCGTCCATGATGGGCTGAGTTGCAAACAAAAGATTGATTCGAGACCTCTTCGACGTCTCTGTATGCTCCTCTTCAAATGCGTGCTCAAAGATTCTGACCTGTGATCGAAAATCCTCCCAGTAAGGATTCTCAATGAGCTGAACTTTAGTTGAGGGGAATTCCCGGCAAGCTCTCTTCAACCCTTCGTCGTCATAGACACAAATGGCATCGGGAAGAACGAGGCCCTTAGATGTTTCAAATCGAGGTCGATAGTTTACCCAGTGATCAAGGAAAGTCTGCGTTGGAATCTTTTGAGCTTGCGCCCACTCAAGAGCCCTCCTCTCAAGATCCGAGGACCAAGAGGTCCCTGTCATGAGCTTCGCAATAGATCCACGCTGAGCTTTGAGATCATCAAAACTGGTGACGACGAGGTGCGGAAACTTTCTCTGGAAGACTTTGACGGCTGGGCCCTCGAGCACAAAAATGAGAGCGTCGCTTTGGCGCTTAGCCCAAGAAGATAGCACCTCAGCGCCACCCGCATCGTGCGCAACAACAGCAACCCGACTACTTCCTCCCCAGCCCATTTACACTTCCTTCAAAATCCCCAGGTTATCCCAAACCTTCTTGAATGCAGCGACGACAAGATCAACATCTCCATCGTCATAACGGTGGCTACAGGGAGTGAGTCCCATCACAGCCTCCGATTGAAATCGCTCCGCGACAGGACAAATTCCAGGCGCATAGCTCACTGAGCTTTCCTGATTACCAATTCTCCAGGGAAACCCCGACGACCCATAAGCCATCTTTTTCTGAAACATGGGTAGAAGATGGACGTTCACATAGCCTTCCATCACCACAGGAACTCCCTCAGCGCGAAGGGCCTGAGCAAGACGCGCTCGGGTCACTCCGAGTTTTGGCAAATCGAGAATCAATGGAAAAAGATAGAAGACGTGCGAGCAGTCTCGTTCAACAATGGGAAGCCTCATCCCAGGTAGATCTCTCAGGCCATCCATCAGGCGATAACAAGCTCGTGTTCGAGATGCAGCGAGCGCCGGCAGCTTCTCGAGCTGCTTGAGTCCCATAGCAGCCTCGATCTCTCCAAGGCGGAAATTAAAACCGATCATGTTCGAGAGATTTGAAACACCTTTTTTGGCAACCACTGATTCAGCGTGATTTCGAATCAACTGCATTCGCTCTGCAAGATCCGGATCATTGGTGACGCAAACACCGCCCTCACCCGTGTGAATATGCTTGTGATAATTAAGACTAAACACACCAATATCAGCGATCGTTCCAACATATCGGCCCTTGTATTTTGCACCAGGCGCTTGAGCCGCGTCCTCAATCACCTTGAGGTTGTGCTCTCGCGCAATCGACATGATTTCATCCAGGCGAGCAGCGTGGCCATGAATGTCACTGACAAGAATGGCTTTCGTCCGCGGCGTAATATTCCTTCGAATCGACTTAGGACATAGGCCGAAAGTTCGCTCCTCAATATCAGCAAAAACCGGAATGGCATTCCACACTAAAATCGCAGCCCCGTCGGCGGACATCGTCCAAGGACTCACAATCACTTCATCTCCGGGCTCAAGATTCAGTGCACCCAGCGCACAAATAAGGCCCGATGTTGCAGAATTCACACTCACCGCATGGCGAACATCAAAAAACTTTTCCCAGGCTCTCTCAAACTCCTGAACCTTTTCTCCACCAAAAAAATCGGGGTTCCATGCACCAATGAATTTTGAAAGAACACCACTCTCCAGAACCTCTATCGCCGCAAGCTTCTCCTCCGCGCCAAATGATGAATAGAGGGGCATGGGCTCGCTGAGCGTCTTGGGACCGCCTAGCAAAGCGAGCTTGTTTGAGACGTCTTTGTTTAGTGCATGTGACATAGCGATTTGATCCTCTCTAAATGCTCCATCGTCTTGAGGGCCTCTGCTCCTGAGAAACTCAAGGCCTTGCCCTCTTGAATTGAATGAGCCAATGAATCCATCACAAAATACTGAGCGCGGTTGAGCTGACTGGGGATCTCAGAACCATCAAGCTCTACGAACTTGTATCCCCTAAAAACTTTGCTCTCGACGATGTCCAAAACCTTTATCTTGAGACCACCTCGAAGATACTGAATCACACCGCGAGACCCGATGATCTCAATATCTCGAACTGAGTACTGATCTTCCTTGGCACTCACAAAGTAAGCGGGCACACCACCAAAATGCATCCCAAAGTCGGGCTCCGGATCACCTTCATGATTTTGCGACACAGATCCCATGACCTGATGATGTGACCCCTCTCCGAGCCAAAATCTCAGGAGATCGACAAAGTGTGATGCATTGTTAAAAAGTCCCTTTGAATAGGTGACGATGACTTTTTGAATTCGGCCAATCCGCCCCGACTCGATCAGATCCTTCACCTTAAGAACCCCAGGCTCTGATCGGCGAATGAAATTTACACCCAAAGAAATCTTGGAATCCTGGCACATCCTCGCAATCTCAGCGGCATCGCGAAGCGACTGCCCCATCGGCTTCTCCATCAAGATCCATCGCGGCTTGAGATCAACAGCCTGTTTGATCAGTTTGGCATTTTCCGAGGTCGGCCCGCACAGAATCAATCCGTCAAAGCGCGTTCGACTCGCAGCTTCGAACAGATTGGAAAACACTGGAGCTGAGAATCTTTGCGCAAAGTCACGGCGTGATTGTTCTGAAGGATCAACACCTCCAGAAAGAACAAAAGAGGAATGTTGAGAGACAGCACTTGAATGAGTCAAACAATACAGCGCTGAATCGAGTTCAGCATCGAGATATTGGCCAATTTTTCCAAGGCCAACGACTGCAACTTCCATTGCTTGCGCCACGCAGGAACCTCCGTATTCCTGCCTCTATTATATCAGATCAATCAACAAGATCTGTTTGATGCAGAGCGGAATTGAAATGCTGCGCGTCAAAATTTTTTTACTGACTGCGGCGCGTCAAATCAAAAGACAAGCTGGGAAGCCATTTGAGAGAGCTCCTCAGTCGAAGCGGCCTTGCCCCCGGGCCAAGGGAAGTCCATGACTGATCGAGCCGGGATCAGATGAATATGAGCATGAGGAACCTCAAATCCAACAATCGAAAGACAGATTCGCTCGCAAGCGAGTCTTTCCTTGAGACGATCAGCAACCTTCTTTGCAAAGGCCATGAGCTTGAGAAAGTCGACTTCTGTCATTTTGAAAACAGGATCAACGGCAGTTTTCGGAATCACTAAAGTATGTCCAGGAGCAACGGGACGAATATCTAGGAAGGCGAGATGATCTTGATCTTCCGCAATCTTGAAGCATGGAATCTGCCCCGCCACAATCTTTTCAAAAACAGTCATTCGAGCCCCTTTATTCTGAGACGTGATTGTCGCGATGGCGCTGAATCTACGAGTTGAACGATTTTTCTGACCTCATCACTTCGATGATTGTCCAAAAACAATTTCATGCGAGGCCAAAGATCTGGGCTGGACACCTTAACACCTCGGGCAGCGACACGAAGTTGGTCTCGGGACAACCGAGAAAGCCCAAGTCGAACTGAGTACGGGTTTTGATCCCATTCGATCTTCAGGAGATCGAATACTGCCTTCGGCGCAATCCCATCATCTTTGACAATCAAACTCCAGGCCGCTATCGGATCATCTCTAAACCAACGCAGCAAGTAGCCATCAAAATAATGCGCATAACTAATCAAATCAAACGTGCTCACCAAGCTGAGTTTTTGCAACGACCAACGATCCTGCTCAATTTGCAGTCGAGCCAAAATAAACTCCGCAACGCTTCGACCAATCTCGGCAGTAGAGGCATGAGTCGTTTCACTTTCAATTTTAATATTCACACACTCCTCAATGGGAACACCTGCTAGCAAATCCTGCCTCTGATAAAAGTGAATGCAGCCCCCATTTTTTTCCAATGCAAAGAATCGCGACTTTGGGAACGGCCCCGGCTTCGAGATCGCATCTCCCAAAATCGCATAATCAAGACTTCGGCCACAGTGTTTTTGAAGCGAGCGAGAGAACCACTCGAGTGCATCTACCCCATGGCTTCCTGCAGATCCCAAAATGAAGGTCTTATCCAAATGCTGCTTCGTGCTTTCTCCACCCTCACATCCAAAAAGGTACTTGAACGCCTCAATAGCCTTCTCTTGCGAGGAGTGCCGATACTCAAGAGAGGCGATGACCCGAGGCTCAACAAATCGCGTCTTGAGATCAAGAGCAGCAGCCTGCTCAGGAAGACTCTCAAATGCAAACGGCCCAGCACCACGAATCTCAAATCCTGGGCCTGTGAGCGTAAAATCTTGTCGATTCTCGGAAGATGAGAGATATCCAAAATCATTGGGCTTAAAGTCGATGTGGATGATCTGTTGATACGTTGAGGTGTCGAAGTGCGCTTGAATTTGAGAAACGATCTCCTTTTCGTGATCGTAGAGAAAATCCCCTAAGTTTTTTGTGGAATAATCGGACTGCCCGCAGCCCCAAAGCACGGCCAAAAAGCCCCATGCAACTGACTTGCACCCACTGAAGGTTCGACCCATCACTAGACTCCCTTTTCCCTACCCACACTTCTACTTCAAGATGCCCTGTT
>CAZZLQ010000064.1:0-10800 GCA_964655245.1 uncultured Bacteriovoracaceae bacterium | reverse complement strand
ATGATTCAAGTATAGTGGTAAAATTTTTAAATGTTAATAAAATCAATAACTTACGACATGTTGCGGCAATTCTTTGAATGCTGCGGCGTGGCGGCCTTCTCAAAACGTGGATTTGTGGTACTTAAGGGACGCAGTTTCCAATTTCGACGGACTGCAGTATAAGTTTGAAAGCAGTTTGGTTGATGAAAGGTCAGGAGTAAAAAATGGCGGAACTCAATAAAGAGAAGTTTGAAGAAATGGTCCAAAACGGAGAGATCACCCCCAATATTCAATTGATGGGGATTGATTTGAGAGACACCAATTTGCGCTCTGCATTTTTGGTCGGAGCGAACCTGCGCGGTGCCAAACTTCAAAAGTCCAATTTAGCATGTGCCAATCTTGAAGGCGCCAACTTGGAAGAAGCTGATTTGCGCGGAACCAATTTGAGTTACGCCAGTTTGCGAAATGCTAACTTGAAGAACGCGAACTTGAAGAATGCCTATTTTGAGTACACGGATTTCCGTGGAGCCAATCTTCAAGGCGCCAATTTCGAAGACACTTCTGGTCAAAAAATTATCTAAGACTTTTTAGATTCGAAGCAGGGTGGCACCCCAGGTGAACCCTGCGCCAAAAGTTCCGAGCATCACCAGCATTCCCTTTTTGAGTTTGCCCTGATTTTGAGCATCCACCATCGCCGTCGGAATGGTTGCTGCGGTAGTGTTTCCAAACCGATCAATGTTAATGGCCGTTCGTTCTCTGGAAATGCCCAACCGCTCACCGACGTTTTCAATAATCCTCATATTCGCCTGATGAGGGACAAACAGGTCTACATCAGAAGCTTTGAAGTTGTGGGCTTTCAAAACGTTCTCACAAGCCTCCGCCATGTCGACAACGGCTCTCTTGAATACTTGCTTGCCCTCTTGACGGACGGAATGCTCACGAGCCGCGATCGTTGCCGCTGACGTGGGTGAGGCTGATCCACCTGATGGCATAAACAGATAGGGGCAGCCTGATCCATCTGATCTGAGGTAGCTTCCAATGATATAACTTTGTGAATCCTTCGCCTCTTCGACAAGAGTGGCGGATCCAGCATCCCCAAAAATGATACAGGTCTGACGATCCGTATAATCGATGATCGAGCTCATTTTCTCAGCCGCAATCACTAAGACTCTCTTGTAAATTCCCGACTCCACAAAAGCTCGAGCCGTTTCAAGAGCATAGAGATAGCCGCTGCAGGCGGCGGAAAGATCAAATGCAAAAGCATTTTTGAGGCCTAAATTGTTTTGGATGAGGCAGGCCGACGCGGGAAAAACATAATCTGACGTGACCGTGGCACAGACAACGCAGTCGATGCTGAGGGGGTCAATCGAATGGTCTTTGAACAACTTGAGCGCTGCTTGAGTTCCCATATAGGAGGGAGTTTCGTGTTTCTCACCGATCCGGCGCTCCAGAATTCCGGTTCTTTCGCGAATCCACTGGTCGTTTGTATCGACCATTTTTTCGAGGTCTGCATTCGTCAGCCTCTTCTCTGGAAAGTAGTCTCGAATCGAATGAATTGCAGCTCTTCTTGGCGCGCCCATTTGGCCTAAACCTAGCAGAAAGGCCGATAAAGACCAGAACAGAACTTGACCGAAAAATTCCAATGCGATTGAACTTGAGGTCTTACGCTTTAGTTGAGATCACCCCCAAGGGAGTGGTTTTTTGGGTTGAGCAGCACTGCTTGCAGGCTGTCGAAAGGTTTGGGTCGATGTTCAGTTTTTTATGCGGATTCGTTTGGTCGTTTGTTGCGCTGGCTCCTATGCAGTCGCACTCTGATGAGTTTGTTTTCAATAATTCCGCTGAGCCTGAGACGCTTGATCCGCAACGATTGTCGGGCTCCTATGATTCCAACATTACCAATCAGATTTTTGAAGGTCTCATGTCTCGCGGTGCCGATTGGGCGACCGTTGTCCCGGGGCAAGCTGAGACCTATTCGGTCAGCGCCGACGGCAAAACTTATACTTTCCGACTGCGCCCTCAGTTGAAGTGGTCTGATGGGACGCCTTTGACCGCGAAGGATTTTGAGTACTCATTTTTGAGGTTGATGGATCCAGCCACGGCTAGTCCCTATTCTTATTGGTTTACCGATACGGTTGAAGGGGGGGCTGCCTTCGCCAAGAGTCCAACTGCTCAGAATCGGGCCAATGTGAAGGTTCGAGCTCTGGATGATCGCACTCTTGCGATTACTTTGAGTAAGCCGGTTCCTTACTTTTTGCAGCTTGTTGCTGAGACCCCGGCCTTCCCTGTGAAGCGTGAAGTCGTTGAGAAGCACAAGGACGCTTGGATCCGACCGGGGAATATCGTCTCTAACGGTCCCTTCAGGCTTGCGGAGTGGAAAGTGAATGACCGGATTGTGATGGAAAAGAATCCGCATTATTTTGCCGCCGACAAAGTCAAGCTTCAGCGAGCAGTGGCTCTGCCGATTGGCGACAAGCAAACAGCGGTGAATCTCTTCCGACAAGGTCGACTGGATTGGTCTGGGCCTCAGGGAGCGCCTAGTAGTTTAGTGGCTGCTTATCGGGCAGATCCTCAGTTTCGAGTGCATCCTGCTTTCATTACCTATTTTTATCGACTCAACGTGACGCGTCCGCCGTTGAAAGATGTGCGAGTACGTCAGGCCCTCACTTTGGCTATTAACCGGCAAGAGCTCGTTGAGAGAGTGACCCGCGGAGGGGAGTTGGCAACGAGTGTTTATGTTCCTCCCAAAATCGGAGATACCAAATCCGTCGAGACGCTCGTCAGTATTGATCACAAACAAAACGTGGCACGGGCGAAGCAACTTCTAACTGAAGCGGGCTTTCCTCAGGGGAAGGGTTTCCCATCTCTTGAGCTTCTCTATAATTCTGACGAAACTCATAAGCGAGTGGCCCTAGCCATTCAGCAAATGTGGAAGAAAGAGTTGGGGATTGATGTCCGGCTCTTTAACCAGGAGTGGAAGGTTTATTTGCAAAAGCAGCAAATGCTCGACTTTAGCGTCTCACGAGCGGGTTGGGCTGGGGACTATCCAGATCCTGCGACCTTTTTGGAAATTTTCCTCTCAGATTCGGGTAACAATCAGACGGGCTGGAAAAATGCAGAGTACGATCGACTGTTTGCAGCGGCGAACAAACAAATGGATGTCAAGGCACGGATTGAGATGATGGCGCAGGCCGAGAGCATTTTGCTGCGAGAGGCCCCGATTATTCCTTTGTTTTTCTATACGAATTTTGGGTTTCTCCGACCAGAGGTCCTTGGCTTTGAACCGAATTTGATTGATCGACCATTTTTGAAGTACATCAGCAAGCAGGGTGAATAAGGGATGATAGGTTTTGTTTTGAGAAGAATTCTTGGAGCGGTGGTGACTTTGTTTGTCATTATCACTCTGTCATTTTTTATGATGAGGCTTGCTCCTGGCGGACCTTTTTCAAAGGACCGAAACTTTCCTCCCGCAGTTCTCGAGAATATTGAGAAAAAATATGATCTCGATAAGCCTTTGCTCGTTCAGTACGGACTCTATATCAAACGCATCGTCGTGGACTTCGATCTGGGCCCTTCGACTCGATACTCGGATCGCTCCGTTAATGAGCTGGTCGCTGATGGCTTTATGTACAGTTTGAAGGTTGGTCTTGGGGCCTTGATTGTGGCCTTGATGATGGGGTTGATCTCGGGACTTTTGGCAGCTCTCAATCATAATAAGTTTTTGGATTATTTCCCGATGAGTTTATCGATGGTGGGAATTTCGATTCCCGATTTTGTTCTCGCAAACCTTCTTGTCTTGCTGCTGACTCAGATATTCTTTTTGTTGCCCGCGGCTGGCGTTGATTCGCTGGCGGGCTATGTGATCCCTTGTTTTACCTTGGGTTTGATTTATGCCTCATCCATTTCTCGGCTCACTCGAGGGGGAATGCTTGAGATTCTGAGTCAGGATTTTATTCGAACAGCAAAGGCGAAGGGGCTTTCAGGAACAACGATTCTTTGGAAACATTCTCTCAAGGGTGGCCTTCTGCCAGTGGTGTCTTACTTGGGCCCAGCGACTGCAGGAATGTTTACAGGCGGTCTTGTCGTCGAAAAGATTTGCTTCATCCCGGGGCTTGGAAAGCTCTTCATCGAGTCTGCGATCAACCGAGATTATACGCTCTCGATGGGATGTGTGATTGTCTACGCCGTTTTGATTTTGGTGTTCAATCTGATTGTCGATCTGGTCTACGGACTTTTGGATCCAAGGGTGGCCTATGAGTAAAGCAGCTGCTCAAAACGATTCCGTGGCTCAGTCAACGAAGTCTGAGAAGAACCATCGCAGTCTTTGGCAAGATGCTGTGAAGCGACTGTCCAAGAACAAAGCGGCTGTCGTTAGCTTGGTCTTCATGACGATCGTGGTTGTGTCTGCAGTTCTCGGTCCAATCCTGTCTTCCTATCCTTATGAGCTTCAGGATCTGGATCGAATCAATACCCCTCCCGTGGTGATGGATGTGAATGCTCTTCCTGATGGAATTCGCACCGTGATCCCTGAAGACTATGTTCAGCTTGGACCGATCTATTGGAATACACGGCATTGGCTTGGCACTGATGAACTCGGACGAGATCTTTTGGTCCGTATTTTGTACGGCGCTCGGGTTTCACTCGCCGTAGGTTTTCTGGCGGCCATTGTGAGTTTGATCATTGGAGTTCTCTATGGATCAATCGCTGGTTATGTGGGGGGGCGTCTCGACAATCTCATGATGCGATTTGTGGACACTCTTTACTCGCTGCCATTTATGTTTTTTGTGATTTTGCTGATGGCGGTCGCAGGACGTTCTTTCTACCTGCTCTTTATTGCCATTGGTGCGGTCTCTTGGCTGACAACGGCGCGGATCGTCCGAGGCCAGGTCATGTCGCTGAAGAACTCCGAGTTTGTAGAAGCTGCGAGGGCGAGTGGGACATCGCATCTATCGATTATTTTGATTCATCTCATTCCAAATACAATTGGCCCGATCATTGTTTATTTCTCACTTTTAGTGCCGCGGGTAATGCTCGAAGAATCTTTTCTGAGCTTCATTGGTTTGGGCGTGCAGGCTCCAATGGCCTCATGGGGCTCCATTGTGGCTGATGCTCAATCCATTTATCTCTTCTGTCCTTGGCAGATTGTGTTTCCTGGTTTGGCGTTAACGCTGACTCTCTTTAGTTTGAATTTTATTGGAGATGGTCTGCGCGATGCTCTGGATCCCAAGTTGAAAGGAAAGCAATAGGCCATGCTTCTTCAGGTCAAAGATCTCAGTATTGAGTTTCGAACAGATGAAGGCACGGTAAGAGCCGTCGACAATGTTTCCTTCAATTTGCGCGAGCAAGAAGTGCTTGGGATTGTGGGCGAGAGCGGAAGTGGTAAGTCGGTGACGAACTTGGGCATTATGGGCCTGTTGCCTATGCCTCCTGCTCGAGTCACCTCGGGTCAGGTCCTGTTTGAGCAACAGGATTTGTTGAAGCTGCCGGAACCGAAGATGAGAGATATTCGAGGGAAGGACATCTCGATGATCTTTCAGGATCCTTTCACTTCATTGAACCCCTATCTGAAAATTTCGACCCAGCTGATGGAAGTTTTGCAGGTCCACTCGACTATGACGCCTACAGAAGCGCGTCGGCGATGCTTAGAGATTTTGGAGCAGCTTGGCGTGCCTGAGCCTGAGATCCGTTTTGATTCCTATCCTCACCAGCTTTCAGGAGGTCTCAAGCAGCGAATCATGATTGCCATGAGTTTGTTGCTAAAACCCAAGATTTTGATCGCGGATGAGCCGACTACTGCGTTGGATGTGACGATTCAGGCTCAGATTCTCGAATTGCTAAAAGAGATCAACGAGAAGCACGGTACCTCCATTATTCTGATCACTCATGACATGGGAGTGGTCGCCGGTCTCTGTGATCGAGTCATGGTCATGTACGGCGGTCGAATTGCTGAACAAGGTATTGCCGATGATATTTTCTACAGAACACGACATCCCTATACTCGAGGTTTGTTGGAATCGATTCCGAGTGTGGACATTGAGCCTGGCGCTCGACTGAAGCCCATTCCGGGATCTCCTCCGGATTTGACCACCTTGGGAAATGAATGTGCATTTGCACCTCGTTGTCAGTTTGCGCAGTCTCAGTGTCGAAGTCAGAGACCTGCTGTGTCTCGTGAGTCTGAGACCCATTCCTATGAGTGCTTTTTCCCCGTTCCCGTTGAGACAACCAAGGTAGGACAAGGATGATGAACGCGCAGACCAACAAGCAAGCAGCTTCTCCATTGCTGGATGTTCGAGATCTTAAGGTCCATTTTCCTGTGACTCGTGGCGGATTGTTTCGAAAGGAACAACGAGTTGTTCATGCCGTTGATGGAGTGAGTTTTTCAGTGGTTGAGGGGGAGACTCTGGGGCTTGTAGGCGAGAGCGGTTGCGGAAAGTCAACTACCGGTCGGGCGGTCACTCAGCTCATTCGCACGACGGCGGGCTCGATTTATTTTCAAGGCCAAGACATGAGACCTTTGACTTTTAAGCAGGTCAAACCTCTTCGACAGCACTTTCAAATGGTTTTCCAAAATCCCTTCAGTTCATTGGATCCTCGAATGACGATTGGCGATATTTTGGCAGAGCCTCTGAATTCTTTGACGACTCTCAACAGAGGTCAGATCAAGGCTCGAGTGGCTGAGCTTCTGGAGGAAGTGAATCTCAATCCTAAGTTTTTGAATCGTTATCCCCATGAATTCAGTGGTGGTCAGCGACAACGAATTAACATCGCTCGAGCGTTAGCGGTCCGACCTGAGTTGATCGTGGCGGATGAGCCTGTTTCTGCTCTGGACGTTTCCATTCAAGCTCAGATTATTAATCTCCTTCAGGACCTACAGCGGAAATACGGGATGGCGTTTATTTTTATCGCCCATGATCTGTCTGTTGTGAAAACACTCAGCCATCGCGTGGCCGTGATGTATCTCGGAAAGATCGTGGAGATCAACGAGACAAAGGCTTTGTATGCGGAACCAAAGCATCCTTACACTCAAGCTTTGCTTTCGGCTGTGCCCATTCCTGATCCTCTGAAGGAAAGAGCTCGGAAGCGAATCCAGTTGGTAGGGGAGATTCCTTCCCCCATTGATTTGCCCAAGGGTTGCACCTTCCATCCTCGCTGCCCTCACGCTGAGGCTCGTTGCAAAGTTGAGATTCCACAGCCGCGAAAGTTGGCCAACGGATCCGTTGTGACCTGCCATTTGGCTCAGTAGCCGAGCTTTTCAATTTGAGAATCACGACCAAGTATTGATCCCGTCGTCTCGATACATTTTGCGTACTGCGAGTTCAATTGCCATTAAAAAGCCGTTTTAAGGGGTGTTGTGGGGCACGCTTCTTGAACTCTTCAGGGGGTAAATGGTGGTTTCGGTTAACAAACAAGCTCTTAAAGGATGGTTATGATTTCGATAGCGCAAGGCGGTTTTTTCTTTTATGCGATTGGCGTTTTAGGTTTTGTGGTCCTGCTGACGGCGATTGAGCGGTATCTCAAGCTTGGAATTCTCTATCGGCTCAATTCGAGACGATTTATTCAGAACATTCGTGATGCTTTTATCACCGACAACTTCAAAGAAATCGAGGAAAAGGCCAAATCTTTTAAAAACAAGCCATTCGCTCGACTCGTTGATACGGGACTAAGGCATCGACATCAATCCTCCGAAGAGCTGCATCTGGCGCTCGAAGCGGAGATTACTCACTCGATTCCACTGATTGAAAAGCGTGTGAACGCGCTGTCGACCTTGGCGAATATCTCGACACTTCTGGGTCTCGTGGGAACGGTTGTCGGTCTAATCAAATCCTTTGGAGCGATCGGAAACCAAGTTGCCGAAGCAGCGGCTCGATCTCAAGCCCTTGCTGCGGGGGTTTCCGAATCAATGATGACCACAGCTGCCGGATTGATCGTCGCAATTCCAGCTCTCCTGTTTCATCTCCACATTAGTGGAATCGCTCGAAACTTGATTGCAGATCTTGATTTTGTCGCCCTTGAAATCAAAAAGCTGAGTCTGAGCCACCGAAAGGTGGAGGAAATTCTGAGAAAGTCAGCGATTCAGCCGATCGTGACCAAGGTCACAGAGACCACTCAGAATGTTCAGAAGGCTCAACCTGAAACTTTTGATGAGGCCACTGTGGTGGATTATTTCATCACAAAAACCGAACGAAAGGGCTGAGTTTCATGTCACGGAGAGTAAGACAAACTTTTGAGAGCGATTTGAATCTGGCGCCATTCATTGACGTCTTTGTGACGCTCGTTGTCTTTGTTTTACTTTCGACTGTCTTCATTCAATTGAGCCAGCTCAAAGTTTTTACCCCAGGGACGGCACCAGTCTCAGACGTTTCAGCGCCAGTCGGACTTCAGATGTATGCCGAGTTAAACTCGGAGGGTTTAAAGATCCGACTCTACGATCTTCAAGCGCAGGGTGATCTAGAAGCTTTAGCCTTCAACGGCCAGGGCTTCGATGAAAAAGCCTTAAAGGAATATCTTCAGAAGGTTGAGCCCCGCAAATCCGAGATCAAGTCCTTGCTCTTTAAGGGCAATACAAAGGGCCGAGTTGAGGAAACTCTTTTGGTGGTCGAAGCTTTTCGCAAATTTTCACCAACCCTCAACGTAGTCATTTTGACGGAGGCTGTGCAATGAGACGACGGACTTCTTTAAAGCAAGATCATCTGAGTCTCGCTCCAATGGTGGATGTTTTGACCGTTCTGTTAATCTTTTTGATTCTTTCATTTGCAACGGATCAAACAACAAGCGAACTGGCACATGATAAAGACCTCCCCAAGACAACAGCTCAGCAAGATCAATCGCCGTTCATCAAACTAGCTATTGGCGCCAGGGGAGTTGGCTTCAACAATCAAATGTTTTCCACCTTTGAGGATCTTGATGCGTATCTGTCAACAGCTTCGCTCAGCCCTCAAAAGATTTTGATCTCAGTTGATCGGAATTTTTCGTATGAAACTGTTGAAAAAATTATGGCTCGACTGACTCGGATGGGATTTACCGAGTTTGATTTTCTGGCCGAACGAGTTGAGGAGGGTCTTCAATGATCCATGTTTTGTTTGCACTTAGTTTGACTTCAGACGCAGGAGCAGAGTCCCTCACGTTGAGCTCCGAGCAAAATCCTCAGGATTTTCAGCTGCCTTCAGTGAGCGTGGCTGATGCGCCTTCGGGAGGATTGAAAAAAGAACACGAGCTTCAAGCGGCTCAGATCGAGGGGAATATTGTAGCGCCGCAAGGCTTGCAGGATTTTAAGGATGTCGTTCCCCAATCCCGAAGGCTTTTGGAGGAGCGATTACAGTTTCGATTATGGGAGGCGACTCGACTCGGCTACTAACATGAGTGTTGCTGTTATACATAACAACCACGTCCACGAAGACGATTCAAAAGCATGGCTGCTGAGCCTACTCATTAGTCTTTTGCTTTACGCTCTTCTGGTTGTTTTCGGAGCCTCTGCTTGGAAGAATTGGAGACATATTCCTCAAGGGACATCGATGCCTAAGAGGGAAGTTCGTGTCCAGACGGCAGCGCAAGAAGTAGTGAAGCAGATTCAAATGATTGAGATCAAAAAAAAGGAGCTCTTGCAGCGTGAGCTGGCATCAGTGCAGCTCAAAGAGGCCGCCTTCAAGGCAAAAAACAAAAAAAGAGCTGTGACTAAAAATACTCCGAAAGAGATTCAGAAAAATAAAATGGTCACTCGAGATGTCTCTAACCGTGCACAAGAAGAAAAGTTCAATCTCCCCCTCGCTGATTTGTTGGCCAAATCTCAGGCGCTCGCGAGTAAATCAGCTCCAGGTGTGGCTCAGTCTCGGACGGCGTCGAAAGCTTTCAATCTCAACTCCGTTGCGATTGCCGACAAAACAGAGGTTTCTTCAGATCTCTTAGTGGCTGATCGCCTCAGTGGGGCGACCTATGATGGGGGACTTGTGGGTCATGCCAACGGTCCCAAAGGATTGATCTTCAGACCGGCGCAAGATGAGCTGCAGATCTCTGAGGGCCTTCCCCTCGAATTGATTCAGATGGTTGTTGAGGAGAACGAGGTTCAGCTTCGCTACTGTTATGAGATTCAACTGCTCAAGTCTTCTCAACTGGAAGGTGAAGTGGGCTCTGAGTGGGTAATCAGCGCTGACGGTGGAGTGGAGGCGGTTCAGTTTAGCTCTCCTGCTTTTCAAGAGACGGGCCTGTTCTCTTGTTTAGAAAAGAAGATGAAAGCTTGGAAGTTTCCTAAACCAAAAGGTGGCGTGAGTGTTTCCGTCAAGTACCCCATGCGGTTCTTGAAAAAGGAGGTCTTGTGAAAAGCGGCAAACGGGTGATGAGTACAGCGTGGTTGGCAACTGCTCTGTTAATCTTGAGTTTCGAAGTGGCGAGTGCTCAAGACAAGGTGAAAGTTGTTGAGTCTTATCGATATAGTTTTCAAGATCGAATCTCGCTGGATGTGGGCATCAGCAGTCTTCCCTTGGATGCGTTTCGAAAGCCCATCCAGTTTGATCTTGGAGTGAGCGCCCAGTTCTCGGAGTTCTTTACGTGGGATGTCCTCAACGTGGGCGTGACACTGCATAACTTTGATACGGGCCTAAAAGGCAAAATCGAAAATGATGCTTCAAACACCAGTTCTACTGTGTCAGTGGATGAAGGATCGATCAAAGACCTGACCCTTCGATTTTCGACTCGAGGTTATCTAAACTTGCTTTATAGCAAGTCCAATTGGTTTAACCGCGGAATCGTCTATCACCTTTGGCAGGTGGGATCTGGCGTTTCTTATTTCCATATGGGCAACTCCAAGCAGGTGGGTATCGATCTCAATAT
>CAZZLQ010000063.1:474-11204 GCA_964655245.1 uncultured Bacteriovoracaceae bacterium | reverse complement strand
ACATTCGGAATCAGCCTGACAAGATCGCTGTAGTGGGTACAAGACTTCGCTGATGAGTTGATAGTTATAGTTTCCGGATCTGTCGACCCACTCGTGAGTTGAGGACCCACAAGCCGTCATGGTGAGGAGAAACAAGCCGAGATTTAAAAATAAAAATGTTTTCATTTATCCAAAGTAACTTGTGAAGGCGACGTCGAGAATACGCGCGAATCAGAAACTGTATTCCTCAGAATACAGAACGACAAACTTCGTCTGTCCACTTGAATGTGGACAGAAGTGTTTGCTCAAACAAAGCTCTGCTCCGATTTTATGTGGGCCCGTTGATTGCAATCACATCGACTGGGTCGTGCGATTGCACGAGAAGTTTGTAAATCTATTGAAGGAGTATGATTATGAAGTGGTTAAGTCTTGTTTGGATCAAAAGAAATCAAATCTCTGCTAGGAGCGTTGTGCTTATTGTTTCCTTAGGTCTGTCGCTAACCGTGATGGGAAGCTCTGCTGTTTTCGGGCAGGAAACGGTGATGACTGATGCCCGGGGGATGCGCTGGATTTTGGGAGGTTCGATGCCTCGATGTACGGGAAGTTTCGCGGAAACACACTCAATCAGTTTAGCCGATGTGATTGACGAGGATGCTGCCCAGGGGGAGGGCCCCATTCAACCAGTTGCCGCCCCGCTGTTGGTCGATGACTTTCTTGTTCCCGATGATTTTGCCTTGAACGGTTCGTGTGATCATCTCAATCAAAGGGAAAGTCGCCGGCTCCGAGATGGTGGCTTTGTCCGGACTGATTTTCGGGAAAGCGCGGGAAGGTGCCGTCAGCACGATCGGATAGAGGTACAGGGTAGGTTGAATGCTCTCTTTAAAACCACTGGAAATAGTCAGTATGCTCACGAACTGTTTGAGTATAGTGATTATCGCGTTGCTTATTCCCATCTGCTCAAGGTCGTCGGAGATCAATTCTGGATAAGTGAGCGCGCGCTCGATGTCCCTTTCAAAATCTATAGTGATCGTTCGTCCAGAGCCCGGTCCGAGCGAGTGTGTGTTTCGGACCGCGGCCGCCCGATCTCGGCAGAGATAAAAATGGATAAGGCTATCTTTCAATCTGCGGAAGTAGCGATATGCGACTCCAATGGCGACGAGGGAAAAAGTTTGAGTGATCTTGTTGCACAAAATCCGACTAGACTCTGTGAGTTAAAGAGCAATCGCTCCTATGCTTTCACGATTGAGATTCAGAAGGTGCGCAGTCATCAGATTGTCTATCGAGACCGAAGTCCAATCTGTGATGGTGGTACGGAAGATGTAGGATTTTCCCAAGGGGAATCTTACATCTATGAGCTGCCACTTAGAGAAAGATGCCACTAAAGAGCGGGGAGCCTTGTGCGAACTTCAATTGAGCTTTTAAGATTTTGTCGAGCGATGACCAGTGTCCCTTTCATGCTAGGGCTTAGTGGTTGCGCCCTCGATAACTCGTGTCAGGAGTCAGCGCTTATCGGGACTTGGGTAGAGAGCAGGAGTTCTTCGCCTGAGGATTCACTGCGATTCGAGTCCGGTTGTGCTTTGACCTATGTGGATTGTGGTGGCCGCGGATGCTCTACCATGAGCACGTCAGCGAGTTCGGGTTCGACCGTTCTCACAATCAATGAGTGGAATTCGATGGGAGTGGGATCGGGTCCCATTGATTGCGATGAGATGACTGTCGGTACTATGACTGTGATTATGTGATCAGCGGAGAGTGAGATGGTCGGATTCTTCGTTTTCAGTGTGCGCGGCAACCAGGATCCCCGGCTGACAAAGTTCGTCTGTCCACTTGAATGAGGACAGACGAGACCCCTCCCAAAGGCCTTAAAAGTGGTTTTAAGCCGGCAAACAGCTTGCAATGACTTTTGGACATGAATGCATCGGCACTGTGCGGAGGTGTTCTCAACGAGGTTAGGAGGATTATTTTTATGAAGATTCATCAAATTCAAACATGGTTGGGTTTCTTAGTCATTAGCTTGAGTTTCTCGGAAGGAGTCCAGGCCTCGCTCTCCAAGATTGTGGATTTAAGTGGTGTGGTATCAGAGAAACAACTGGAGTGCACACTGTCCGAGATAGAGGCGGCTCAGGGTCTTGCGAAGACAGTTCAGTTTGAACAACTTTTGGGCGTTGAAGGCTTTGATGCTCTAGGAAGTAGCTACGGGGACACTTCGAAATGCAGCGGACTAACTCAGTACGAGAGAAACATGAATTGGGCTACCTGCGCTCGTGCTTTCTGTGTCTGCGAAAAAAATCCAAAAGGGAAATCCTGCAAATCTGCAAAAGAGCCCTGGGTCATCTGTGGAATCAAGATTGCTCCTTCCACCATTTCTTCGTGTGAATCGAAAGGCTGTGGAACCGATTGGCAGCAGGTTAGCTATACCTGTAACTAGGGGTAGCCAAACTTAGGACTTCAGTATGTGCTACTTCGACTCACTCAAATCGGTTGCTCTCCTCGGCTCTATCCTTGGATTCGTGGCCTGTCAGTCCTCGCAGATTGAGCCACCGGGGCCAACCGATCAATTAGCGGCCACCATGGAGATGCCTCAGGTTCAAGTTGTTGATTCAATCAATGAGATCAATGATCCCATGCTCTTTCGTCTCGAAGATGGGAGTATCATTCCTCAGAGCATGATCGAAAGATCTGTTCACGCGTCTCGTGTTAAGCGCGGGTATTGGTTTGATCGTTTTGATGTGCATTATCGAATCAATGGGATGAACGTAGCTCCCGATCAGTTCGTGCGAACAATTTACAAAACATCAGCGGTCAGTGCCGCCCCCGTTGAAACGCCCTATGCTCAATATATTCAGATCGAAAATCGCTTGTTTGAGCGAAACAGCTTTCAGCTTCGCACGCGATTTCCCATCCTGGATCCGAATGTGGTTCGTGTTGAAGTTCGTCCCGTGACTCTTAACTCCTCATGTGAAGTTGCCTCTGCTGGAGCAAGTGTGATTGACGATCGAGCCGTTGTACAAAATCCTCGTACAGCCAGTCTTGTCTATGCGTACGATCCCTCAGTGCTCCAAGAAGGGCAGATCTATGAAGTGGTGTGGTCAAATCTTGTGACCGATGTTTTGAGTCAGCCCATGGTCATCCGTAAACTGATGCTGCTAGCACCTGGAGATACGAATGGAGATGCTCAAGTCAATAATGAGGATCTCTCAAGGTTCATGGAAAAGGCGAATGCCGTTTATGATAGTGGAGATCACTTGCCACTTTACGGTTATGATTTTCTCAACCGAATTGAGCAGGGTGATCCGATTCAAGCGGCCATGGATAACGAAGCGTTTCTGAGGGGAATTGTTGCAAACAACGCGCGTCTTAAATCTCCCATTCATTGTCTGCAGGGTCATCCACAGACGATCAATCCGATTCGTCTTGTGACCGAAGTGAATGCCCAGGAGTACGCTGAGCGGACGATTGAGAGATCTGCATTGGATCTCAACTATAAGAACAATGTACTCGTGGCCTTCAATGAAAATGATCCCGATGGATTAGAGCTAGCGAGATACTATCAAGAAAAGCGCGGCTTAAGGAGTGCTCAGGTCTGCGGGCTTAAGTTGCCTCTCGGTGACTTTGCAACACTTCAGCAATTGATCGAAGCTAAGTCCGTACTTCATCACTGCATCTGCGGCTTGATGAGCAGTGGAATGGATTGCCAAGATAAGACTCCCGAGGAGTTAGCAGTGATTTCGCCCATCACTCATCTTGTTTTTATCGGAGTACTTCCCCTTCGAATGCTTGAGACAGGTTGGGAAGCGGATACCCCTGATAGCTCTGGCGGTGGTTTTGTGAGCGCTGATGGCCAGATGCCGGTGTTTCAGTATCACCTCGCCGCCTCGCTTTACAAATCGATGATTTCTTCAGAAGCCTATGAGGGCGAAGTTTTCAATGCGTTTCAGTACGAATTTCTTCAAATAAATGGTGAAGGGATTCGTCAACGTGGAGACAGAACGAGCGTACGTCTTCCTCCACTGGAAGCCGGGTTAGGTTTAGCCTATGGTAACATCCGCGCGTCCACCAAGGAACGAACAAAAAAATTGATTGATGAAACCATTCGCTCCGAGACGATTGGATTCAGAGGGAATGTGTTCGTAGGCCAGAGCTCAAACCCCGATTGGGATTCCAATCGCCAGAAAATCGGGCTTCTGAGTAAAAATAATCCCGCGGAGTTTTTGATTCACACTCTCGGGCAGGATCCTGCAAAGTGCGCTCGCTATATCGGTGATGATATTCTTTCGTGGGATCATTTGGAGTGCCGAGTGGGCGTGGATGGATTGGGGAGAATCCCGGGAGAGGCAGGGTCAGATGTTCAGACCGTTTTTAACGCATCACTTTATGTCGGAGATGAGTACGACAACAACTCAAACGCTGGATTTGAAAATTGGCAGACCATGCTGAAATGGAGAGTGACTGATCAATCCTGTATCGCTCTTTGCAGAGATTTTCCGCAAGAGGCGCAGCAAGAGCAGTGTCGGCGTGAATCCAAAGATGTTTATCGCGAGATTAACTCGGCGTGTGTTGGGGTGAATCCCTCCTTCCTCGGTTGGCAGTATCGATCGTGGGCTGTTCAGTATCGCGGAACGTTTGTGAACGGATGGCAGGGCACTGAGTATGGATTTGGTCCCAAAACCCCTCCGGACTGGGTTGCTCAAGATGGCGCTCTTGCTCCGAATGGTAATACGGGGTTTGTTCGCTTTGGAAAGAACGCAAATCTTTCCCCAGCAACTCGAAATTGCTCAACCATCAGTGGCGTCCCGTATGCGTGTCAGTCAGCGGTGCCCATCTCGTTTGAAAGAGTCGTGACCTTGCCGACCGGGCGCACGTTTGCGGTGGGGGATTCCATCGAGCTGAAACTGTCGCATCGATCGTGGGTTTCGGCGGGGCAACTCACAGCAGGAGTGGGTCTTGAGGGATCATCAGGTGGCTATCCGTTCATCCTTGAAAATCGACTTAGCTTGAACCAGTTTGAAGCCGGTCGATGGAGTGCCTCAGTCAAGTCCGACGTAGTGTCGAGTTCAGTCAGGGGAGGAAGACGGGCGAAGATCTATCTCTATGCTTCGCTTGCAAATGGGATTCAAGGAGCGATTGATATTGATGAAATCGAAGTGACTCTAGTCTCGGCAAGTGGGCAGCGACTTGCGCTTCTTGGTGATCATCGCGGGGATTTCTCGCAGGTGATTACTGAAAATACAACGGCTGGTGATTGGGCGGCCAACGTTATTGACCGAATGGGTGGTCTTGGAGCATGGGGATCAGCCAATCATCATCTGACCGGTGGGCATGCCTTCGCGAATTCAATTGATCTAGTGGCGACTTTGTTTTCGGGTCGAAGTCTTGGGGAGAGTTTGATCCAGGCGGGAAGACCTGAGTCGGGATTAGTTTTTGTCGACCCGGTCTATCGCCCGTTTGGCGTGAAGATCTTTACGGAGACCGCCATGAGAAAAATCGGGTGGAATACTCCTTTGAATGCCTCGATGCTTGAGGGGAGAGATGAGATTTTGCTGACAGCGTTTAATGGTCGTTCACCCAATCAGAATTGGCGATTTGAGATTTGCTCAAGAATGAGATCCGACACCACCTGTGAAGTTTGGCAAACGCTCCTGGCAGGAACAGGCGCGATTGATGAATTGCGATCAGGCTTTTTTCTTGAGGATTTTATAGTAGATGAGCGGGTTGATCAGACAGTTCTGCTGCGTTTGACGACGACTTCGGATGACTCGAATACATCGACCCTGCTAGATACGGTGAAAATTAACTACTCAGCAGAGCGTTGACAGTGGAGAACTGAGATGAACCCAGGGACGCTTTGCTCATCTACTCAAGTCCGAAATTCTGATTCGTGAGGCTAGCAGTTGTGACTGAGATCTCGGTGGCCTCGTTTGAGTCCGTGATTGGAGCTGCTAGGGTTCCACAGCAATAGCCCTCATAGTCGCCCGCATCGTTGAATGTACCATTGCCATCGACATCGATTCGCATTTGAACGGTGTAAGATCCCGCTGGGAGATTCGAAATTCTGTAAGTCAGGGAGCTGCCCGAGGCTCTCTGGCTGACAAGCTCAGATCCTCCGCCTGCAGAAACCCTCGCTACATTCAGCGTGGCCCCCTTGTCAGAAACTGCTGCCGGCAAAGTGATTGTCCCCGAGATCGAGTAACTGCCATCAAAAATCTCTGAATCGATCACAAAGTCTGCTCCACCTGAGCCTCCACAAGAGCCCAAAACAAAAGCTGTCAAAATCCAGAACCGCATAGAACCTCCCTGATGATCTTTCATTGTTTCTTGAGTCGCACTTGGGGTCAAACGATTTTGATTATCTCGACAAACGTGCTGAAGGCCTCGTCGGAGTCGGCCAAAAATTCTTTTTTTGTTGAAGGCTTGGGTGCAGGCTTTTTTTACTCCATCAATTATGAGCGCCTCATCAATAAAGATTTTGGATTGAGGGTCGGAGCCGAATATGCGCCTCTGCAGAGCACTTGGTCGGCCTTTGATGATTACGTAATCAGCTGCCCGATCCTTGTTAATTATATGGGGCTTCGTTCAGGATCGCATGCATTGGAGCTCGGAGGTGGAGCAAGTGTCAGTTACTCGGCTGGAAAATCGCTACTTGCTGTGGAACCGGGTTTGGAAATGTATGGCCTAGGAGTAGTTGGATACCGCTTTCAGCCGACATCTGAGGGCTTTCAGTTCCGAATCGGTGTAACGACGTTTTTGGGGAAAGATGTCTCCCACAAATTGGAAGACGGGGACAGAAACTTTTTGATTTGGCCTCACATGAGTTTCGGTTGGAGTTTCTAGCGACTAGGTAAAATGCTGAGAGCAGTGCTAGGGCATTGGGAGCAACTCAATCTTTTTTCTGGTCCTCTTTTGTATCGATAAGCCTTCCATCTGGCGAATCTTCCGTGTTTCCCTCCGGTTTGGGGTGGTCGATGGGTCGTGGTGGAGGGGTTTAGGTTGGATTTGGACTAGGCCTTGCTTTTGCTTTTGCTTTTCGTTCTGGCGGCAAGTCGCTTTGTTTTTATTTGAGAGGAGTTTTATGACGGATGAGAATGGTTCGGGTTCAAAAGGTAATGAAGGCTTTGATCGGTTTTTGGCTCAGGTGAAACGTGAGCTAAAGAGTGCGGTCGTGTTTGCACTTCAAGTCCTCAGGCATCCTGTGAGGTCTGTGCGGACAATCGGAAGTGCGACGTGGTGGATGTTGATCGTCAGCTATCTTTTGGTTGCTGCGGTCAGTGTCATTGTCGGAGCACTTTCGGGAGGTTGGGGCTTTGGATTGTTTAGCTTCGCCTCAAGCATGTTTCTAATCTTTGCACCGAGTATTTTGTTTTATGCAGCAGTGCTGGTGGGGATCTGTTGGCTTGTTCTAGAGAAGTTTAAGCATCCGGTTTTGGTGAAGGATCTTGCTGAGCTTGTTGTGGTGGCCTCGATTCCAACGCTCTTGATGGCATCAGTGGTGGGGTATTTGCCGGCTTCTTTATCGGATTGGGGTGTCTTTGTGTTTAGTCTCGTTTTTGTGGGGCTGTTTTACTTTGGGCTTCGAAATCGATTTCAAGTGGCTCCCAATCTGGCTCGGGCGATGTCGCTGATACTCCTTATCATCATGCTCTTTCCCTTGATTAGTGCATCGACTCAAAGTCCCGATTTATCCCTTTCATCGTTTGAGCAGAGTGCGGATGAGAGGGTGGGGGAGATCGCTGAAGGAGTTGATCGGGAGGGATCAGGTGGAGGTGATTTTGATCCGAAGAAGATTCGTCTTTCGAAGAAGGTTCAGGAGTGGATTGATAGAGAGTTTGGCTCGGATCCTCGCAAGAAACGTCTTGTTGAGCAGCTCGCTCGATTTCATCAGTTCGTTTTAGATTTTCCGGAGGATTTAGAGGGGGGACTGGGTCTCTCCGTACGTGGATCATCTTGCGCTGGCTACGTATGGAATGATCCGGTTCAGGTGAATGAGGTCAATCAGAAGTTAACGGCTTTGACCTTTGATACGCCTGCAAAAGTGAGAGCTTGGGCGAGATACAATCAGGGCTTTAGCGGCAAAGTCTTTGAGTTGAGACGCTTTCCGGGGCCTGAGGCATGCGACTAGCTCTTCTTTTGACTTTATCGATTGCGTTCCTGCGCTTTGAGGGTGTGCACGCCTATAGCATTTGTGGTGAGCCCATGGTGGTCTTTTATGCCAACGGGGTAAAAAACAGTTGGCAGGAGGCCTTTGACTCTAGAGAGGCAGTTGCAGATGCAGTTCTTGGCAGGCTAACTGAGACCGAGATCAGGCCTTCTCGTGTGAGCTTTAGTCTTGCGTACAACTTTAGTGAGGGCCTGGTACTCGATCTTTTGGAAGCTTATGAGCAGAAAAAGTATGAGGATCTAACGGAGTTTTGGAAGTGGTACTTTGATCTTGGGATTGCGCCTCAGTGGTTTCAAGATGAAGTGGCTGAAGGGCTCAGTCGCTTTCGAGCCTCGCTGCGAGCAGCTCCCAATCTTGATGAGCAAATCGCCAGCTACCGAGCAGTTCTTGATCAAAATGGATCTGTGCTGACGATTGCTCATTCCCAGGGCAATCTTTTTTCAAATATGGCTTTTGAACTGATCAGCCAGCAATCTGATATTGGATCTCCACAATCGAAGGAGGCCGATCGGCTGAAGCTTGTGTCGGTCGCAACCCCTGCGGATCATGTGGCTCTTGATGGGCCTTATCTTACTCTGACTTCCGATGGCGTGATCAATCATCTGATTCCTGGCAGCAGCGCTGGCTTGAATTCTCCGCTGAGTGCCAATTTCACAAACTCTCAGCCAAAGCCAGGCTATTTTGATCACGAGTTTTTGAAGTACTATCTTTTTGGGGAATCGAGTGGAGAAAAAATCATAGGGTTTGTGATTGATGGCCTTAAGGAGTTTGACAAGCGCGGCTCTCCAAAGGCGCGTCAGATCTCTGCTACCTGTATGGATTGGTGGAACAGTATCACAGAGATTGATCGCACCGATCCTGATAAGTGTGTGATGCGCTGTGTAGTGGCACCGATTGATATGGGTACGTTTACTTGCAACGGCCACTGCGAGTATCTTTGTAAGTGCCACATTCCAAGGTAGGCGGGCTTGTGCAAGCCGTATGGCCACTAGACAAGCCCTTTAAGTACTCTCTCAACCTCGACTTCTTTGAGCGCATTCCAGTTTCGATGAGCGGCCTCGGGAGAGCAGCCTAGAACTTTCCTGGCTTGGTAGGACGTCTGTGCGAGCCCGAGTAAAATCGAGGTGGCGACATCAGCTCGCCAGTTGGTTCCAAAAAGCAATCGCATTTGAAGCCAAAGGTTTTTTTTGACAACTTCACGGGACTTAATCTTTTTTGGATCAGACATCGAAAGTTTTGGAATTTTAATGCCAAAACGAGCAAAGGATTCGTCCGCGCCGCTTCGTTTGGCTTGAAGTTCATCCAGCTTGGAAGTTTCAAAGTGAGGTTTTTGCTTCCCAAGACGTTTCTGAATGGTGTCAACGATCGTTTGCCAACGTAGATTTTTTGAAGCTGTGCGATTGATGGTCTGGCGATGCGCGATACCGCCAAGCCAAGCTAACTCATTGGCAGGCAGATTGTGGGTCAATGCCTTGATCCGCTCGACATGGACGAGATCACCAAACTCATCAAGCCATGCCAAAATGAGAGCGAGTATCTTTCGATCGTTTTGAAACTCCTTCAGCGAGTCGATAATGGTTACTTCAGGATCAGCATGTTGAACCTTTGAATGGGAGTGGGCAAACGCAATGCCCAAGTTCTCCCATCTGTCTCGGATATCATCGAAATCGACTTTAGTTTTTGTCATGACCTAGCTTTCTTTTAACAAATGCCACGCATTCGCTTACGATCTGTGGCCAAACTTCCGAGGCGTCTCGCTCTAGAGTCCACTCCTCGGCTTCTGCGAGTTCGCTTGGTGTTGGCTTCAAAGCAATGAGATCAGGAAGATGTTCTTGGCGGTCGCAAGCTGCATAGAGCTTGGATCGAATCAAGTCGGCTCGACCAATCGAGAGGATCTTGAGGCTCTTTCCCCTAAAGACTTCCGTGCAATTGCTTCGCCATTCCCTGGGAAGTTGTTTAGTTAAATCTCGGGGACCATTATTGAGCCAACCACTCTTGAGCTGAAAGCGTGGAGCAATCTTGTGGGCAGCTTCTTCAAGAAACGGATCCAAGTCTGGGATCAAAACGTCGACATCGCGAGTTTCCCGCGAGACAATACCTAAGGCAATGAGAGCGGCTCCGCCGCAGATCACAATCTCGCGGACTTGTTTGGCCTGGCCAAGCTCGGCATCGAGAGCCCGGAAGAGGGCGAGGGGGTCGTTCATATCTATTGTATATCACATTATAATGGATTATACAATATATAGAGCGCAGCAAAGATCTGCAGATCTCGGTGAGTGGCCCCAGGAATAAGGGGTCACGTCTCAATCCAGCACTTCCTGACCCCCTATTGCTCCTAAGCCTTCCATCTGGCGAATCTTCCGTGTTTCCCTCCGGTTTGGGGTGGTCAATAGGTCGTGGTGGAGGGGTTTAGGTTGGATTTGGACTAGGCCTTGCTTTTGCTTTTCGTTCTGGCAGTAAGCAGCTTTGTTTTTATTTGAGAGGAGTTTTATGAGTGATCGTAACAATTCAGGTTCAAAAGGTAGCGAAGGCTTTGATCGATTTTTGGCTCAGGTGAAACGTGAGCTAAAGAGTGCGGTCGTGTTTGCACTTCAAG
>CAZZLQ010000063.1:0-374 GCA_964655245.1 uncultured Bacteriovoracaceae bacterium | reverse complement strand
CCCAGGAATAAGGGGTCACGTCTCAATCCAGCACTTCCTGACCCCCTATTGCTCCGGTTGTGCTTTGACCTATGTGGATTGTGGTGGCCGCGGAAGCTATACAATGAGCACGTCAGCGACTGCGGGTTCGACCGTTCTCACAATGAATGAGTGGAATTCGATGGGAGTGGGATCGGGTCCCATTGATTGCGATGAGATGACTGTCGGTACTATGACTGTGATTATGTGATCAGCGGAGAGTGAGATGGTCGGATTCTTCGTTTTCAGTGTGCTCGGCGCCAACCAGGCTCGGCGGCCAGTGAGGTCTTTGACTGATGTCGGATCCCCGGCTGACAAAGTTCGTCTGTCCACTTGAATGAGGACAGACGAGACCC
>CAZZLQ010000062.1:0-11460 GCA_964655245.1 uncultured Bacteriovoracaceae bacterium | reverse complement strand
ATCCATTCGCGGTTGTAGCGGCTGAGTGGTATCCGCCAAACGGTGTTTTCATGAATGTGGAAAATTCTCTAGCAGCTTCGGGAAGTCTGTTTCCAAAGGCGACGAAGCTTATGGCCATCGCGGCAGCCGAGCCCTATGGGGGAGACCTGACTACCCAGTCAGCAAATCAGTTTGGGGTGCGACTTCAGAGCATCAGGAAGCTCTTGCTCGATCCTCGCATGTCTCCCGTTAAGGACGATTACCCGAATCTGTACGAGTATTTTGGGAGTGTTGGGCCGAAGGACGCTGACGGCCAGCCCACGGAATCAACTCGAGATACAATCAAGAGGTTTTTGCATTGATGTGGATTCCTTATCACCACAGAGCGCCTCGCGGACAAACAATTCTTGAGCTGATCGGGGTTACCACGGCGATCGCTCTTTTTTTGGGGCTTTCTTATTATCTTGCAGCTGTATTCTCTGTCGCTCATCAGCAGACAATGCTGAATCGAACCCAAGCTTTCATGGAGCTTGGGAATTACTCTTACTACGGATTTTCAAAACATGGCGAAGATGATCCCAAGAAGGAGCAGTCTCGAGTCGTCTTCCTTATGGGAAAGAAGTCTTCAGGGACTGTGGTGAAGTTTGAAGACCAAGAAGAGTTCAAAGAGGCAACGGAGGGAGAGCTGGAGCTGGATATCTATGACGGTCCAGAGAGCGCTGTTTACTGGAGGAAGTTTTCCTTTCCTAAGGGCATCACCGATGTGAGGTGGATGGGCGATTATGACAGGCCAATGTTTCAGATTCGTTTGCTTTCAGTGCTTGCGATCGCGCACAATCGATCACTGAAATTGGATCAAGGGTTTTCAAACAGCTCGTTTGATGAGACGGGGCTTTACTCCGGAAGCATTCACTTCAATCAATACACTCAGGTCGCCAATCTCATGCGACGCAAAGGTTTTGGTTTGGTCGATAATGTGGATTTGATCAAAGATCTCTTGCGCGAGCTTGTGCGCGACGATCCAAGCCTCTCGGATGAGGCCGCTGACCTCGAGCGAAATCTCAACTTGTCGGAGAGTATCACCGGAGGGGGTGTCTCTTCTCTGGTCAGCCTTGCGATTTCAGCGATCAGTGCGTGGGGTTTTGAAAAGCTCAATGCTGCAATGGCGAAAGAGGGCGCGGCCGCCGCCAGCTCTGGATCGGGGGCGGCGAAGAGCGTCACGGATGCGCTCGGTAATCCGATTCATGCGACGACTCGTGTCGCTTCTGGTACTTTTGGTGGATCACTGGCGGACTTCATGCTGTCTCCGCTCTATGCGTTTCAGGATGGACTTGCCCATATCTCAGGCGGGCTTGGAGGATTGGCGAGCGAGGCGGCCACTTCGACCGACTTGTTTCGGGCGATGTATGGAGCCTCACAAATTGGAGATCTCACTAATATGGGATTCAGTGCCACGGGCAAGACTGTACCAGGCTTGACACTGGCGAATGCCGCTCTTGCTCTTCCCTATGGGATCAAGGAGGGATTCGCAGCCGTTGATAATCAATTGAACAACAATCGATCTGTCGCAGAGGCCTCTAGAAACTGGGTTGGGGCTATTCAGGCAATTCCCAAGGTTGTAACCCCCGTGACCCGCCTGGCGGTGGCGGTTGCTCCTGATGCTGCACTTGCGGTGAGCTACATCAATGCAGGGATGAGCGCAGCTTCTGCGCTGGCTGGCATTCCTGGAAGTATCGGAGAGTTGGGCTCGGGGCGACTCACAGAGAGTTTTGATGTGCTCAGTCGCGTGGGCGCGCTAACAGCGAGTATCGGTGGGCTCTATTCCGACATTGCTTACCTCTCTGGAGGGGACGGGAAAATCGGGGGCTACTTACAAATGGCTGGGGGCAGCCTGGTTGCTCTTTCTGAAGCTGGTCGACTTGTTTCGGACCTTGAGAAGCAAAATCTCAATGTGTTTGAAGGCATTGGAAAAGAAATTGCGGGACTGCCAGATCGACTCGGCGCAAATCTCGAGAAGAACGTAGATGATTTCTTCGGTCGCTTTAAGCAGTTCGGAGAGGATTCTAAAGAGGCTTGGGACAGTATTGGAAATGGTCTTGCAGACTTTATGAATCCCTCAAAGCTTGACGATGGAGGTTTTGCTAAATCCCTCGCCAATCTGTCGGACGATGTCTATCCGCGATTTGGTGACAAGCCGACTGAGCAGATCACTACCGATAATCTCAAGCTCATGCAACAAGCTACCATCGAGATGAATGACAAGCTGCCTCTCTGGTTTGCCGCCCATGGGAATGAAGATGTTCGATTTGAACTAGACATCCACATGGCAAATATTGATGACGCTGTGTTTGCCCTCAATCAAGCTAAGAATGGAGTGCCAGTTACCCCGGAGATGATGCTGATTTTTGAGAGAGGTAAAAACTCTGCGGCCGCGGTGCATAGTCTTGTGAAGGATCGATTTGCTCAGCCACTCAATGATAGGTATCACTCTCAGAGCCAGCTTCGTGGCATCATGGCCGGAAATGATCAGCTTGCAATCGTTAACAATCTAATCAAGTACGATATGGACTATAAAGATGCAGTGAAGATGGAGCTTGAGTATAAGGAGCAGAGGCCGCTCGCTTATTTCTTAGAGTCCTTCTCAGGTGGCGAAATGTCTAATCGAAACCTTCAGCATCAGATAGACGCTGCCGAAGCTCTGGCAAGGCTATCGACGAAAAAGTTTGAGATCCCCAAGGGCTTTAAGGGAGATCCCCAAGAGTTTTTGAAGAAGTTTCGAGATAATACCGCCAAGGAGATTCTGACCCGGGCCGAGGCAATCTCAGAGAAAGGTTATATTGTGACTGACAGTACAAGCGAGCTTCGGGAGGGGGCTGGGCTATCAGCGCAGGTTTTGAGGGACTATCTTGCCGATGAGTCAATCAAGCATGATCCTAACACAAAGCTACGTATGGGCGCGGCAATTCGTAAGCTTGAAGCTCTCTCAAGTGGTGAGCGACCGGTGGAGACTGGCGCTCAGACCATCGATCGAATCAGCCAAGCACTCGCCGAGCGAGAAGCAAGGTTCCAGCGCATTAAGTCATCGCTGCTCAAATGCAATGCAGGGCTTTGTTAATGAATTCTTGGGCATCGAATCAAAGCGCTTTTAGATTCTAAAATAAAGGCATGGAAAATCGCAGAGCACTCATGTGGGCCCTTGGTGGGGCTGCTGTTGCAATTATCGCATTCTTTCTTGCGTATCAAAAAGCGGTCGACAATGAGACCAGAGATTTTCGAGAAAAAATGGCCGTTGTTGTAGCTCGAGTCGACATCCAGCCCAATCAACGGATTGATCGCGGCATGCTCTCTATCCGAGCGGATTGGCCGAAGTCTTTGATGAGTCCAGAGTGGTTGCCTGCGGAATCTTTTGACCAAGTCGAAAATCAAGTTTCCATTACAACACTCAAAGCAGGAGAGCCGATATTTTTGACTAAACTCATTCCATTTGATGAAAGCGTCCTCGATCGAAGGGTCAAAGACGGCATGAGAGCTGTGACCATTGGTATTCGTGACGATCAAGATGTGATTGGGGTGGGGGGGCATATTCGACCCGGGATGAATGTCGATGTCTTACTCACTCTATTTATTAGTACCAAAGAGATCGAAAAAGGCGGAATGGGAGCAGCTGCAGAGCTACTTCGAGGCCAGGGAGCTCTCAAGGCAGAAACGCGCACTATCTTTCAAAACGTTCCAGTCCTTGCTGTTGGTCGAGACGCTCGACTTCGAACGGCATCTGTTGCTCGGGGTGGTGTGGGCTCGGAAGTCCCCGAGGTGTCTGACAAGAACGTGACCGTGGCTCTTTCTCCCAAGGATGTGCAGTCTCTTGTGCTGGCTCAAGCGATTGGTCGAATCACCTTGAGCCTGAGAAATTTCAACGACTCCGAAATTCAACCGCTTGATTACTATGATGCCTTCAAGGCTTTTGGAATCAAGCTTCCGATCGTAAGCGGACCACCGCCTGCGTATCGCGAAATTCGAGGAGGGCAGGTCCTTGCAGCACCTTTCTAAATATTTTGTTGTCCTGATGATTCTTGTTTCCTTTGCTGCTTTTGCGCAAGAAGAGCCCCTTCTGCCTGAGCGAAGTTTCGGGGGAACATCAGCCGCTAAGACTAAAGAGATTTTTTTGGTTCGAGATATGCCTCAGACGGTGAACTTTGATTATGAGATCGGTGAGATTGCCGTAGGTAATCCAGATGTCGTTGCTGTTGTGGCAGACCGGCCAAGAAGACGTGTGGTTCTTTCTCCCCTTCGCGAGGGTGAGACCGCGCTTTTGGTTTTTGATACCGGCGGAAAACAGCGAGACAATATTCAGATTTTTGTTACCTCGACGGATCTAGATCAGTTTGTGAAAGATCTGAGATTTTTGTTTAGAGATATCGAAGGCCTTTCTTATCGCCGAGTGGGTCGAAAGATCGTGGTCGAAGGTGAGGTCTATCTCAAGACCGACCTCGATCGAATCAAGGAAGTCGTTCAAGGCAATGAGTTTGTGGTGAACCTGGTGACGCTGTCTCAAGATACGCAGCGCATTCTCGCTCGCCGAATCAAAGATGAGATTGGAATTGCGGGCGTCGAAGTGGTGACCGTGAAGGACAGAATTGTTCTGAAGGGTGAGGTGGCCACAGAAGACGAAGCTCAGCGCGCAGAGAAGATCGCTGGGATCTACACTGACAAAGGCTCGATCGTAAACGTCATTGCCGTTAACCCGAAGAAAGCTTCGGCTAAGGCCGCTCGACTCATTCAAGTGACAGCCTACTTTGTTGAGCTCAACAAGTCTTTCCTCAGGCAGTTTCAGTTCAAGTGGGCGCCTCTTACAGACGTCTCAACAACTTTTGCGGCTTCAAGCCGGCAGGGTGCCCTTATTGATTTGCAGGCGATTGTGTCGGGTTTCTTGCCCTCACTCAACACTGCAAAAGCTCTAGGCCTTGCAAAGGTCTTTGAGAATCCAACGGTGACCGTGAAGTCGGGTGAGTCGGCGACCGTTTCAACGGGAGGATCGATTTTCGTTCCCGTTCAGTCGGTGACGGGTGGAAGTCAAAACGCTCCGATTGAGCTCAAGACAATTCTGTCTGTCACGCCCGCTGCGGATGATCGAGACTTTATTGATCTTAAGGCCTCGGTCGATGTGACCAAGCTGGGAGCCTCGATTAGCTCCGGTGGAGCTGAGAGTCCTCCGACCATTCAGACCATCAACAGTAAGGTCGAAACATCTCAATATTTGCGTTCGGGTGAAACAGTGGCCCTCGGTGGAATCATGAGAACTTCTCACAGTGACTACCGAGATACTCCCCCGAGCTCACCTTTTGCTCTGCCAGGATCTGAGGGTGGAAACTCGTTCGGGAATCTGTTCCAGATCTTTAAAGGTCGAGATATCTCTCAAAATCGATCGATGATGATTGTATTTGTGACCCCAGAGATTTTGGTTTCGCCTCGCGACTCCAACAAGTTCCTAAGAGACCAGATGAATTTGCAACAAGTGGAGCCTCGCGCAACAGGACAGTTGGCGGACTCACTCGAGTAGAAAAGGATGTATGGGCGTACTGGCAAGTATTTGCGGAGCTAAGGATGGCGTCGGAAAAACGACCTTTGCTTTGCATTTGGCCTTTGGGCTTTCTCGAATCCAGGGAAAGTCCGTCTGTCTGCTCGAAGCTGACATCGCCAATATGGGCGATCTTAAAACGATTCTTTCTGCAAAGAACAAAAACTTCGTCGAGCTCACAAAAAGCGTTTCAAGATTAGACCCGAAAATGCTTCTGACTTGGGTCGGTAAGCATCCCTCGGGGATGTATTTGCTGGACGCGGGAATTTTCCCCACTGATTTTCAAAATCTAGATGATGCTGCTGCGGATAAGACGCTTAAGTTGCTGGCTCGGTCTTTCGATTATGTGATTGTGGATGCTGGTCGAGATTTTAATCCCATGACCCTGCGGGTTTTTGAAAACTCTCAAGTAATTTTCCTGATGACATCGTCAGATATTTTGGCTGTGAATCAAACCGCTGCATTCTCTCAAAAGCTTAGAACGCTTCAGTTTGGATCTGAAATTCAGCGAGTCATCATCAATCGATTTGATTCGAAGTCAGTGGTCAGCCCGGCTGTGATCAAACAGAAGTTTAATCTTGAAGCAGTTGCCACTATGCCGGATGATCCGGCCGCCTTGTCCCAATGTGTAGCCGCCGGAAAGCCGCTTCAATTGCTGAATCCCAAGCATCCCTATTTGAAGGGTGTGGAAGATTCGATCAAAGTTCTTGCAGTTGCTGAAGCCAAAGCGGGTGGAGGTACTAAGATTACCAAGACCTCGCTCACTCAGGGCCTGGATGTTTTGCGCCCCCTTTTGCCATTCACTTATGGAGAGGCGGCTCAGTCTGGTGGAAAGGTTCCCTCCGTAGGATCCACAAACAATTCCATCATGGAGAGGAACTTGAGTATTCGGCTTCGAGTTCATGACCGACTTCTTGAGTTGGTGGATTTGCGAGAGCTTGATCCAGTGGCGCTCGAAAAAGATCCTAAGAAAAAAGAAGATCTTCGAAACAAAACAGCTCAAGCGATTCAGCGGCTGCTCGAAGAAGAGGCTAAGGAGCTTGATCGAAATGAAAGATCAGGACTCGCCAAAGATATTCTGGATGAAGCCTTGGGCCTCGGACCTGTTGAGCCATTGCTTGCCAACAAGGACGTCTCTGAGGTCATGGTCAATGGCAAGGATCAGATCTATGTCGAGCAAAAGGGAAAGCTCATTCTGTCCGACTACCGATTTACGTCGGATAAGCAGCTACTGGGATGTATTGAGCGAATCGTAAGCCCGATTGGTCGACGTGTGGATGAGAAGACTCCGCTTGTGGATGCTCGTCTTAAAGATGGAAGTCGTATCAATATCATCATTCCACCCCTCTCACTCAAAGGGCCGATCATCACGATTCGAAAATTTTTCAAAGAGCGCCTAGAAATGTCCGATCTGGTGAAGTTTGGATCCATGACGGATGAAATGTCTGATTTCTTGCGATCCGCCGTTGAGGCTCGGCTGAACATTGTCGTCAGCGGGGGAACGGGTACTGGTAAGACGACACTACTCAATTTGATTTCGTCCTGTATTCCAGAGGATGAGCGTATTGTCACAGTCGAAGACGCCGCGGAACTTCAACTGCCTCAGCCTCATGTTGTGACGCTCGAGGCGCGCCCCGCAAACCTTCAGGGCGAAGGCGCCATTCACATTCGGGATCTTGTTCGAAATGCTCTGCGGATGCGACCCGACCGGATTGTGGTTGGGGAGTGTCGAGCGGGGGAAGCGCTTGATATGCTTCAGGCCATGAACACGGGTCATGACGGATCGTTAACGACCATTCACTCCAACAATCCAAGGGATTGTCTGAGAAGAATTGAGACGCTTGTGATGATGGCGGGCTTTGACCGTCCCATTCAGGCCATCCGAGAGCAGATCGCTGCCTCTGTGAGCTTGATTGTCCAGGTTAAGAGATTCTCTGACGGCTCAAGAAAAATTTCGCACATCACAGAGGTGATTGGTATTGAGGGTGATACCATCGTGACCCAACCCATTTTTGAGTACAAGCAATCGGGTGTCGATGAAGCCACACACAAAGTAAAGGGCAACTTCCAGCCTTCAGGGTTGATTCCGAAGTTTGTAGAAACACTGAAAGCCAAAGGCATTGCACTTCCGAAGGGTTTGTTTGCAGCGGGTCCTAAGCCATCGGGCGGAACAAATACTGGAACCGTTGCGGGCCCATCTGTTCCGGGACCTGGCAAGCCACCCGTGCCTCCTGCGAAGCCGCCCATTGTTAATCCGGCCGGAGTGAAAAAAGGATGAGCTTATTCATTGAGTATCTCTTAGTGGCCATCTTTCTCGCCTCTGTTGGCGCACTTGTTTATTATTTGATTCTCCACAACTATCAAGATTTAGAAAAACGCACGATCGAGGGTCTCGCGGGATATGCTCAGCAGGTCTACGATTACTTTGATCGACTCTTTATCCGAAAAACTCTGAGTCAGTGTTATATGCTGATCATTATTTCGACAGGGGCGTTTGGATTTTTCGGCTTTGCTTCGGGCCTTTACTTTGGATTGATGCCAGCCATCTGGTTGATGGCGGTTTTCACGCTGATTGGATTCAGATTGCCTGGATTTGTTCTCAAAAAACTTTTTGAGGCGCGGGTTAAAAAGTTTGATGTTCAGTTAGTTGACGCTCTAACGATGATGTCATCGGCCATTAAGTCGGGACTTTCTTTCATGCAGACGATTCAGGTGATTGAGCAGGAAATGCCAAATCCGTGTTCTCAAGAGTTTGGAATGGTTCTCAAAGAAAATCGAGTCGGCGTGAATATGAACGACGCTCTTTTGAATATGGCTAATCGCGTGCCTTCCGCCGATTTGTTCATGATCATCAACTCAGTCGTCACTCTCTCCCAGCAGGGGGGCGACTTGTCTGAAGCGTTTGAAACAATTGCTGCTACTATTCGTGAGCGCCAGAGAATTCATGAGAAGATTCGTACGCTCGCACAAGCGGGTCTTACTCAGGCGACGATTTTGTCCGCTCTTCCGTTTGTGATGATGGCGGTTTTGAATATCGTTCAGCCCACGTATGTTTCATTGCTGTTTGGAACACCTCTAGGATGGTTTTTCGTGGGGCTGATTTTTGTCTTCATCCTTGCGGGGATTTTGTGGATGAGAAAGATTCTAACGATCGAAATTTAAGAAGGGGTTTTCAATGAAAAAATTCGGTGCTCTTGTTTGCCTCTTTCTTTTATCTTTACCGACGAAGTCAATTGCTGCGCGATATGATGCGCATTTGGGCAATGTTGTAGGCTCTGCGCGAATGCTGGGACTTGCAGGTGCGATGAGAGCGGAAGGAGAAGGTTTTGAGGGCTCTTTGTTTAACCCAGCAGGACTTTCTGCGATGGCGGGCCATTGGGATGGAGATCTTAGCTTTGGCTTTTTTAATCAGGGGTTCAAATCCAGAAATACTTTCTTAGACGTTGCCGATGACACCTTCTTTTTTGTTCAGGCAGGGGTTTCTCACAAATTCCTACGCTGGCCCAAGTGGGCTGTGGGGCTTGGGCTTCAGATCCCCTACGGCTTTACACTTTCGGGATCGGGAAACTCTGACTTTGATGAACTTAATCGTATTAGTTTCAGTTTCGAGTATTCCACACTGAGTATTCCGGTCTCCTATCAAGTGAAAGAGAACCTCAGTGTCGGCCTCGCACTTCGTTCGAGCTTAGCAACAATGAAATTTTCGAGTTTTTCTCAAGACAGCACGGCGGAAAATCCTCAATCAACAGAGTCTGTGTTTGGGGTCGGCTTTGACTTGGGAGCAACGTTTCAATACAACAGCCGGCAAAAGTATGGACTGACTTATCACTACGGCGAGAGTCTAAACTTTGATGAGCAGGCAAATATTGATGTGCTCGGCTTTGATCCGTATCGCGAGGCCAAGCGACCTCATCAGATTTTTGTGGGCTCAAGCTATCAGTGGTCGAAGCGGCTTCAGTCGTTTCATGATGTGGGGATTGTTTTTGGAATGGGGGATACGGTGGTTCCGGGTTCTGGGATGTCGAGCAATATTGCTGAGATTGCATCCGGTCAGTCGGTGAGCTTTTCTTATCATCTGGGGGTTGAATACGATCTGTTTCCGAAGAAGCTGCAGCTTCGAGCGGGGCACTATTTTCAGCCCGCCCGGTCTGTGCTAGATCCGCAAAGATTGCATGTTACCGTGGGAGCCACCTACCACGTCTGGCTTCTTCAGTTTGCGGGGGCTTTTGACTGGGCCAAGGACTATCATCACCTGAGTTTAAGCGCTGGGCCGAGTTTTCACTGGGGTGGGGCTTCCGCGCGTCGTTGACCCTCCCGCGCCGCATTTGATGGCGGGTGACCCTTTGGGCTCCAATCTAGAATCCAATCAATTCAAGGACTTAGCGACCTCCCCCTCAGCTGCCTACTTGGCACCGAATATGCATTTATTGAAGTCATCGGATAGGTACGAAACCTGAAAGAGCATGAAAGGAACGAATGTTATGAAACTAGCTATTTATTCAATTTTGACTGTTATCGCGATGACCGGATCTACATTTGCCAATCAATGTGAAAAGGGCACAGAGACAGATGAAAGCCAAGCTTCTTCTTCAAAAAGCACAGAAGACACAGCTGAGGAAAAAAAAGATCTTCTGAAGGACAAAGAGTCCTAAAGATTTTTCCTGGTGGTGAGTAGAGGTAAGTACCACCGATTTGAGGTTTTTGAACCCTCTAGGATAGCGATGACTATTCGTTGTAAGCCCGGGCTTTTGTCCCGGGCTTTTTTTTGGTCTCTTTGCTGAGAATGCTCGCTCGGTAAAGATCTACCACCCATTCAATGGGGGATCCTCCCTCACTCGCCTCAAGAAACACGCCAATGCCTTGTCTAAATGAAAATGATTTAAGGGTTAAGATTCCTGCAGGGCGAATGATTTCTTTCGCCTTCTCGATCAGTTTGGGCTCTTGGCGGCGAAGCTCCCAAGCTCGAATAGCTTGAGCGAGGCCCCAGCAGCAGATTCCACCGAACAACACATTCTTCCATCGAGCTGAAAGTTTCATGAGGGATCTTGTTGCAATGAGTAGGCCGAGATCGACGGATGCCTTGGTCTTAGTTTCCAGGCCAAAGAATCTCGGAAGCCGAATTCTCTTCGGAAGAGCTACTTGTGTAGCCGAATAATCTTGGAAGAAGGCTTGGTCTCAGGAAGATGGGATGAAACGGCTTCAAAAACCCGCTGATCCATCAAAAGCCCGCCGTGCCCAACGGGAATCGATTGGTTTTTGGCAAATCGAAGATTGCAGGACTTGGGCGGACAAATCGTGTCGTACTTTGCTGCAATCGAAACCACTTTGGTTTGATGCATATCTCGAGAGTGAGCGCGGAGTTCTTTGAGAAAATCCGATCGGGGAAGCATCTGCCAAAGACCTTTTGAAACAATTCCAAACGGAAGCATGGCAAGTAAGCAGGCCCAAGTTCCATTGAAGGGAGTGCCGAGAGTGATCAAATTTCGAACGCGCGAGTGTCCCCCAAGTCGCTTCACATAGTAGAGGCCGATAAGTCCTCCCATGCTGTGTCCCACAATGTCGACCTTCTCAACGCCATACTTTTTGGCATGTCGTTCGATAATTCTCTCAATCTTAAGCTGCAGAAGATGTGATGAGGTTCGAATGTCCGCGATGTTAAAAAATCCAAGATCAAGTGAGATGACATCTCGGCCCTCGGACTTTAAATGATACTCGAGTGGCCGAAGGACGCCCCGTGTTCCCAAAAATCCTTGGAGCAATATAACGGGGGGATGGGCCGACCGGCCTGAGATATATGTTTTGACGACTTTATTGCCAGCCAAGTTATGACGCCAATAATGAACGCTGTTAATGGCGTCGAAGCTGATATCTCGAAGCATTCCCACTAAATATTGAGAATTCACCTT
>CAZZLQ010000061.1:0-12192 GCA_964655245.1 uncultured Bacteriovoracaceae bacterium | reverse complement strand
ATGATGCCTATGCGGCCTTTCGCGGAGGCGAGCTCTTTCTTCAAAACGCACATAACGCAGAGTACTCACACGGCAATCGGACCAATCACCCGCCCATTCGCGCTCGGAAAATGCTACTCAATCGTGGAGAGCTCAATAAGTTGATCGGTCAGCTGCAGGCGGGACAAACACTTGTTCCTCTTAAGATGTATGTGAAGAACAGGCGAATCAAAGTTTTGCTGGGGTTAGCCAAGGGTAAAAAGAGCTTTGATAAGCGGGAAGATCTGAAGAAGAAGCAGGCGAAGCGTGAGATCGAAAGGAGCTTTCGCCGATGAAGCTGATTGTTTTTACGGACGGTGCGTGCTCAGGCAATCCGGGCCCTGGAGGTTGGGGAGCGATTGTTGCATTTGGTGAAGATCGCGTCAGAGAGCTCGGCGGCCAAGAGAGTTCAACGACCAACAACCGCATGGAGATGACCGCAGCCATTGAGGCTCTTCGATTTGCAGCGGCGAGTGGGGAAAAAATCTCGGATCTGATTGTTTATACCGATTCGAAATACATGATTGATGGTTTAACGAAGTGGATTTCGGGTTGGATCAGAAATGGTTGGATCAATGGAGGCGGGGAGCCTGTTAAGAACAAAGACCTTTGGGTTGAGCTCCATCGATTGAAGACTGAGTTTGAAAAATCGGGGACATCGTTTCGTCTTCAATATGTTGCTGGGCATTCAGGTGTGGATGGTAACGAGAGATGCGATGCGATTGCTCAAGGCTTTTCTGGTGGTGCGGAGCCCGTACTTTTTGAGGGCCCGCGCTCGGCTTACACGGTTTCCTTTGAGGTGTCGGAAGTCGTCTCGACTCCAAAGCCAAAGGGAAAGCCCTACTATCTCGCGGTGGTTGATGGGGCGATTTTTCGCGATGAAACATGGCCAGCCTGTCAGGCTCGAGTTCAGGGTCGAAGGGGTGCGCGCTACAAGAAAGTTTATTCAAAAGCAGAAGAGCTTGAAATCTTTAAGCAATGGGGCGTTCGACCTAAGCCACAGCCTTAAGTCTCATAAATGCTTTCCAACGGAGCCCTCCTTTTGTAAGACGAAGATATTCAAGGGAGGGAGATTGCTTTGCTGCGACATCATTGGGTTTTGCTTTTGATTCTTTTCATTCCTTCTTTGGTTCAAGCTTGGAGTTTGAATTCATCGTGCCGCGAGGCTCTTGTGCGCTTTCAAGGAAGGCCCGCAAAATCGCTCGTTGAAAGCGCAGCTGTCGAAACCGATCTGTCTGAGATTGTAGGGTCGGATACGGGGCGAACCTATAAAACCCGGTGGAAAATCAATATTCAGACGGCCGCGCCAACAATTGATTTTAATTTTGATTCAGAGAACCCCGGTCGAATTCAATTGTCCTTTGAAAATCCTCAAGACGGACACTTTGATTTGAGATTGAGGCTTCCTCGCGGTGAAGCAGAGGCCATGCAGGACCTTAACTTGTTCTCCAGCGTGTTAAAGCATCTCAATGATCGAGCAGTTTCGGGTGAAAAGATTGAGTGGGAAATTAACGACCCTAACTTGGTTGATGTTTTGAATGATCGACTTCAAAAGCTCGCGCAAATGCCTCAGCTCGATCTGCCCGGAGATGTCAGAAGAGCCACGGGCCGCGTCGAAGAGGATCCACTGTTTTACAACTCACTTGTTTGGGACACACATTCAGATGCATTTTTTGCCCTGGTTGCTGTTGAAGAGGGGCTTGAGGCCATAGGTCGAGTGAACAGAGATCCTGACGCGCAGAAGCTTTTGGTCGATGCTTTTCGCAGCTCTCCCTATGGAGAGGCCTTGTCATCCACAGGCCCGTGGATTGTCGATATCAAGTTAGTCGCGTCCTCAGATCACCTTCGCACCCTGGGTTCGAAGGGCCCAGTCAACGGAGATGAATCAAAACTTTTGTTCCCTTTTCGCTACAAGCTGGTCTTAGAGTCATTCTAGAGCAAGCATTCGATCAAAAATATTTTTGAGCCGGGTTTCATATCGCCACGTTTGCCCACTATGACCACCCGGAAACTCCTCGATCGTATGTGGAATCCGGAGTTGAGTCAGAACGGAGGCGAGTTGGCGATGGCCGAGTTGCAATCCGTACTCATCTTGTTTTCCGGCGTCGAGATAGATGTATTTTATCTTCGTTGCGGATTCAGCGTGTCGAGGAAAAAAGTGCAGAGGATCCCAGCTTAGATATCGATCCCATAGATCAGAATCGATCTTTCCCGTTTTAAGATCGAAGAAAAGCTCACCATAAAGAGGCGCAATCGGAGAGGGAGCATAACAGCTCGCCAGGCTCAGGAGCATCATGGCCTCACCTTTGGAGCGAGGAAGGCTCTTGGGATGAGGGTGAGATAAAAAGTCCTCGATAAACTTTTCAAGACTGCCACTTTTCTCCACCTCATCGACAACATGCTTCACGGCAGGCAGAAGCGACATCTCAAAGAAAGTGTCGCCGGCAGAACTTCCGACAAACAAAAAGCGATCGGGCCGTAGCACTGCATTAATAAGCGCGCCAAACCCACCACTTGAGTGGCCGAGAATGGCTCGGAAGTTTGCATCACTATGAGTGTGAAAGTGAGAGTCGATTACTGCGCAGACCTCGTCGCAGAGATAGTCGGAGTAGTAGCCAAGCGAGGGAGAGTTAATGTACTGACTTCCCCCGTAGCGCGTTGATCCATCGGGAAAGGCGATGATACACTCAGGAAGCCGTTTCTCAGCAATGGCCTGATCAAGGCGCCTCGGAAGAGAGATTCCAAACGCTGAGTCGTCGGCAAGGAGGCCAGAGCTCTTGGATCCCCAGCCGGAGAGGATCACCGCTACGGGATAGGGCTCTTGACGCTTGGGGTTGTACGCAGGGGGCAGATAGACGGGGAGGTCGCGAGAGGTGCTGTCTTCCACTGGAAAGCCCTGAAGTGCTTTTGATTTAACAGTAATCCACTCAATCATATCTCCCTTTTACACTTGCCAGAGCCCCCCTGGAAGATCGAATGTGCCGCCCATGATTGCGCAGATATTCCTTAGACGAGGCAAAGCTGGTCCCACCATTGGTCGACATCCGTGGCTGTTTTCGAGCGCGGTGGAGCGCGTTGAAGGGAAGCCGACTTTGGGCGATGAAGTGGCCATCTATAAGGTCGAGGATTCAACGTTTCTAGGTTATGGGTTGTTCAATCCAACCAGTCAGATCTGTGCTCGAGTTTATTCATGGGATGAGTCCCAGCGGCTGGATCGAGATTTTTGGAAGCGTCAGCTTACTCGTGCTGTGGATCTTAGAAAAAAGATTTTAGCTCTCGGTCCTCATGAGTCCGTTCGTTTGGTTTTTAGCGAGGCTGATTTTTTGTCTGGGCTTACAGTCGATCGATTTGGCGATTTTTTGAGCGTGAACTTTTCAAGCGCGGCCCTTTTTACAAAAAAGGCGGTTATTCTCGAGCTTCTGCAAGAGCTGGTCGGAGTTAAGGGAATGATGGTCCGCTGTGATCGCTCGGTGGCCAAGCAGGAAGGTCTTGAGCAAGACGATGAGATTGTCGGGGCTCTTCCTGAATCGGATTTTTCCATTTTGGAAAATGGAAGCCAGCATATGGTTTCGCTTCGAAGCGGTCAGAAGACCGGATTTTATCTCGATCAGAAGCTCAACCGGGCTCGTGTGATGGAGCTTTCGAAGGGCCGGCGAGTTTTGGATTTGTTTTCTTATTCAGGGGGATTTTCACTCGCTGCCGCGCGAGCAGGTGCTGAGCGTGTTTGGGCGGTAGATTCGTCTGAGCCGGCGATTGAGTTGGCCCGCCAGTCAGCGAAACTCAACGGATGTTCTCAGGTTGAGTTTTTCTGTGAGGATGTTTTTGATTTCATGCGATCCCACCAAAAAGATCGCTTCGATCTCATTATTGTCGACCCACCGAAACTAGCTACTAGCCGTAAGTTCAAAAATAATGCACTTCGAAAATATTTTCGAATCAACGAAGAGGCTCTCAAGCTGGTTGAGCCGGGTGGGTGCTATTTTACGTTCTCATGTTCCGGACAGATCTCGCGGGATGAGTTCTTCTCGATGCTTGCTTCGGCGGCTCGACGGGCTAAAAGAGATGTTCAAATTCTCGATCAAGTGGGGGCGTCTCCCGATCATCCGATCTCCGCAGCATGCCCGGAATCGGCCTATTTAAAGGGGATTCTGGCCCGCGTTCTTTGAGCAGGCTTGACAAAAAAGTGGCCGGTGGCAGAACTGGCCGCACTATGGACGGACGGCAAATCGAAGCTGAAGCCGCTATTCGCGTATTGATTCAAAGCATGGGTGAAAACCCAGATCGCGAAGGCTTAAAGAAAACTCCTCATCGGGTGGTTAAGGCATTCAAGGAGATGACTTCGGGTTATCAAGATGATCCGCGAGCGATCCTGTCGACGACATTTTCGGATCGCTGTGACGAGATGATTGTGGTTCGGGATATGGAATTTTGGAGTTTGTGCGAGCACCATCTGTTGCCGTTTCAGGGGCATTGCACAGTTGGTTATTTGCCGAAAGATCGGATTGTCGGACTTTCTAAAATTGGTCGATTGGTTCACTGCTTTGCGCGGCGCTTACAGGTTCAGGAGCGAATGACGGAGCAAATTGCTCAAGCGATGATGGAGCATCTTGATCCCCTGGGCGTTGGTGTGATTGTTCGAGCCAAACACACCTGTATGTCGATGCGAGGGGTAAAAACGCCGGGTCTTATGATGACATCATGTTTGCTTGGTCAGTTCAAAGAAGCCTCAACCCGTGCCGAGTTTCTCGCCCTTGGTCACAAATCCTACGGAACGATCGAGACGTAACTAAGATTTCAAGCCCAACTCTCGAAGGCGCTCATTCAAATACGAGTCCGCTGTGTGCTGCTTTGAAAGGCGAACCTCAGGCCGTGGATGAATAAAAAGTGGCATGGAGTAACGAGGCCGCTTGGCTGCTTCTCCTTTGGGATTTACCACTCGATGAGTTGTTGATTTAAAGAAGCCACCACTCGCTTCCTGAAGCATGTCTCCCACATTAATCACTAAATCGCCAAAGCCTCCGGGAACAGCGATCCATTCGCCTTGCGATCCCTTCACTTCAAGCCCCATTTCCGTTGAAGCGGGCAGAAGGGTAATCAAGTTAATATCTTCATGTGCGGCAGCACGAATCGCTCCCGCCTCTTCGTTTCCGACAAGGGGCGGGTAGTGAATGATTCGAAAGAGATTTTTTTCTGACCGCTCAATCATCTGAGCGAGGGGTGTCGAGAAGAGACCGCGCACATCCGCCGGTGAATTCTCATCAAGCCAGCGAAGCAGAGCACTTCCGACACTCATGAGGCTGGAGTAGAGCTCTTGAGTCGCTGGAGAGAGACTCGAGGGTAGGGGAAAGCCGGGGTAGATATGATAAAACTCTTTGAGGTCTTTGATGGGGGAGTCTTTTGCGTTTTCAGATCGAAATGGGAAATAGCCCGCTTGTGTTTCTGGATTAAACAAATAGGAATGCTTTTCTGAGCTGGCAAAAAAATCAGCCCACTCGAGATACACCTTTTCAATCAATGTCTTTGTGATGCCGTGATTGGAAACAACTCCAAAGCCTGTTGTTCGAAGGGATTCGACAAAATCCTTGGGTGCGGATCGATCAGTAAATTTGACGCTTAAGATATTCATGCTGACCCCCAAATCCTGTATCTTCCTTTCTGATACTGGATAAGAAGTTTGGTTTCAAGGAGTTAGACGATGCTGCAGGCTAAAGAGAGGGTTTTAAAGCGAGTACAGTGGCTTCCCCGGCCTGTCTCTGAGGTTTTTCCGTTCTTTGCTGATGCCAAGAATCTGGAGCGAATAACGCCGCCTTGGCTGAATTTCCGTATTACATACCAGTCCCACCCCCGAATCGAGAAGGGATGTGTTTTTAAGTATCGACTCAGGGTGCACGGTTTTCCCGTCTTTTGGACAACAGAAATTATTGAGTGGGACCACAATAAGAGCTTTGTCGATTTTCAAATGAAGGGCCCTTATCGACTTTGGCACCATACTCACACTTTTGTCGAAAAAGACGGTGGAACCGAGATGACCGACGTTGTGCGCTTTCGACTGCCCTTTGGCAAGATCGGCGATCTTGTCGCCGGGGCTTTTGTGGAAAGGGATGTTGCGGAGATTTTCGACTATCGATTTGGGGTGATCGAATCGATTTTTGGTAAAACCTAAAGATAAAAAATCAGAACAACGACGGCGATCCCTCGAAAGGTCCAGGCCACTGTTCGAGCCCAATTCGACAAAACAAGTCGTCTGTGAACCTGCGCACTAAACTTCTCGGAGAGCATTTGGTGGCAGGGGACTTGGAGCAAGAAAGTAGAAAGCCAAATGACAATCAAAAGAGCACCCGCAATTCCAAACAGGGGATCATTTCGGTAGGCGGGAATGGCATAGGCGATCCAGGCTCCAGAGAACAGCTCGATGAGCATAGCGGGAGCAACGACAAAAGTTGTCAGCCGCTGATGCTGTCTTTCATAACTTGGATAAGCTTCGGGCGATACCAAGGCAAAGAGGGGGTAGTGGACGATTTGTACAAACCAAATCACGCCGACCATGAAAAGAGTGGCGGCAAGATGAAGTGCAATCACGATTTCAATGCTCACTTTTTGTACTCCTTAAATGCAGCAAGCGCTCGATCTCTGCCCTCAGAGAGTTCAATGACGGGGCGCGGATAAGAGATTTTCTGACCAGTCCACTCCCAAGGCTTGTGGATGTGAGAGCTGGGCAGGCTTTTCAGTTCCGGCACCCAGTGCTTGACGTAGCTCCCATCAGGATCAAACTTCTCTCCCTGAAGGACTGGATTAAAAATTCTGAAGTAGGGTGCTGCATCCGCGCCGCATCCCCCGGCCCACTGCCAACCGAGAGAATTGGCGGCGAGATCCGCATCCACTAGCGTATCCCAAAACCACTCGGCCCCATCTTTCCATGACATCAAAAGATGTTTGGTCAGAAGTGAGGCAACGATCATTCTCACTCGATTATGCATCCACCCCGTCTCCCAGAGCTGGCGCATTCCAGCATCAACAATGGGGTAGCCGGTTTCGCCGCGACACCACGCTCGATACGCCTTGGCCTGTCGTTTCCAGGGAAAGTTCTTGAAGTCAGCACGAAGGGGCTCATCCGAGGTAAATGGAAAGTGAAAAAGCACATGATGAGCAAACTCTCTCCAGATGATCTCCATCAAAAATTTTTGTGAAGATGCCTTGGCAGTTGCACCCTTCATCGCCTTTTGGGCTTCAGTGGTTTTTTGCCAGACCTGGCGAGGTCCGATTTCCCCGAAGTGAAGATAGGGCGACAGCCGCGATGTCCCCACGATGGAGGGCGTATCTCGTCCCTCCGAATAGCTTTCAACGGCAGCTCTTAGAAACGTCGAAAGATGTTTTGTCGCCTGCGTTTCTCCTGGAGTCCAATGGCCAGCCAGTTTTTTGTCCCAGCGAATTTTGCTCGGAAGAAGCTCAAGGCTCTCAAGGCTTTCCGTTTGAGGCCACTGCTTGGGGCTCAGGATTTTCTTCGGCCTTGAGAGCGGTTGGACCGGCGATTCGATCAGACACTTGCGGGAAAAAGGAGTGAAAACCTGAAAAGGTTTCTTTTGACCCGTCTCAACTGTCCAAGGCTCATAGAGAAGAGAGGAGTTTAATGACTTCGCTTCAACCCCTCGTTTCTTAAGTTCCGTCTTAATATTCTCATCGCGCTCTTTCGTTTTGGGATCATAAAGACGATTCCAAAAGACATGGGACGCACCCGTCTTTTTGATGATCTCTAAAAGCTGTTCGAGGGATTTGCCGCTTCGAAGAGTGAGCTTGCTCCCCTCTGATTTCAGGCTATCCGAAAGGGACTCAAGCGATTGATGAAGCCACCACCGGCTTGCCGCTCCAGGCTCCCAGGGAGCCTCCTCAGCTGGTGCCCACACATAAACGGGAATGATGGGCAATCCGAGCTCTACTGCCGCTGTGAGGGCCGCATTATCTGAAAGCCTTAAGTCTCGACGAAACCAAACGATAACTGCGCTCATAAGTGATTACGCCGCCAGCTTCTTGCGCTCAGCCTCTTGATAAACATGATCCGGGACTTGCTGGAGTGACCAAACAAGTTTCATTTTCTCCATCACCTTCAAAACATAATAAGTCGGATCGAACTCCCACCAGTAGAAGCCGTTTCGCGCAGACTGAGGATAGCGATGGTGGTTGTTATGCCATCCCTCTCCCAAGGTCAAAACCCCCAGAACAGGATTGTTGCGGGAATCGTCCGCGGTTTCAAATCGTCGAGAGCCAAAGAGATGCATGAGCGAGTTGATTGAAAAAGTCAGGTGATAAAGGAGGGCGGTGCTCAAGAAAAATCCCCAGAACAAAAACTGCCAGCTTGTAATCTGAGAGGAGGGCCAAACGATGGAGCAGAGATGCCCCAAGCCAAAGACAGCAATCGCAAGGCAAAGAGGTGCAAACCAATGGTATCGATCCAAGAAGCGAAGCTCCGGAAATCGAGCAAAGTCCTCAATCAAATGAGTTTCAGTTTTCATGTATTTGGCCGAAATGATCCAGCCCATATGCGACCAGAAAAATCCATCTTGAATGGGCGAGTGAATGTCCTGAGCAGTATCCGATGATCGGTGGTGGTGGCGATGATGAGCCGCCCACCAGAGAGGGCCCATTTGTGCCGATGAGTTGCCCAAAAACGCTAAACCAAACTGAACGGCGCGGGAGGTCTTGAACGCCTTATGTGAAAAATAACGATGGTAGCCTCCAGTTATTCCGAATGTGCGAACCACAATCAAAGCGACACATAAAAAAACGGCCCACCAGGAGAAGGAAACAAAAAAGACTCCCAGTGCTGCTGCATGAACTGACAAGAAGGGTATGCTACCAATCCAGTCATACTCATGGTTTCTCTCGCTCTTGGGTTTAATGACAGGTCGCTTTCGGCTCGTCATGGTTAGTCCCTTTAATCTCTTTTGAGTTTGTTGTTGTGCGGGCGGGAAAGCTGCAGCTGGATGACGGATATGACTCGCTCATTAAATCCAGCCTCGCAATAGCAAAAATAATAATCCCAGGTACGAATGAAGTCGTCACCGAAGCCTAACTTTCGCACTTCATCGATTCGCTCATGAAATGTCTTTCGCCAGTCTCTGAGAGTCTGCGCGTAGTCCAAAGGGAAGCTATCAAGCTTTTCAATGCTGAGCTTGGACGAGCGAGCCATTGATGCCGAAAGGCCTGAGACGGAGGCAATTTCGCCCCCTGGAAAAACGTGCTTTTGAATCCAGTCGGTCCCTTGCAAATAGGCAGCATATCGGTGGTCAGGCATGGTGATACCTTGAAGCGCTGCAATTCCGTCTTTTTTGAGAAGGCGATCGATTGAGGAGAAATAGGAATCAAAGTTCTCATGACCGACGGCCTCGAGCATTTCGATGGAGACAATCTTATCAAACTCTCCGCTCATCTTGCGATAGTCGATGAGCTTTAGTTCAATCTGCTTTTCAAGACCGGCTGCTCGAACTCGTCGTTGAGCCTCTTCAAGTTGAGAGGGAGAAAGTGTGATCCCTGTGACTCGGCAACCAGTGGTCTTTGCTGCTCGAATGGCAAAGCCGCCCCAACCACAGCCAATCTCAAGGACATGATCGTTGGGCCCAATTTGAGCCAATGAAATGATTCGATCGATCTTGGCACGCTGAGCATCCTCGAGACTCGTCAAGGAAGAGGAATAGATCCCACTCGAATAGGTCATGCTGGGATCGAGAAAGAGCGCAAAAAAATCATTCGAGAGATCATAATGATCCATGATGTTCTTGGGGCTGTTGGTGAGAGTATTCGCTCGACTAAGATGTCTCCAGCGATTGAGCTTTCGACCCAGAGCCGCCCAGGGCAGCTCGCTATCTGTCTTGTTTTCCCAATTTCGGATAAAAAACTGAAGGACTCGTACAGGATTAGGACTCGTCCACTCTGCTGATGTAAAGGCTTCTCCGAGGCCAATGTCTCCCGCAAGAGCTGTGCGCTTAAAAAACTCATAACTGTGAACATTCAAAATAGCAGGATCGGAGCAATGGGGTGAGCCAAAGGTGAGCTCTTCGCCTTCGGGCATTTTCAAAACAAGTCCGTCACTTTTGAGACTTCTCAAAAACTTGAGCACCGCTTGTTGGCAAAGGCGTTGCAAGAAGTTTGCGGGCTTTACTCGATGGGTCCATTCACTCTTTGGGTTTGGTTTTGTGTACACAGGTAGTCTCTTTCCAAAATGAAGTTTCGCAGCTTGCCACAGGATTCTTGGCATTGTCAGAGCAGCGGTCAAGGGATATCGAACTAAGGTCCGAAGCATCCTTGGACCACTGAATTCAAGCGACTTTGCGTTCATCTGTCCCCTTAAGGCCAGCTTGTTGTCGCGGTACAGATCAATACGCATGAAATAGTCTTTGTCGGGACGTGTAAAGCGAAAGCGATACTCCCCATCGCGCGCATAAAATGGCGAGACGTGAAAAAGTTTTTCAAAGGTAGGATCGAACTCGCCTTTCTCCGAAGGCGTCAGATTGGAAGCAACGTAAAGATGCCGTTCCCCAAAAGTATTGCTCACCTCTGCCAAAATCGCCGTAAGGGAGTCCTCCTCATCGTAACAATAAAAAAAGCTTACAGGATTAAAAACATAACCAAAAAATCTGGCTGAGCTAACGAGTTCAATTCGCTTTGGCTTTAGAGGGGTTCCCGACTTTTCGAGCCAGTTTTCAACTTTTTTTCGAAGCGGTAGATTTGAGCGATCCAGATAATCCCGATCATAAATGGAGACGATGTTCCAAGCGTTGTGGGAAAAAAGCCAAACGCCCTTGCTCAAAGCTTCGAGCTGATCCACATCAACCCGATAAAAGTAAATGGGGTATTTAAAAGAATGATTCACACTGCCAACGCGGGAATGAAAAACCTCTCCCTCGTAGATCGCGTTCATCAGTTCGCGGCCCCCAGAAGTTTGGCAACTTCGAGCCCGGATTTAGCCCCGTCCTCATGGAAGCCAAATCCAAAATGAGCTCCTGCAAAGTAAAGGCGGTCGGTCCCCTGAAGCTCGTGCAGATGCTTTTGGGATTGAAGAGCATCAAGTGTGTACTGAGGATGAGTGTAAAGAATCTCTTTGATGAGGTGCTCTTTTGAAATCTCTCGAGTGGGGTTGAGCGTGACAAGATAGCGGCGCTTTGTTTTGAGATTCTGGAGTCGGTTCATATCGTAGGTCAGGGTGACCGAGTCGCCGATGCGCTCTTGCGAGTCTGAAACATAGTTCCAAGAGGCCCAGGCCGCTCGGCGATTGGGCATAAAGCTAAGATCCGTATGAAGAAAGGTTCGGTTCTTGGAATAAGACCAAGCGCCCAGTAGGCGCTTCTCTAGCTTCGTCGGATTTTCTATGAGAGACAATGCATCATCCGCATGACATGCGAGGACGGCCGCATCAAAAAAATGCCTTCGGTTCTGGCTGGTGAGGATCTCAATCTTTTGCGAGTGCCGAATGATTTTTACAGCAGCCTCATCGTGATTGATCTGACCTGTGAACGAGTTTTGAAAGGCCTTGAGATACGAGTGGCTTCCACCCTTAATCGTTCTCCAAACAGGCCTGTTTCTTAGGTCAAGAAGTCCATGGTTTCGAAAGAAATGGAGAAAAGTCGAAGCAGGAAACTGATCGATCAATCCCTGAGATGCGGACCAGATGGCCGCTGCCATGGGCCAAAGATACCAACGCTTAAAATCCTCACTGAGACCGAGACTTTGAACATAATCCGCGAGCGTCATGGTCTCGAGTTCTTGGCCGCGGCGAAGGAGATCATCGAGACCGGCTCGATTAAACCGAGTAATCTCTTTGAGAAAACGCCAGTATCGAGAAGAAAACAAATGTCGGCGCTTGGCGAAGAGGCCATTGAAGTTGGTGCCGGCGTAGCAAAAATCGCTCTCGCGATCCCAGTAACTAAAAGACATATCGCTGACTTGGCTTGCGACGCCCCAATCATTGAGGAGGTTGATGAAGTTGGGATACGTACGATCATTAAAAACAATAAAGCCAGTGTCGACGGGAGTGCCCGCATCCGGGCCAGTCGTCAAAGTTACCGTGTTGGTATGCCCACCAATTCCAGATTCCTTTTCAAAAATACTGACTGAGAATTTTTTTTGCAGCCGATGGGCCGCTGAGATTCCAGAAATTCCCGATCCAATAATCGCGATTCGTTT
>CAZZLQ010000060.1:0-12750 GCA_964655245.1 uncultured Bacteriovoracaceae bacterium | reverse complement strand
GGCTTAATCCGATTCTGTTACCTTCTGAATCTTGAAATTCCGCAACGAAGCCATATTTGCCAGCACTCGTTTTTGGAAACAAAACCATCCCGCCAAGCTCTAGAATCTGGGCTAAAGTTTTATCAATATCTTGGGTAAAGAAATAAATTAACACACCCTCTTTTGTTGGCTTGTAAATTTCGCCCTTTGCAAGTCCTCCCGTTATACCTTGGAGGCTCGAATCAAGGGGAAAGAATGCCATCTCATTTCCATGAATATTTTCTTGAGTGAAGTCGAATCCGAAGACGCCACCATAAAAATCAATAGCTCGATTCATATCAATGACTGGTATTTCAAAGTAAACGACTGGATTCATAGGCTTATCAACTCCATTGAGTTTGTGCTCGAGTATCTCCTATCCCGCATCATTTAGTCCAGGCGGCTCGAGTCCCGTCACCGATACGCAAAACTCAGAGTCGGGCGGCGGTCCTTGATGTCTCGCAGCCCTCATCTTGAGTGACGGCTTAAAAATCTAAATCACGAATGAAGTGGCAAGTATAACCATTGGGGGTTCGTTGGAGATAGTCCTGATGGAAGTCTTCAGCGCGATGAAACGCCGTGAAAGGCAAAATCTCCGTCACCACAGGTTTCTTCCATTTCTTAGAAGCATCAACCCGCGCTTTCACCCGTTCAGCAATTTGTTTTTGCTCATCCGAATGATAGAAAATTGCTGAGCGATACTGTGATCCAATATCATTTCCCTGGCGGTTGAGGGTTGTGGGGTCATGAATCTTGAAAAAAAACAAAAGAATCTCTTCAAAGCTGATCTTCTTGGGGTCGAACTTGATCTGGATGGCTTCAGCGTGACCTGATTTTCCTGTTTTGACGACCTCGTAGGTTGGTTTGTCAACATTGCCCCCGCTGTATCCAACGTCTGTTTCCACAACGCCGGGGAGTTTTCGGATGAGCTCTTCAACACCCCAAAAGCAACCCCCTGCGAGCGTTGCGATTTCAAAGATAACTGCCTTCATGGGTTTTCTTTTAGTGCAAATCAGTCTGGCTCTCAAGTACGCTGATTTTTGTGCATTTGGTTGTCTTTGATATTGATGGGACTCTCTTAAGAAGTAATGAGGCTGATGAAGCCTGCTTTCGCTCGGCAGTCGCTGAGGAGTTTGCGTTGAAAGGAGTCAGCACCGACTGGGGTTCTTATCAATACTCCACCGACTCGGGGATCTTGCATGAACTCTTAGAGCGAGCTCGAGGCCGAGGCCCAAGTGCGGAGGAGATTCAAAGCTTTCAGCTTCGGTTTGTGGACCACCTCAAAAAGTTTTATTTAGCTCGAGAGGGCGCGCCTGCAACAGTGCCGGGTGCGCGAGAGGTGATTGCACGCCTTCAAGCATCGCCTGATTTTCGGGTGGCTATTGCTACGGGTGGGTGGAAGAAATCAGCGCACTTTAAGCTGGGCTCGGCTGGAATACTGACGGAACACCTTCCTGCATCCTATGCCGATGATCATTTTGCCCGTGAGGAGATCATACGATTTGCAGTGGATCGGGCGCGAGTTCACTATCAAGTCGATCAATTTCTCTCGACGACTTATCTTGGAGATGGTCGATGGGATTTTTGGGCCACTCAAAAGTTGAACATCCCCTTCATTGGAGTGACCGATATTCGAGGGGTTGACTACCTCTCTCGCGAAGGTGTTTCTCACCTCATTGAAGATTATTCAGACTGGAACTCTGTGCTTAAAACTCTCAACTCTGCGATCAAGTCCGAGCGCGTTCAAGCAGCAGCGCGCTCTTGATCGGAGGCTGGATCCACCCGGCGCTCAATGGGATAGAGCAGGCTATACACACACGGCACAACAAACAAAGTAAGCAGTGTTGAAACCAAAACCCCTCCAACAATAGCAATCGCCATAGGTTGTCGAGTTTCAGCTCCAGGCCCAATTGAAAGTGCAGCAGGCATCGCTCCAGCAATCGTTGCAAACGACGTCATCAAAATTGGTCGCAGTCTTGTCGGACAAGCTTTGAGAAGCGCGTCCTTAAGGCCCAAGCCCTGGGCGCGAAGTTGATTGGTATAATCGACGAGCAAGATCGAATTCTTTTTTACAATTCCCATCAATAGCAACAATCCGATGAAGGAGTAGAGATTAAAGGACTGGCCCACCGCCAATAGTCCCAAGAACGCTCCTGAGACGCTAAAGGGTAGAGCCATGAGAACTGTCAGAGGATGGACATACGAATTGTATTGTGACGCCAAAACCATATAGGCGATGACAATTCCCAAGATGAGAGCAAACAACAGCGATCTAAAAGAGTCCTTGAAAGACTGCGCAGTTCCGGACAGTACAACTTTGTAATCGTCAGGTAAAATTTCGTTGGCAAGTTTTTGGGAGTGGGCAATCGCCTCCGTTTGAGATTTGCCTTTAGCAACATTGCCAAAGATTTGAATGGAGCGTTCTCGATCCTTTCTTTGGACAGAAGGTAGAACATTTCTCTCCTCAATCTTTACAACAGCCTTAAGGGGGACGAGTTCCCCACGATTGTTTCGCACAAACAACCGCTCAAGAACTTCTCGTGTCTTGTTGGCTGAGGAGGCCAGTTGGACTCGGATGTCGTATCTTCGACCCCTTTCGGAAAACTTTCCCGCTTCTACTCCGTTTGTCAGAGCGGCAACTGTGTCTCCAATATTCTCGATGCTTACGCCTCGAGCAGCCGCTGCTGCTCGGTCCGGTGTGATTTGCAGTTCAGGGGCTCCCTCGCGATAGCTCGAGTCCGCATCCAAAACAAAGCCAGCATCTTTCATTTTGCTCACAATCTCCTTGGCATATTTGCCAAGTGACTCCCAGTCGGGTCCTCGGATCGTGAATTCAACCGGAAATCCTCGGCCTCCACCCGAAAAACCCCGCTGAGAAAGATCTTGAATGAAGATGCTAGCGTCTTTGACCGATTTCAGCTCCTCGCGCACAACATTCATGAAATCCTGTTGGCTAAGTTCCTTCTTCGTCTTGGGATCAATGCCGCGCTTGCCCTTGGGCTTCATCGTGACGAAGATCACTCCAGAATTAACTTCGTTTCCGCCAAAACCGCCAACACTTGCGAAGAACCTTTCGACCTCAGGGCGATTCGAAAGGTAGGCTTCAACTTCTTTGAACTTCTGATCGGTAAACTGAATGTTGGAATCAACAGAAGTTTGAACGCGCATGAGAAACCGACTTTGATCTTGAGTGGGAGCGAATTCAAACTTGAGATACTTTAACGAAGCGAAGCTCGCTCCAAAGAATACTAGCGATGACAAAACAATTTTCCATCGGTTGTTGAGAGCCATTCCCACAAATCCCCCATAAACTCTTCGCAGATTCTCAAAAACATGATCGACGCCTTTTCCAAATCTTCCCAGCTCAGCTGAAGTCGAAAGAAACTGTGAGCATCTCATTGGAGTCAGTGTCAGAGCCTCGACAAGAGAGAGCGAAACAGCCACGGAGACGGTGATGCCAAACTCGAGGAGGTATTTTCCGATGATTCCCTCCATAAAAACCACAGGCAAAAAGATGGCAATAATCGCAACGGTTGCGACAAGCGCTGCGTAGGAAATCTCGCGAGCTCCATCAATGGCGGCCTGGAACTTTGGTTTGCCCATTTCGCGATGCCTCTGAATGTTTTCAAGCATCATGATCGCATCATCAACAACGATTCCAATCGCAATGCTGAGTCCCAAGAGCGTAAACGTGTTGAGGGTGAATCCCGAGAAATAAAGAAAGATGAAGGTGCCGATGATGGATGTAGGGATCGCAAGAATAATATTGATGGTTGACCCCAGTGAGCCCAGAAAAAACAAACAAACGAGAGCTGTAAGAACGGCTGCAAGGATGAGTGTGAGATTGAGTTCCGCGACGTTTTCCTTGATGAAAGCTGTGCTATCAAAGTTCACGGCCAGCTTGATTTGATTGGGGAGTGTTCCCTCAAGAGCGGCGATCTCCTTTTTGACCCCATCAGCAACCGCGACAGCGTTTGAGCCCCGCTGCTTTCGAACCCCGATGCCAATGGAGGCTTCCCCATTGGTTCGACTGATTCGGCGCACTTCCGCAACACCTCGAGAAACACTGGCGATTTGTTGAATCTCAATGGGAATGAAGTTGGGAGCTCCTCCGCGAGTGTTCATGCGAATTCGTGAGATGTCCTCAAGGCTCTTGGCTTCTCCGTAGGTTCGAACTCCCAGCTCTCGATTGAGCTCGCTAAACTGACCGCCTGGTCTTTCCACATGTTCTGAGGCAATAGCGCTGGTGACATCTTTGACAGTCAACGCGTAGGAGCTCAGTTTTGCAGGGTCAACGTCCACGCGAATGATGGGATCGGCGGAACCGCCAATCATCAGATCAGCAACTCCTGGAACTCGTCCAATCCGATCCTCTAGATTCGTTTTGACGAAATCCGAAAGCTCGCGATTCGTCAGTTCAGGACTTCGCACGGAGATCCACATGATGGGCTGATCCTCGGGATTGATCTTTCGGGCAGTCGGGGGGTCCATATCTCGAGGAAAGCTGCCTTGAACCTGAATCAAGCGATTTTGGATTTCCTGAAGGGCAAAGTTGATATCCTTGCTGATATCAAATTCCACAGTCACGCTCGCGCTACCCTGTCGAGAGTTGGAGGAAACACCCGTCACACCCTCGACTGTCATCATGGCATCTTCGATGATGTCCGTTACAGACAGCTCCATCACTTCGGGAGAAGCGCCTTTGAGCGAGGCGGAAACTACGACAATAGGAAAATCCACATCAGGGTTTTCACTGATTCCCATTCGAGTGAATGAGATGCCACCAAAGATGATGAGAGAGGACATAAGCATCCAGGCAAAAACAGGGTGTCGGACGGAAAATTCAGAAAGACTCACTGAATAGACTCCTTCAGTAATCGTAGTTTTTCTTCAAGAAACAAGAGCTCATGAAGACTTCGATCAAGACTTCGTTTTGTTTCGTAGTAAGTGCTCAACGACGAAAGCACATCCAAGTTGCTGACGAGTCCCAGATCGTACTGTGAATTTTGTTCTCTGTAGGCGGCTCTTGATAACTCTACAGCCTTTTCAAGCGAACGAAGTTCAGCAAGTCGAGCGTTGTAGTTGGTGACATCTCCCTGAATCTGAAGTGCTGCTTCTCGCTGAACTCGTTGAAGCTCCATCAGCGCTTGGCGCTCTTTGGCATGCGCTTCACGAACTTTGTTGATGCCGACTCCTCCCTGAAAAATCGGCAGTTTGGCATCGAAGCGAATATCCCACTCAACATCCTGAAATGTCCCAGTTCTTTTGAGATAATAGTTTCCAGAGAGATCCGCTGTCGGTAGGTGCTCTCCCCAGCTCATTTTGCGATTATCTTTGGCTGCCTCGAGTTTGTAGGACTCCGCTCGAACTTTAGGATGAGATCTGCTGAGCCCAGACATTTCCTCAAGCGAGATCGGAGATTTCGAAGGTGCCAATGATGGAGCTTTCAGTGGGGTTTTAAGGCCTGTCAGGAAAACAAGATTTTGAACCTCAATATCTCTCTGAGCTTCAAAGATCTTCATTTGCGACTTGAGGCTTTCGAGGTTGGCTTCAGCGCTTAGAACATCGCTTCGCTTTGAGCGTCCCGTTTGGACTCGAGAGCGAAGTTCCAAGACGCGTTTTTCAAGTGCGGTCTGGCCTTCGGCAAAACTCTTGAGCTCTGCCTCAAAAGATAAAAACTTAAAAAGTCGCGCAGCGACCTGCTCTCGCAATTTAAGTTGCTCGGCCTTTTGGCTTAACTCCTCAGACTTGAGAAGGTCCCGCGCTTGAAACAGACCGTAGTATTCTCGAAAGCCTTTGAAAATGGGCTGAGTGCCGGTGATCTTGAAGTTGGTGATTGTTCCAGCGAGTCCCGAGGCGATCTGGTCCTGTTTTGTCTGGTTAAACTCCAAGTTTACAGACGGCAGAATCGATCCCAGCGCCTGATAGTAACGAATATTAGCTTGGTCGACCAAGGCCGCTTTTGAGCCGAGAGTTTCGCTTTGGACCTCGGCCATTTGATAAAGTTCAGAAAGAGTTTGAGCGTTGAGAATAGAACACAAACTCAAGGGAAGGAGAGTCAACAACAGGGTTCGCATCGTCGTTCCATTTTGTCGGTTCCGGAGTGGTCAAGGAAGCGAAATCAGATCGTATTTTAATCGCACAAACTTAATCCAGGATTGCGTCAAATCTGCACTTTCCCGTAACGTAAAGTACGTATGGGTCTACTCTCTAGTCGTATTGAAACAAAGTCTTCAGACTTCAAGGCCAATCAAGAATTTCATCGTGGTTTAGCAGATCAGTTGCGGCAGTTCAAAGAAAGGGTTTCGCTAGGCGGGGATCCTGAGCTGCGAAAGAAACATGAATCCCGAAAAAAACTTTTCGTGAGAGATCGAATCCAAAAGCTTTTGGATGATGGCTCTCCCTTCTTGGAAGTGGGGGGCTTGGCGGCGCATGAAATGTATAACGGAGAAGCCCCGGGCGCTGGAATCGTCACAGGAATTGGGAGAGTTAGCGGGACAGAAGTGATGATCGTGGCCAATGATGCCACGGTTAAAGGCGGAACATATTTCCCGATGACGGTCAAAAAGCATCTTCGAGCTCAAGAGATTGCGCTCGAAAATCGATTGCCCTGTTTATATCTTGTGGATTCGGGAGGAGCTTTCTTGCCCTTGCAGGCTGAGGTTTTCCCAGACCGAGATCACTTTGGACGAATTTTTTACAACCAAGCGCAGATGTCCGCGCGAGGTATTGCTCAGCTTTCGGTGGTGATGGGCAGTTGTACGGCGGGGGGTGCGTATGTGCCCGCGATGAGTGATGAGGTTGTGATGGTTCGAAATCAGGCAACGATTTTTCTAGGAGGCCCTCCGCTTGTGAAGGCGGCAACGGGTGAGGAGATTGATGCAGAATCTCTGGGTGGGGCCGACGTCCACACGCGAAAATCGGGCGTCGCGGATTTGATGGCTGAGAATGATGAATCAGCGCTGATCTTAGCTCGTCAGATGGTAAAAAATCTTAACATCAAAAAGCGAATTTCTTTGAAGACCGAAAAACCTCGAGATCCTCTGTTTGATCCCTCTGAGATCTATGGAATTTTGCCTCGAGATCTTCGAACTCCCTATGATGTTCGCGAGGTCATCGCTCGACTTGTCGACGGATCAGAGTTTGATGAGTTTAAGCCACTCTATGGTTCCACCCTGGTTTGTGGTTTTGCTCATCTTCATGGCTATCCTGTAGGCATCATTGCCAATAACGGCGTCTTGTTTTCTGAAAGTGCGCTCAAGGGGACGCACTTCATTGAGCTCTGTTGTCAGCGCAAGATTCCTCTTTTGTTTTTGCAAAACATCACCGGATTTATGGTGGGCTCTCAAGTTGAGCACGGGGGAATTGCCAAAGACGGAGCAAAGCTGGTCTCAGCCGTTTCCAATGCCGCCGTTCCTAAGCTCACCTGTGTGATTGGTGGAAGTTTTGGAGCTGGCAATTACGGAATGTGCGGTCGAGCATTTCAGCCTCGATTCATGTTCATGTGGCCGAACTCCAAAATCTCCGTGATGGGAGGCGAGCAGGCCGCACACGTTTTATGGACCGTAAGAGGCAAGTCCGATCAAACGACTGAAAGAGATTTTAAGACTAGCATTCTTCAAAAGTACGAAACGGAAGGCAGTTGCTACTACTCCAGTGCGAGACTTTGGGACGATGGCGTGATTGATCCCCAAGATACGCGTCAAACGTTAGCACTCGCCTTATCAGCAACTCTCAACGCTCCGATTCCCGAAACTCAATTTGGCGTGTTTAGGATGTAATTATGGATGTTTTAACAGAGACAAAATCAGCAGTTCTTACAGTCACTCTGAATCGACCTCAGACAAAAAATGCAATGACGGCTGATATGATGACGGCTCTTCGACAGATTTTTTCGACTGTTGGGGGTGAAATTCGGGCCGTCATTCTCAAGGGATCTGGAGATTTCTTCTGCGCAGGTGGAGATCTTCAGTGGATGAAAAGCTCTGTGGATAAATCTCCTGAGGAGAACGAAAAAGACGCACTGAATTTGGCTAAGATGATTCGATCCATTGATGAATGCCCGGTTCCTGTGATTACCCAAGTCAAAGGCGGTGCCTTTGGTGGGGGCGTTGGCTTGGTCGCAGCGAGTGATATTGTAATGGCTGATGATGATGCGCTCTTCTCACTGTCGGAGGTAAAGCTTGGGCTTATCCCAGCGACGATTGGACCGATTGTCTTGAGGAAAATCGGGTGGAGTGCCGCTCGAAAATATTATCTGACAGGTAAGCGCTTTAAGTCGGCTGAGGCCAAGTCAATTCACCTGATTCACGATGTTGCACCGGCGAGCACCTTTTTTTCGCTCACCAATGAGTATTTGCAGGAGCTTTCGAGTTCTGGCCCTCAAGCCGTTCGTGAGGCCAAGAAACTCTTGCGTCAGATGAGTGGCAATGAACTTTGGCGTGAGGACATTGCTGAAGTCACATCCAAAGTTCTCTCTCGAATTCGAGTAGGGGCGGAGGCTCAGGAGGGAATCTCGGCTTTTCTCAATCGTCAAACTCCGAGCTGGAAGAGGTCATTAACCGAGTCGTGATTGTTTACATCGCCAATCGAGGAGAAATTGCGCGTCGAGTGATTCGAAGTGCAAAGCGCTTAGGAATCAAAGCCGTCGTTGGCTACGCTGACTGTGATTCTGAAATGCCTTTTGTTCGAGAGGCCGGCGGCTCTCTTCCGCTCGGCGGCGATGAAGCTGCTCAAACGTATCTCAATGCTTCAAAAGTGATTGAGGCGGCGAAGAAATTGCAGGCCACACATATTCATCCAGGCTACGGATTTTTGTCGGAGAATGCCTCATTTGTGGATGCCGTGACGGCGGCGGGTCTTCAGTTTATCGGGCCTTCCTCCAAAGCCATGCGACTTTTAGGAGATAAGATTGGATCAAGGCGATTTCTCAAAACCCTATCGGTTCCTCTGTTGCCATCCTATGAGGGAGACGATCAGAGCTCCCATCGACTTCTGAAAGAGGCGATGAATCTAGGATTTCCGCTGTTGATCAAGCCTTCGGCTGGAGGCGGTGGAAAGGGAATGTACAAAGTCACTCACAAAGATGAGTTCTTGAGTTCCCTTGAGTCAAGCAAGCGACTTGCCAAGGCCGCGTTCAATGATGATCGAGTGTTTTTGGAGAAGCTTGTTGAGCCTGCTCGCCATATTGAAGTTCAGATGCTGGCGGATCAGCATGGAAACATCCGAGTCTTTGGAGAGCGAGAGTGCTCACTTCAAAGGCGTCATCAAAAAGTCTTTGAAGAAACTCCGTGTGTGTTTTTGCCTGCGAGCGTTCGAGCTCGAATTTTAGAAGCCTCACAAAAGTTGGGCAAAGCTGCCGAGTATTGCTCAGCAGGAACGGTTGAGTGGATTTGGGATGGTGCCGATGGGATTTACTTTTTGGAGGTCAATGCTCGTCTCCAGGTGGAACATCCCGTGACCGAGATGGTTTGGGGTGTGGACTTAGTTGAGTGGCAGCTCCGCGTGGCAAAGGGAGAATCGATTGCTGATCTGAAAGCCGAGTCCAAGGGTCATTCCATCGAGGCTCGGCTGTGCGCGGAAGATCCTGTGCAGGGATTTCTGCCAAGTGGTGGCAAAATTCACCGACTACGGCTTCCTGAGAATGTACGAACAGACTTTGGTTACTATGAGAAGAATTCAGTTCCTCCTCATTTTGATTCGATGCTCGGCAAGATGATTGCTTTTGGTTCAGATCGAGATGCAGCTATGGATCGACTTCAGGCTGCTCTTGAGCAGACTGTGGTCTTTGGTCCCGTCACGAATCGAGCCTATCTGATTCAGATTCTCAAGGATGCGCGAGTGCGACAGGGGTTGATGTCGACCAATCTTCTGGCAGACATTCCCTTTCGATTTGATTCAGAGGCTGGACTTGAGTTGATCCAAAAACTGGAACGCGGGGAGATTGCGGCTTCGGAATTGGATGAGGAGCTCGATTATGAATCCCCTTGGGGTCGAACTCTTCGCCCCACTCAGGAGATTGATTTCGAAGATCATGGAGATCTTCGCTATTTCCATACTCGCTTTGCCGACTGGACGATGCCTGCTCCTCAGCGAGGGCTTTCTTCAGGTGTTGATTCGGCTCCCCTGGATCAGGGGAAGTTTTTGAAGAGTCCCATGCCCGCAAAGGTTGTGAAGGTGCTCGTCTCTCCATCGGAGCAAATCAAGGCAGGCCAGACGGTGGTGGTGCTTGAGGCCATGAAGATGGAGCATCAGATCAAAGCTTCCATGGACTCGAAGGTTTCCGAAGTAAAGGTCAAAGAGGGTGATTGGGTTCCGCATGATGCCGTTTTAGTTTGTTGGGAGAAGTCATGAGTGTGTTTTCAGATCAGGTCAAGATTGTGGAAGTGGGTCCGCGCGATGGCCTCCAAAATGAAAAATCGATTCTGTCTGTAGGGGATCGACTGGAGCTGATTCAAAAGCTTGCGTCTTGCGGTTTGAAATGGATTGAGGGTGGAAGTTTTGTTTCGCCAAAAGCGATTCCTCAAATGGTCGACTCCGAGTTGGTGTGGGAGAAGGCCAAAAATCTTGAGATCGACTTAAGTTTTCTTGTCCCCAATCAAAAGGGCTTAGAGCGAGCTCTCGCTTCGGGTGTGAAATCGATTGCTGTTTTCACCGCCACAAGTGATTCGTTCACCCAAAAGAATATCGGGATGACTGTGAAGGATTCACTTCATCTTTATGAGGATTTGATTCCGGCCGCGAAGGACAAAGGTATTAAGGTTCGTGGTTACATTTCGACGGCCTTTGGATGCCCTTATGAGGGCGAGCAAGATCCCAGGCGCCTTGTGAAGATAGCTCGGCAGTTGTTGGACCTGGGGTGTTTTGAGGTCTCGATTGGTGACACGATCGGAGTGGCTCACCCTAAGCAGGTCAAAGATGTCTTTTTTGCCCTTCAATCTGAGGTCGGTCTTGAAAATCTTGCGGGACATTTCCACGACACCCGAGGCTGTGCTCTTCTCAATATTCAAACGGCGCTTGAAATTGGTTTAAGGACCTTTGACTCATCGATTGGTGGTCTTGGGGGTTGTCCTTACGCTGAAGGATCCTCTGGCAATGTGGCTACGGAGGAAGTGGCGTGGTTGCTTGAGGGTCATGGGCTTCAGACGGGCGTGAATCTTGAGGAGCTCCTGAAGGTTTCTACGTGGGTTGAGGCTAAGATCGGGCGCTCTTTGAAGTCCAAGCTCTATCTTTCGAAGCCCAAACGGTTTTTCTACTTTACCCAAGGCGCCTAACACCATTTAATGGAAGGCGAAAGGTTATCACTTATGGATGATCAACGTAACGACCGAAATGACCGCAACGACCGAAACGATCGGAATGATCGAGGATTTCAGCGCCGCAATCGCTTCCGTGGTGGCCACGGACATGGACATGGCGGTGGGGATCGTCATGGGGGCCGTCAGCGCACCCAACGTCCTTTGTTGACGAGTGCGATCAATGGTTCTGGCTTAAGCCTTGTCGCTTTGGCGGTGGCTTTTCAATATCGAGTTGAGTTTCCCGATGCCGTGAAGTTCTTGGGATGGGCTGTGGTAGCTTTTACCCTGTCCTCCGTTGTTTCTTACTTCGCTCAAAGATTGCGTCCTCGATTTGTGGAGCTCATCTCTGACTTGTTCTTCTTGGGGGGAGCAGCACTTGTTATTATGGCTGCCAACGTTTTGTCCCCGATGTTCATGTAGTGGAGTTTGAGCCTCGTTGAAACTCATCGTCTTTGATTTAGATGGAACTTTGATTGATTCCAGGCGCTCGATTTTGGGCAGCATTGACTTTGCGTTGTCTAAAGTAGGGCTCGAGCATTTCGAAATCGATCCTGAGCGAGCGGTTCAGCAAGATTTGGCCTCCACCATCAAGCAGTCAGCAGCGCGAGGCGGCTATGGAATCTCGGAGGATTTAATCAAAAGATTTATCTCAGAGTACCGTGAGCATCATGCACGTGAACCTGAAGCTACGATGAAGCCGTTTCCCTTTGTCCCAGAGGTTTTGAAAGCGCTCAAGACGAGTTACTCGCTCGCTGTGGCAACGACCAAGCATACGGAGCAGGCTCAGCATATTTTGCAAAAGCTTGAGCTGATTCAATTCTTTGATGCCGTTCAGGGAACGGATCCGGGCATGAGATACAAGCCGGCTCCTGATATTTTATTGGCTGTGCTTCGGCGGTTGGGTTTTGCGGGATCCGATGCCCTGTATGTTGGAGATACAGTCCATGATATGACGGCTGCCAAGGCGGCTGGAATGCGGGCTGTAGCCGTTTCATTTGGTTACAGCCGAAAAGAGGATTTGATGATGGCTGAGCCTCATGGCTGGATTCATGATCTTGTTGAGCTTAAGGCTCCAGAGCGGCTGTTTGCCTAATCTTGCCGCCTCCTTCCGTCGTCCAAAGAACTTGTCCTCACTTAAAAATTGACCTAGTTTCCTCAGCACGACGTTCCCGCTCGGATGGCGGAACTGGCAGACGCGCAGGTCTCAGAAGCCTGTGGGGGAAACCCCGTGGAGGTTCAAGTCCTCTTCCGAGCATTTTTTCAATATTTTCTCAAACTATTGTCTCGGGTAGAATCAGGTGATGTTTTTTCGTCCTCACGTTGAAGCGTTCTTTGATCAGGAGACCAAGACCCTCACTTATGTTGTCTTTGACCCAAAGACGCTCGACGCGGTCATTATTGATCCTGTTTGGGATTATGATCTCGCGTCATCTAT
>CAZZLQ010000059.1:0-13070 GCA_964655245.1 uncultured Bacteriovoracaceae bacterium | reverse complement strand
ATATCAATTCGAACGTCCTGGAGGTCAGCTGCAACCGCCGCTGAAGCAAAAAGAAAAATTCCGATGAAACCCTTAAAAAAACGAGCACCCAATCCCAACCACATCCACTCAAATGACCCAGCTTAATGCGCCGTGTCAAGACTGAGGCTGGGTTCCCCAAAAAATTCACAGAATCAAAACAAATTCGGAGCCAGAGAATCCGGGCTTAGAAATAGTAACGAACGCTCAAATCGCCAAACTGGGCCTGATTGAAGCTCAGATTCGTCTCGTCCATCATATCGATCATCAAGCCCATCGATGTTGAAATCGCAAAATTATTCTTTTCAAAGGGCAGAATCTCAAAGCCAATAAATGGCAGATGGAGGGTTACACCCTTCTCAATTTCTGATCCAAACTTCACCAGAAATGAAACCTGGCTAAAAATATTCAAATGATTCCAAATGGACGAATCCCGGCTTAAAAGTCTCTGAAGATCATAACGGAACGTTGGCCCCATCGCCGCGATCTCAAAGTTATCTTGAAAGCCGAAGAAAATCCCTGCCTGCATATCCGCAGCCAAACCATAACTCGCATGCAATCCACTCAGCTGAGAACGAGTCCCCGCGTTCAACCCCGATGCAACAAAGGACATGGATTGCTGAGCAAAACCTACGCCCATTCGGTAGGTCAGATCCCGAGCCTCAACGGCTGAATTCGAAGCGAGAGAGGTGACAAAACACAACGCAAGAAGAGAAAAAACTTTTTTCATGAATCGAACTCTAGCTGTTTTTTAAAACAGAAATCAACTTTTGATGAAGCCCGTCAAAACTTCCGTTCGAAAGAACAACAAAAAGCGCATCACCCTTTTGGGAAAATCGAACAGCTTCCTCCAACATGACCTCAGGAGTCACTCCAGCAAGAACTGTTCGACCTCGAACTCGATGAGCCTCAACAATCTTTGCAAGATTCAGCCGCTGATCCGCAGGAATAGCATCACTCTTAAAAACCTCGGCAATCACCGTCAGGTCTGAGCCATCAAATGCTCTCTCAAATTCAGCCTGCAAAATGTTTCGCCTTGAGGTGTTGGAGCGTGGCTCAAAAAAAGTCATGATCCGGTGACCGGGATACTTGGCCCTAAGACCCCGCAAGACTTCTGCAACAGCTGTGGGATGGTGAGCAAAATCATCAATCACAAGGTGCCCACCCACACGCCCCACAACTTCTTGGCGTCTCTTGACTCCCTTAAAGTTTGGCAACACTTTGGCGAGATCTTTGAGCGAAACCCCGGCGAACTCAGCAGCCAGTATGGCGGCAGCATAATTTTGAGCATTGTAGCGCCCCGTGGAGTCATTGGAAAAAACAATGCGATTCAAACTGAAGGACAAGCCCTGAGCAGTTTCACTGAAGTCCTCAATACGAACATCCGACTCAACATGAAATCCGTAGCTCTTCACGATACAGCGAAGCCCCCCAGCAGCCTTCTCTTCAGCAATCAATTCGTGCACTCGCTGCCAATCTCGACAATACAAAAGAACTCCTGACGCCGATACAAGCCGGATAAACTTTCGAAACATGTTCTCCATGGCTTCGGAGTTGGCAAAAATATCGGCGTGATCAAACTCCATGGAGTTGATGATGCCTACAACGGGTCGATAATGGAGGAACTTAGACTCTTTATCAAAGAAGGCCGTATCATACTCATCTCCCTCAATGACGAACTCGCGGCCCTTCCCCACATGAAAACTCTTTTCAAAATTGAGAGGCACTCCCCCCACAAGAAAACTGGGATCTCGCCCAACGGCGTCCAGCAAAAAAGCCGCACACGAAGTTGTGGTGGTTTTGCCATGAGTTCCCGCAACAACTATATTGGTTGTGTCTTGAAGAAAAAAATTCTCCAAAGTGCTTGGGAATGATCCATACGGAATGCCCTTTTGGAGAACATACTGCGCTTGAGGATTATCTCGCCGAATGAAATTACCAATGACCACATAATCGGGAGCAAAGCTTTGAAGATCCTCAACATCGTAGCCCAAATGAACCGGGATACTCAGCTTCTTGAGCAATTCTCCCACCGGCGGATACGCAGCCACATCCGAGCCAGCGACCACATAGCCTCTTTCCTGCAGTAAACCCGCCAAGGCACTCATCCCCGTGCCACAAATCGCGAGAAAATAAACTCGAGCTCCTTTGGGTGGAATCGACATCATAACCTAGAGTGTAGAGAAAACATTCTCCCAGATCCAATCATGAAAATGGGGCCTCAATTCGCGAAGTCTTTCCGGACGAATCCCCTCATCAAATCGATGACACAAAAGCGTGATCCTCGCTCCCGACTCCACATCCATCCAAAAGCTCGTCCCCGTATATCCCAAATGCCCAATCGTCGTTCGAGGAAAGCGACTTCCCGACTGCGATGGTTGAGTGGGAGTATCAAATCCATTCATCCAGCGCTCAAAAGGTCGATCAAAATCGATAAAGCTCCGGACAACACGGTCACTCAAAACAGAATCTTTGCCGTGAAAGGCGCGATAGATCTGCTGAGCCCAGACTTCAACGCCTCGAGCAGTTCCCCAGAGCCCAGCATGCCCCGCATCACCATCCAACCACTGCGCGCGAGGATCTTGGCTCACACCTGCCATCAAGTACTCCTGACTGTCGAGCTTCAGTTGATGAGCAACTCGTCTTGCGCCCAACCAACGTAGGATCTTGAGAGGTTGCTCGAGGGGACCATAACTGATTTGCCCCCCCACTTGAGCATGGACTTCAAAGACATCGCGAAGTCGATTTTCAAAAATTCGTTCAATCAAAATCCCGAGCAGCATGAAGCCCACGTCCGAATAGTTGCAGCTTACATTCTGATAAGAGCGATCAATCTGATCCAAAAAGCTACGCACACGCTGCTCTCGGCTCTCATGAACAAAAGCATCTTCAAATACAGCAGGCAGACCAGAACGATGATTCAACAAATCCGCGATCGTTTTATCCTTCAACCCGGAGGCAAAGGAGGGAAAGAAATGAGTGAGCGCTGAGTCAAGACCCTGAGGCAGCAAACGCCTTTGATGAGCCAGCATCAACAAGGTTGTCGTCGAGACAACTTTGGTCAGTGACGCCAAATCAAACCAGGTGCTCGACGTGAGACCCTGCAAAGTTTGTTGGTCCGACAGCCCCCCATGAAAGACGCCCAAGCACTGATCTCGATAGCCCAGAGACATCTGAAAGCCACTGGCTCCTCCTTGCTCTACAAGTCGCTCAAGCTGAGCGCGTATATCGGCCTGCTTGGTCTTAGAAAGCATGAGCTAACCTCTTCTTGAACCCACTTGAGACTCAAGCACCTGAACTCTTCCCGAGGAACTGAGACTCACTCGGCAACCGAATGGAAGAATCGCCTGTCGTTTAAGACCATGACCAAAGGACTTCACTTGAACAATAGGCCCTGAGCAAAGCTGCTGAAGACTTGCTACGACGGTGCTCCACGGAAACTTCTTGCGATCGCGAAGTCCACATTTCTCGAATGTTCCCAAAATCACGCCTTTGATGGAGGAAGACCAACCAGCATCGATCAACGTCCAGATCAAGCGGTCTAATGCATAGTGATCCTCATTGACGTCCTCGATACAGAGAACCAGAGGCTCTTTGGGCAACTGACAAGACCCAGTTGTTCGCAGGAGCGACAAAGTACCCCCGACCAGTCTGCCCACGACCGGGCCACCTCGCTGCAGGACCTTCGCTTGGCCAAGATCAAGATCAGCGCGCTGACCGGGCAGCTTCATCAGGGACTCTACGAAAAACTTGAGATCGGGCTTTTTCAAAAAGCCAACGAGTGGGGCATGAAACACCGTCCACTTCAGATGATTTTGGATCCACTGGTGTAAAAACGTGCAGTCAGAATAACCTAAGACAAATCGGGGGCTCGAGCGCTTGAGCCGTTTCATCACTCGCACCTGGCGTTGCAAATGAAACAAAGTCCGCTGACTTCCGTAACCCGCCCTCGCACAAAACACAGCCTTGATCCCGGGCTCAGACAACGCCCAAGCGAGCTCTTGGGCTCGAAACTCATCACTCGCCGAAAATGCGGGAATGGCGGCATCTCGACGACCGTCCTTATATTGGATAACGGCCAAACCTAATGACCTCAGAGCCTCAATCGATTCGCGAAGTCCCTGCGAATCCGGTCTTCCAGCAGGAGCGATGACCGCAACGGTATCACCAGGCTTCAAAGGATGGGGCTTTTTGAACTCTGCCACGACATCTTCAGTTTTTCGTGATGACAACCCGCGAGCAAGAACTATTTCTCACGGAAGCTCAAAGATATTGGGAGATTTTTCAGGGACCAAAACCAACCAAGTGATGCCAACCACAGTCAAAAGAACGATCAAAAATGCATACAGGATCAATCGTACCATCCATCTTCGCTCGCGACGTTGATAGGATCTCAGCGTGTCGCGCCACTCGTGATCAGAAATAGCCTGATAGGATGGCCTTGAACTCAAAATCTTGGACTGCAACTGACGATAGAGCTCCAATCGATCTTGGCATCCCGGACAGTCGCTGAGATGTTGCCGAAGCGATTGAATCGTGCGCACATCAAAAATCTCGGCGTCCATCCATTGGCTGAGATACTGCTCCACCATGAAGCACGAAAGCCCATCGGCTGACTCTGCGGCAGCTTGGCTGCCCACGGGATACGCTGGCAAATAGAGTGCCCGTTGAGCTTTCAGCCATTGGGCAATCTCCCGCTGGCTGCAGCGAAACACCTGAGCAAGCTGCGAGTAAGACATTTGAAGCCAAATCTTGAGCTGCAAGAGCTGGGGCTGGCCCAAATCATTGACCAAAACCCACTGCTCCACCAAATCCTCCAAGGAATCCGAAGATGAGGCCTCTTCGATCAGCTGGGCCCTGGCTTCCTCGGCCCTACTAAACCGCTTCCCCAAGGCCAATAGGCCGTCCCAATAGGTATTTAAATCCTCATATCTCAAGCCTGAGAAGCCTCCATATCCAAGTCTTTAAAATCACATGAATTTCAACTTTTTTACAACAAGGCATTAAAAGCTGTGGTAGAAGGTCCGTTCACGTTTTGCGGCAAACTTCCCTTAAGGGAAGAAAATTGAACGAGGAAGAAAGAACAGAGATGCAAATGACACCTTTTTCTAATCGAAATATTTCAGATTTGATGTCCAAAGTTTCAAGCCTTTCAGGATGGGCAATTGGTGTGGATTTAGGCGGCCAAAACATTCGTGGCGCCTGGGTGAATGCCAAAGGTCAACTTTTTGATCCTATTAAATGGGAGACAAAAGTCAGCGAAGGAAAAGAGAAGATTTTGAACCGTATGGTTCAGCTCGTCGATGAGCTTTTGAAGAACCCTCCTCCGGGCTGCAACCCCTCCGAGAACCTCTTGGGAGTTGGTTTTGGAATTCCGGGAATTTTGCACCTCAAAAAAGGACTTGTGATTCAGTCGCCTCAGTTCCCAGACTGGAAACGATTCGCTGTGCATGAAAAGCTGAAAAAGAAGATTAAAGCTCCTGTTCTTATCGATAACGATGCCAACGCTGCTGCGATTGGCGAGAAACTCTTTGGAGTTTGTAAGCCCTATGATCACTTTGTCTATGTGACTTTGGGCACTGGAGTCGGCGGCGCGGTTTTCTTGAATGGTGACATTTACCAAGGAAGCATGGGCATGGCTGGTGAGATCGGCCATATCACCGTCGATCCTCAGGGCGCTCCTGAGTCGACTGGAAATCGTGGCTCCGTTGAACTCTATGCTTCATCTTCTGGTTTCGTGAAAGTTTTGTCTGATTTGCGCGAAAAGCACCCAACAATTACAGCGCAAACTCCTGAAGAGCTTTTTGAGCTGTGGAAACGCGGCAACAAGATTCCTGAATTCGAAGCCATTGATAAAGTCTTCGATGATATGGGTAACGCCCTCGGCATCATGTTGGCCAACGTGGTGAACACCCTTGATCCTCAGGCGATTTGCTTTGCTGGTGGTCTGACCCATGCTTGGAAGGCCTTTAGCCGCAAGATGATTCAAATCACAAATGAGCGATCTTATGTGGCTCGTCACAACAAGCTTCGTATTTTGACCACTTCATTGTGCAAAAACACGAACTTCATGGAAGCCGGCGTTGTTGGGGCTGCATCTTTGGTTTTCGTGGATGCGCTTCGAAAGCTTCCTGTGGAAGTGAAGCAACAAGCCAAAGCTCCTGCGACCGCTCCTTTGAAGGCAGTCGCTGTTAACTAAGCTCTAAGCTTTCATTTTGTTTACTCAGAAAGGGCATCTCTGAAATCATCATCAGAGATGCCCTTTCGTTATCAGGAAACTCATCAAAGTAAAAAATCAATTCGCCCCCTGTCGGCTCTTCGTTCAAGCGTTCTCAAAAGCTACTCGAAGCAATCGTTTTTTAAGGATCTCATTGCCGGCTGCATCGTAGGTCTTGTGGCACTTCCCTTGGCGATGGCGCTTGGAATTGCCACAGGCTTAAGTCCTCAGGCGGGTCTCTATACGGCAATCATCGGGGGATTCATTGTTGCCCTGCTTGGCGGATCACGATTGCAGGTGACTGGGCCAACAGCTGCCTTCGTTGTAATTTTGGCTCCGATTGTCCACGATCACGGAGTGGGCGGTCTTTTACTCGCCAGTTTCATGGCCGGTTTCATTTTGGTGGCCATGGCCCTTTCGGGTTTCGGGCGACTGATTCAGTTTATCCCCTACACGGTTACAACAGGATTTACCTCTGGCATCGCCGTGGTGATTGCCCTGATTCAATTGAAAGATTTCCTCGGTCTTCAGTTTCAAACAACTCCAGAGTCTTTCTGGGAACGAATCAATGAGATGCTGCATTCCCTTCCGACGCTTCAAATCTCGGAGGCCGCGGTGGGCTGTTTCACGTTGGGACTTCTTATCCTATGGCCGAAGATGACAAAGAAGGTGCCAGCTCCGCTGATTGCGCTTTCCGCGGCTGCTATCGGCGCGCACTGGCTGCAAACAATCTGGCCAAGCTTTTCCGTGGCAACGATTGGCTCGCGCTTCTCAACAGTCATTGACGGAGTGACAGTCTGGGGCATTCCTCAACAGCTCCCTCACTTTGAGTGGCCGTGGAATTTCTCAGGATCCGATGGTAATCCATTGGGCATCAGTCTCGGCATCATCCAGGAACTTCTGCCCGCAGCCTTCGCGATTGCGATGCTCGGCGCGATTGAGAGCCTTCTTTCGGCTGTCATCGCTGATGGTCTCACCAAAACGAAACATGACTCAGATTCAGAGCTCTTGGCTTTGGGCGTTGGAAACATCTTTTCACCTTTGTTCGGCGGCTTTGCAGCGACCGGGGCCATTGCTCGAACAGCGACGAATATCAGATTCGGTGCTCAGTCTCCGATGGCTGCGATCTTTCATGCGATATTCATTCTTGTCAGCATCATCGCCTTTGCACCATGGCTTTCGTTTCTACCGATGAGCTCGCTCGCCGCTCTTCTCCTGGTGGTCGCTTGGAACATCAGCGAGAGACGTCAATTCATTCACATGCTCAAGGTCGCCCCAAGAAGTGACATTGCCGTTTTGCTGACATGCTTTGGACTGACCGTCGCAGTGGATATGGTGATCGGTGTGGCTGTGGGGATCGGGCTTGCTTCGCTTCTCTTCATTCGACGGATGTCGGAGATGACAACCGGCCAAGCACGCTCCACTCAGGAACACTCTCGAATTCAACGCAAAGTTCCGCCAGAAATTCTCCTTTATGAAATCTCGGGGGCCATGTTCTTTGGTGCGGCTCAAAAGGCCGTTGAGGCAATCGCAACAGCAGGCTCAAAGTCAAAACTTGTCGTTGTCGATCTTGAGAACGTCCTGACTATGGATGCCACAGGGCTGGTGGCTTTAGAATCAATGGTCGACACTTTGAGACGACAAAACCGAAAGATTATTCTCTCGGGAGCTCATGATGAAGCCCTTGATTTGATTCGAAGATCTCCAATGCTGCGCGAAACCAGAGATTTAAAGTTCGCGCAAACTCTCAACGAGGCCATCACGATTGGAGAAAAATGGCTGGAAGCCGACCGCTCTTAGTGAGGCTTCTGCATCAACTCAACCAAAACACCCATAAAGGCAGCGGGATGTAAGAACGCAACATCACAGCCCTCTGCTCCAGGCACTGGGGTCTCATTGATCAACCGCACCTGAGACATTTTGAGATTCTTCAGCCTGGTTTCAAGATCAGAGACTTCAAATGAAACATGGTGAACTCCGCCTCCTCGCTTTTCTATAAACTTGGAGATAGGCGAATCCGAGGACATCGGCTCTAAGAACTCAAATCGTACTCCCCCCAAATCGACAAAGCGAACGCGAACTTTTTGAGAGGGGACCTCCTCCACAGAACTGAGAGACAGCCCAAAGACCCGCTTTACGGCCTCTTCAGCCTTGTTCAGCGATTCAACGGCAATCGCGATATGACCCAATTGAAGACCTGACTGAGACATAAGATCTTCTAACGCTGGGTCCTTACTGTCGCAAGAGAAAGCCATAAAAAGCCCCATAAAGTGGTTCTGGGCATCCTGATCCTGGCACCAAGTTTGCTATTACTTAATTGCAGGGAAATTAAGAGATTCGAAGAGTCATGAATCCAAAAGGGGGTACTTCACGTGGATTCCGAAGCGAGTGCGATTGCAAAAAAACTAACGAATTATTTCGAGATCGCCAATCATCCAGAGCGCCGAAATCGGTTGCGCGAAGAAACGGTGAAACAAAAAGAGCCGGGCTTCTTGGCCCATATGGCTCTCATCACGCTCATGGGTTTAGCAGTGTTTTTCACGGAACTGAGTTTGCGCATGGTTCAATGGGCAAAGAAAATCGAAAGCTCATCGTAAACCGAGATCAAAAGGCTTAAGGCAAAACAATCAATAGTCCTGAGTAGCTGTTGGGCTGACCCAGGAACTCCGACTGAGATGAAATTCCAATCAGAGGCGTGTCCGGAAAATACTTTTTCCAAATCATCATATCCGATGTGTCACGATTTTTTTCGCGAAGCCGCGAGGAATTCACAATCATCAGTCCCGCTGAGGGCTTGGCATTCATCGCGTGCAACTCTGCAAGCACCTTCTCAGCTCCGTCGTTCATGTAAGATACCTTCTTTTGTGCCAGAAAGTGCCGCTGACTAAAATCAAGAGCCTGACCGACCGCCACCATGCCCGTTGTCATTTCTGATCCGAGAAGAGAAATGACTCGGTAGGGATCGCCAATAACTCTTGGATAGACCTTGTTCTCCTTGGGTTTCTCGACGACATAGAGCTGACCCATATGCTTGCGAAACTCATCCGGCGACATCATCGGCAAATCATCCTGGTCCATGAGGTGCTCGCTCAAGCGATAAAATGCGGGTTTATCATCAATCTCAATCACGAGATTCTCAGACATTCGATTGATATTCACTTCATTCAATTCCGGACAAATACTCTGCATGAGACCCGTCCAGATCGGAGCTTTCGAAATGGCAATCCCAGCCATCGCATTCAAGAAGACTTCCGAATTCAAGATAATGCTGCATTGTGGGATCGTATAACTCGCACCGTAGCCTACAAACTGAGTCTTCGGAAAATGCCGCTCAAGAAAAGACAGCCCACTGCCGGGAGTAAAATTTAAACTATCCGCCGCAAAGAAGACCGTGGTGAGATCCTCGAGTTGCATATCATTGAGCTGACGGGCAACCTCTGCCGACCAAAGCTCTGCCTTTTCTCGAAGAGAATGAACTTTGAAAAATCGATACTCAAATTCAAGGCGACTCAAGCTCACCACCATGAGGCCCGTTTCAGACTCAATACTCTCTTGAGACGACCAAGCGCTCCAAGTCGAGGATCCTAGTGAGGGAATGTCACGCAAAATCTTCTTGAGCGCGGCAGAAAAAATCGGCGCATCTAAAGCATAATCATACGAATAAAAAATCAGACACAGATCAGCGCGCGTGGCTCCAGCTTTTTGAAGACTCTTTCGATAGGCCTCGCTCAGTGCCAATTCAGGATCTCGTTCTCGACTAAACCCAACGCCGACTTTCATTCACCTCTAGTCTGAGCATTCAGAATCTAAAAAGCAATCGGACTTGATCGAAGCTTTTGAGGATCTAATCCTGCGGCCTCAAAAGTGGTGCTTCGCTTCACACTCTTTCGATAGACACCCAGCTTCTCGTTCATTTCAGATAAATCAAAAATCTGCGGACGATCAAGAACCGCCCCATCGGATGTTTTGAGAATGAGTACGATGGGACGCTGGAACTTGAGGGGGTCACTCGCCCCTGCAAACACCTGAGCGATTTCACCGGTGGTCAACTCGACCAACGATCCCAGAGGATAGATTCCAAGCCAGTTAACAAAGAGCTTGAGCAACGTAGGATCGCAGTCATCGGGTCGCTTCAACAATTCAGCGAGCGCCTCATCGGGAAGATAGACTCGTTTTGACTTTTCATAAGTCGTCATCTCCTCAAAGCTCGCGACAATACGCAGCATCCTCGAAAAGAAGTGCTGATAGCACTGGGTCTGCTTGACCGTGTACACACCGGCCTGGCCAAACGGCGTGAGCCACTCGACCAAAGCTAACATCTGTAAGCTTGTTAAGGGAAAGACCGACTGAATTCTTTGCAAAATTCCAAAGAGCTCTAGCTCCTGAGCCTCCGAAGGAGTTTGAGATCGATTTTGAACGATGCGAAACACAATTGGATGAATCAGTGCCAATTCAGTCAGCTCTCTGACAACGCCTTTTGGCAGTCTTAACGATTCCGCCCACGCGTTCATGAGAAATGCCGCGTTCACCCCACGATAAGGAAGCGGACGATCGTAGCGCTTCACAGACAGGAGTCGCAGCATTTGAATGATATCTTCATTGGCCAACACCATCAGATCTTGCATGAGATGATCGAGCGAGCTCAGTTCAAAGCGCTCTGCCCCTTCAAGATTTTCTAGAATCACATCGATGAACTTCCGTAAAGATTCATAAATCGCTGCTGCGGCGATCTCGACATCAGCAATGCTCTCCCCAGGTAAAGCGCCAGCGCCCGATCCGGCGTAGAGCTTCTGAAGCGAACTCACCTGAAAAATAGAGTCCAAGCCTGCTGATCTTAGATCATCCATCAACTGAGCTGCAGGTTCAGCGTCATCTCGAAGAAGATCTCGAGACCGGGAAATGAGACCCAAGAAAAATTTCAATTGCTCCGGCCGATCATACTGATTGATCAAAACGGAACCAATTCGACGAATTCGCATGAATTTTAAAATGAATCGATAAGCACTAAACTGCCGTGGCTTGGGCCTCAATCGGACTCGATTGACAAAGATCTGCTCTCCACGAAACGCTAACTCCAAGTTCGACTGGCCAGTACCCCCCAGAAATGACTGATAGGTCCGATGCAACTCGGACAGAACCGTCTCAAAAATCTTGTTGTTTGTATCATGAGTCTCTGCGAGCCGAATGTGCTGGTAAAAGTTTTGGAGAAAAGCCGTCGCAAGAGCTTCGAGGAGATCTGGATCTTTCTCAATAGTATTTTCCAGATTAGCCTCCATTGAAACTCCTTAAGCGATCTCTCAGCGAGCTACTTTGAAACATGACCCGGCTCTCCTGCTGAATGAGCTCCGAGCGAGCCGGTTCAAGTCCACGTTCTCGAGATGTTAGCAGTGACGAGAGAATCAAATCTCTCTCATGCGGAAAGGCGGGCCAAAAGATCATTCGCCGAGCCTCTACAAAGGGCTTCAACTCCTTGATACAGGGGGCTTGAAGATACCGAAAGAAAACCTTGAGCATCACAATCGCGACATCTTCAGACGCACCTCTCCACAATTGCTTTGAGAAAAGAGATCTCACGAAGTCCCTCCAATGAGGGAAAGCCACATCGGCGATGAGCTTCTCAAGCCAAAGCCTCTGATTCGAGTGATTTGCTCGTTGAAACACCGATAAGGCCACGTCCACCGGAAGATGAATGATCGAAAGAAAAGGAAGTGATTGCTGGATCATCTGGGGTGATCGTGAAGCAAGGCACCTTGCAAAGAAGGCACCGCGGCCATCCCAATTCAAAAGAGCTACCGCAGGCAGCAAAGGAGCAAGTCGTTCAAAGCCCAGTTGCCACAAAGTATCAGCAAACTGATCCGCATCTCGCTCTTTCATCAAATCCAAGACCTCAATCATGATCTTGTCATTTCGACGAGCGATCAAAAGATCAATGATCACTTTCCATCGATCAACGGGGATCAGCTTGAGCAATTGAATAGCCGGAGCTTTCCCCTCAGCCGAGCCCAAGGCATCCAACAAAAGAAGCTGATTATCAGGACTGTCCAAAGCCACGCGAACGCGATCAAGGACCTGCTGAACAATTTGAGCCAGATGCCCCTTCGACTTGACCGCATTCAATCGCTTCAGGAAGTACAAAATGAGAGACGGATGAAATCTCTGAATGATGGATTGCGCTACCGCCTCCAACTGTCTTTGACTAAAATCTAAAAACTCCGGCGAAGTGGAAGCCGAATTCTCAAGCAGAGTAAAAACCCGGGTCATCAGATTGAATTCGATCTGATTGGCATCATAGGACTCCATCTCTGCACGAAGGGGTGCGAGTTCTGATGACGTAAATCTCAAAACACCACGGGCCCTATCTGAATAGGATCCATCCGCGAGGTAGTTCCTCAACCGATCTGCTTCGAGCTCGGAAAGAGGTTTGATCGTTTTGGCAAGTCGCCTTTCGACGGAAGGAAGACTCCAGAACTCGTCTCGAAGAGTCTTGACCTTATTGCCGGCCGCTTCCTCTTCGGGCCCTATTTTGCCCTGGCCGAATCGCTTAGCTTGAGCAAAATCAGCGCTCAAAGCGGACTGCTCGACTAGTTCATCCGCGGAATTTTCTGATTTCAGAAGATCGTTTGTTTCATCGCGAGCGAGAGGATCGTTTCCAATGTCTTCAACCTCAAGAAGAGCATTGTAAATGCTTACACGAAGATGCTGGAATTCATTCCGCCAAAGAATAGAGGCTAAATCGGCTTGATCCTTTCTACCGGATCGCAGGTGCTCCCTCAAAAGTTGAACCCAATCATGAAGCTCCGCCCCCGTAAACCCGCGAGAGACAAGAATGGATTTC
>CAZZLQ010000058.1:0-13568 GCA_964655245.1 uncultured Bacteriovoracaceae bacterium | reverse complement strand
AGGCAGGTGCCGCGGGCATCGATGTCGCTGTCCCAAGCGACTATATGGTGTTTGCGATGATTCAGATGGGCCTCCTCCAGCCCCTCAATCAGGCTCAGATTCCCAACGTCGCGGACTTGGACAAGAAGCTGATGGCCAAGAGCTTTGACCCAGAAAACAAATTTTCTTTACCCTTTGACTGGGGAACGACGGGAATTGCCATTCACAGAGATCTTTTTAAGGGCGAAATTAAGGGATGGAAGGATCTTTTTGCCTCATCCGAATTGTCAGGAAAGTTCACACTTCTGGATGATGTTCGCGAAACTTTTGGGGCAGCACTGAAGTCCAATGGCCTCAGCCTCAATTCCACTGACGCTACCGAAATTAAAAAGGCTCAGGGAACTCTGGAATCCATTCGAAAAAAGGTTAAGGCGTTTACTTCTGAGACTTTGGCGGGTCTTAGTGCTGGAGAAATGGCTGCAGCCCATGCGTATTCCTCCGACGCTCTTCAAGCTCGCAAACGCACCAGCGGCAAGGTCGACTATCTCATTCCTCAAGAGGGATGTACCTGGTGGATTGACACCTTTGTGATTCCAAAGGGAGCGCAAAATGTAGAAGGTGCTTATGCCCTGATCAATTTCCTTTTGAGTGCCGAGATTGGTGCCGAGCGAACGCAAAAAATCTTTGCTGCTCCAGCCAATGTGAAGAGCGTTGCTCTTTTGCCTGCAGATCTTCAAAAGAATGCGGGCCTCTTTCCCTCCGACGCTCAGCTAGCTCAATGCGAAATGATGAAAGACATTGGCGAAAGTCTCGCAGCGTATGACCGCGCTTGGACGATGGTCAAAGTGTCGAAGTAGCAAAGTTTTTTGATTCGCTATTTGCAATAGCCGATAGCGGAATTGTGACAGTAGACTCGACGGCCTTCTCGATCCCCCTGTTTCATGCCTGGCCTCCAGCCCGGATCTGACCAATTGATGTAGCCATTAATGCAGGAGTCTCCGATGGATTGGCAATCTCTGGAACACCTGTCTACGCAGGCTTTTTTGTCGAGTTTTTGCCCAGGCTTCAGCTCTTTTTTTATGTCGCAAACACATTTGTTGATGGCGCTACCCCCACGAGCAGCACAGATATCACCCGCTAAATTTCCACAAGCACCTGGGTCCCAGGCTGGGGACTCACCCGTGCAAACTATTTCATAAAAATCTTTGAGACATTTTTCTTGAGCGTCAAAGGCCTCCTGCTCATGGTCACAGACCTGACCCTCACCCTGTAAAGTATGCTCGAGTTCGTGCCTTAATGCGCAAGCATCGTCAGCCTCTTGGGGATTTTTTGGTTTCATGCGCTTGATCCGATTAATCTCATCCTGCGACTTTATAGGCTTCCCATCAGTGTAGCCCATGAACCGACAAATGCGGTGAACGAGCAAAACCTCACACGCGTTGCCATCGCACGCAATATAAGTGCCGCCTCTTTCGCGAATCTCCTCAGGAGTGAGGCATCTAACCTTCCAGCCTCGAGCAGCACAATCACCGCTCAACACAGCAAGGCCTGCCGAAGAGTCTGACGAGTTCATCTCGCCGCAAGAGTGAGCTCCAGAAACGCCCTCAATCGGAAGCGGTAAAGCACTTAAAGTCACAGGAAGGATCAACAGGGTGACGATCACTAGATGAATTTTTAGCATAGAGCTTTAGTGTGACATAAAGCCGGGTGTGACAAGGCGCAGCAAAAATGGGAAGTCTCGCAGCGTATGACCGCGCTTGGACGATGGTCAAAGTGTCGAAGTAAAGATTAGTTCCAAAACTTAATGCCGCAACCCACCGCTCGGGTTTCGGCTTTGGCAATGGGCTTACCGCTCAACATGGCGTCTACGGCAGAGGCGAGGAAAACTTCTTCAACGTCGTTCACGTCTTTGGAATCGTCAAAGGCACCCTTGTAGACAAGTTTACCCTTGGCATCAAAGAGAAAGAACTCAGGAGTCTTTTCTGCACCAAACGCTTTAGCCAGCTTTGAGCCCTCATCCACAACATAGGGAAAGCTCATTTTCAAACGAGCCGCCTTCTTTTTCATATTCTCAAGACTGTCTTCAGACTGCTTTGCAGGATTGTTAGGGTTTACAGCAACAACACCCAAGCCCTTGGCCTTCACATCATTTCCGAACTTCGAGTATCTATCCTCCCAAGCTTTGGAATACGGGCAATGATTGCAAGTGAAGAAAACTAAAGTGCCTTTGGCTGATTTGATTTTCTCCAATGTGACCTTGCTGCCATCGGCCCCTATCATCTCAACGGCCGACACACTCGTAGGGATATCAGACCCCAACGACAGCGCATTCACAGAAATCGCGAAAGTACAGAAACTTAAAAAACTCAAAAGTGTTTTCATTGTGAGCCTCCTTGATCTTTGTTTGGTTGGGAGCGTCCTGAAGAGGACAAAACCCCCGTAATCACATCTTCCAGTTCTTCGTAAGTCATTGCCTTCGGCAGAAACTTCGCCAACTGTTTGGATGAATCATACACAAGCGTCATGGGTAGAACACCTGACCATTCGGGATGAACGCCTCGGATGAACTCATCATCCTTTCCAGCACGGAGATAAGTCACAAAGTTCACGCCTTGCTCAGACAAGAACTCATCAATCTGGGGACGGTCAGAATCAAAGTCCATCGACACAAACAAAAGACTCATCCCCTGATCTTTGAACTCACGATAAAGCGACACAAAATACGGAAACTCCTCTCGGCAAGGACCACAAAAGGTTGCCCAAAAGTTCACGACAATCACCTTTGAGTCGAGTCCTTGAATCACAGCCTTGAGCTGATCCGCGTTGACAGCCTGAAGATCTGAATTCTCTTCTTCAACTACCGGGCTGAGATTCTCTTCATCCTGCCGAGTCGCAAAAAACACCAGCATCGCAAACCCGAGTGAAACAACGATCAAGGTCAAAATCTTCTTTAGATTCATGAGCATAGGCTAGAGGAGGAACTTCTCCGGTGCCAAGTCAGAAAATTCCTGCACGACAAGAATCTTTCCTGACTCGTCAAAAGAGTTTAAAAGATCCGCGTGATCAGAACAGACAAAACAAAATGGATGTGGGGCATTTTGATCGCCTCCGGCGCGATGATCCTAGCTTACGACATTGGAATGCTCATCCGAAACCGCCTCAAGCCCTGCGATCCTGTTGAGCAGAACTGCATGGGCCGAGCATACTGTAGCAAAGCCAAAAATGACTCTCCTGGTCGATGCCTCCCACTCCCCGGCACACCTGAGTTTGCCTTAGTTCCACCTGTCGATCCCTTTGATTGCGCCGAGGGAAATCTTCAGGCACCCGACCATGTTCAAGACGACTCGGCCTTTCGGATTCAACTCACAACAAAACCAAACTCCCCCATCAAGGCCGCTCACAAGGGCCAGGTCTTTTACTATGCAGCAAGCCACCAACTGAGACTCGTCCATCCCGACGGCTACACCTCGTATTACTATCCAGTTCACAATCCTCAGATGAAGACAGGCGATCAAGTCGAAGCAGGCGCTTCCTTGGCCTCATCTCAGGATCAACTCTTCTTTGGTGTCTATTATCTTAACTCTAGCATTTCTGAGAAAGCTCACCATGATCAGGCTCTCATGGGGTTTTCCATCCCCTTCCGATTGAAGTTTGGAGTGAAGGAGATTCCCTCAATGAGCCTCGACTGCTCACATCCGTCCGGAGTTAAGATACTGAACAACTAATCGGCCAATGGTGATAACCACAACGATTCGAAAGGCAAACTGAATCAGTTTCACACCCTTTTTAATGGCAAGACCTGAGCCTACAAATCCCCCCATCAAGTTAAATACTCCCATCGGAATCGCCAGAGACAAGTCCACATGCCCTGTTGATCCAAAAAAGATCAAAGCCGCGATGTTTGTCCCCCAGTTGATGATCTTTGAACTCGCCGACGCTCTCAAAAGATCAAGCTTTAATGTCCAAACCAAAAGATAGATGAGAAATCCGCCAGTGCCAGGCCCAAAAAATCCATCATAAAATCCGATGACTGCAGCGCCGAGCAGACTCCAAGCCAAAATCCTTTTGGTGCGCTTTCGATACGAATCTACGACTCCAAAATTTTGCACAAAGTTCGTGTGCAAAAAAACCAGGATCAGCAGCACGATCATCACCGGTCGTAAAAAACCTGATGGAAACAACTCAACCGTTTTTGCGCCAAAGAAAGAAAACAGAAACGCCACCAGAGTTGCCGGCAAGATCAAATCCCAAGGGATCGAGACCTTCCTGGAATATCGAATGACCGCTGCGGATGTCCCCACAACCGATGAAGCTTTGTTGGTGCCAAGCATCGTTAATGGATCAAGATGCGGATAGCCGAGCATTAACGCAGGGAGCTGAATAAGACCTCCACCCCCAGCGATCGAGTCCACAAAACCCGCAAAAAAGGCAAAGGCGCAGAGAATGATCAATTCCAATTCCACTCTGAACTTTTTCCTCAAAGCTCGAAAAAGAACAACAGCCAAAGTTTCTTTTGAATTCGACCCCTCACCTCTTAAAATGAGGTGAATGGTGGAGTGGATTAGTCATCGAGGCTACTGCAAAGAAGCAATCGAAAACACTGAGGTCGCATTTAAGAATGCTGAAGCAGTTGGCTTTCTTCATATTGAAACTGATCTGAGGCTCACGGCCGACCATCATATTGTTCTCTGCCACGATGAAAATCTGTGGCGAATCGCTGGCCTCTCGCTGCCTATCAGCGAAGCCTCAAAAGCCCAACTTGAACAGATCCAGTTACGAGACGGCAGTAGACTGTGTTTTCTGGATCAGATTTTCGACCGATGGGGACACCTGCGCTGGACTTTCGACATCAAAGAGCCGGGCGGTACTGCTTTGATCAAAAGCCTTGTCGATCTCGTCCAATCAAAAAACAAAACGGACTGGATCTCAACGCATGTCACTTTCTTATGCTGGTCAGATGAAGTGGAAACATCGATTCGACAGCATTACCCAAAGGCCAAGATCTATGCTCGATTTGATGAATGCAAAAGAGCAGGACTCGCTCATCTGTTTCGTCTTGGTTTTTTAAGTGGCATTGAAGCTCACAAAATCTACTCTCTTCCGCCAAAAGTTTCGGGAATCAATCTCTTCGCTGCTTCGATGGTGGAGCGCTACCATAGCCACGGAGTTCAAGTCTTGGCGTTTCTGCCACGAAGCTCTGCTGAAGCTCGAGCAGCTGTGATGGCGGGCTTTGATCAGATTCTCTCTGATCATCCACCCATCGCCTAGGCATCTGTACGCCGCTTGGTCAGAGCATTGAATCGAAACACCAGCAGAGCCGCTGCCACCAAGAGACCGAGCGTCAAACCCCACCAGATTCCTGCGGGACCCCAGTTCAAATGAAAGGCGAACCAATATCCTCCGGGTAAACTCAAAACCCAGTACGCCACAAACGTCACAATCGTCGGATATCGAATGTCCAATAAACCTCGAAGCGCGCCCGCGCCAACCACCTGAAGTCCATCAAAGAGCTGAAAGCAACCGGCCACCACAAACAAGACGCCCGCCAACTCCAACACCTGAGTGTCAGTTGAGTAAAATCCTGGAATCACAAAGCGTGTCACAAAGAACATGAGAGTAAACAGAATCGACATCAACAGCGCGACAGCTAGAGAGCCCAGACCAATTCGACGAGCCACCGCGGGCAGTTTCATTCCCATCGCATTTCCCACACGAATACTTACTGCAAATGAAAGGCCCAACGGTATCATGAAAGTGACGGATGCCACATTGAGCGCAATTTGATGAGCCGCAAGGGCCTCAGCCGAGATCCAGCCCATCATCACCGCTGCCAAAGAAAAAGCTCCGACTTCAAAGAGCGCCTGGAGTCCCGAGGGAAATCCTACCGACAACATTCGAGCAAAACGCCGCCACTGAAGCCGTGACAACCACTGCAGCGGCAAACTCATCTCGAACGCTGGGCTTCGAAGCACGAGAATCGCCATCGCCACCATCATCGCCAACCGAGTGATCAGAGTGGCAACACCGGAACCCAAGAGACCCCACTCTGGAAACCCCCAATGACCAAAAATCAGCAGGTAATTGAGGCCTGCATTCAATACAACAGAGGACATCATTACCACCATGGGAGCACCCGTCTTGTGCATTCCATCTGAGTAATTTTTGAACGCCTGAAAAACCAAAGCAGGAATCATGGACCAAGATATCACTCGAAGAAATCCCACCGCTTCCTGCAAAACATCGGCGGGCTGGTCTAAATAAACCATGAACGGGATGAAAGCCTCGACAAGAAGAGCCAAGCCGAGCGCCATGACAAAGTTCATAACCAAGCCATGCCTCAAAATTTCACCACATTCTCGGGGGTTGTTTTCTCCGTCGGCTCGAGCAACAAGAGCAGAGATACATCCCGAGACACCGAATCCAAACACCAAAGGAATCACAAAAATCGAATGCCCCAGGCTAGCCGCCGCCAAGGGGATGGTCCCCAGGTGACCGACCATTATGCTATCGATAATTCCGAGCAAGATATGAGAGACCTGCCCCAACATGATTGGGCCGGCCAAAATCAAAGTGCGACGGCTCTCAATCGCATACATCAAGGCTTTTCGTTTGGTCATCGTCTTCGAACCACCTTAACGGCCTGAATCAACAAATAGACGGCGAGAGCAATCAAAATCCCCGCAACGAGCGCGTTAATCGTTTGAACACTCAATCCATCAGCCTTCTTCGATTGATCCAGAACGATTCGAGACAGAGCCCAAATTGTGACCACCAAGACAAATGCCATCGGGAGCAGCGTAAACAGAAATGATCGCCCCGAACGAATCAGCCAGGCCGTGATACAAAGCAATGTAAGACCTGCCAGCAACTGATTGGCCGCACCAAACAATGTCCAAAACTCAATCCAAGAGCCCTCCTGCGCCATGAAAATCGCAAGCACAGGAATCGAGAGCGTAAGAAGAGTTCCAACAGCCGCACCCGTTCTGGATTTCCATGAGAAGAGTTCCTGCAAAATATAGCGACCCAAGCGCGTCGCCACATCAATCGTATCAAAAACAAAAGTAGAGAAGGCCATGGCGCCGAATGTAATGGCAAAGGGAAGATTCTCCTTTCCAATCAAAAGACTTAGAAAGTTTCCAATTCCATTTCCATAAATCACACCCGGCTTAAGCCCTTGAAGAGAGTCCGTCGAAACGGTAATCACCGTGACGATCGCGATCAGCGCCACAAAGCTCTCCGCCAGCATGGCTCCATAACCAATCGCTCGAGAGTGCGGCTCCTGATCTACTTGTTTGGAAGTCGTTCCACCGCAGACAAGACCGTGAAATCCCGAACAAGCTCCGCAGGCAATTGTCACAAACAAAAATGGAAACAGCGATCCCGTGGCTCCACCAACCTCGAATCCTTTGAAGAAGGGCTGCTGAATCTCATAACCCCCAAACAAAATTCCAACGAGGCCTGCGGCAAGAGCCGCATACAGGATGAACCCTCCCAGGTATCCTCGCGGCTGAAGCAAAAGCCACACAGGAAGAATGGAGGCCAAAAAGCAATAGCCCAAGATAATCAACGCCCAGGTTTTGACATCGAAGAGAAACCAATCCGAAACGAAGGTTCCTACATAAGACAAAGCAAAAGCTGCCGGAACAAAGATCAAAGTCACAAGCCAAAGAGGTGGTTTCAGAAATCTCTGCACAAGCCCAAGAACGATGGAGAGTAGCAAATAGAAAACACTCGCTGCTGCGACAGCTCCTCCCGGATTGAAGCGGTGATCTCCGGCCGTAAGCTCTTCAGTACCCCGCACAAAGCTTCCTGCCGTAATGTCTGTGAATGCCAAAATGATGTATCCGAGAGAGAACCAAATAAAGACAAGCATCGCTCGGCCCGCTGATTTTCCGAGATACTCCTGTGCAATCTCCGCCATCGAGCAAGCCTTGTGTCGCATCGAAGCCACCAGACTGCTAAAGTCATGAACGGCCCCAATAAAAATAGCGCCCAGCAAAATCCAAAGCAAACTCGGCCCCCAACCAAACAGCTGACAAGCGATAATTGGTCCCGCAATCGGACCGGCCGCGGCAATGGCTGAGAAGTGCTGACCAAACAAGTAAAACGGATGAGTCGGAACAAAATCCACATCATCTCTTTGGGCATGAGCGGGAGTTGAATGCTTTGAACTCAACTGATACTGGCGTGCGATCCAGCCACTGTAGAGCCTGTATCCAAATGCCATCAGACAAAGAAATCCGAGGGCTAAACCTATGAGCATCCGTGAGAGCTCCTTAGATAAGCCTCAAAGCCCTCTGCTACCGATGACCAAGCACAACTTTGCGCGCGCTGAATTCCGAGATCGGATAATCTCTTCCATTCACGATCATCACTCAAGAGTCGATCAGCGGCTGCCAAAAACGCTGAGTCATAGTCACCCCTTCCTGGTAGTCCAGGAATCAGGACGCCAGCTTCACCAACCGTCTCGGGCAAGGCCCCCAAAGCTGAGGACAAAACAACGCAACCAGAAGCCATTGCTTCCATCGCGGTGATGCAGGAGGTTTCCTCAAAGTGACACGGATAAAACAAAATGGATGATTTTAGAAACTCCTCAGCAAGCTGAGATTGCAAAACACTTCCGTGCACAACGATGCCCGTTTGAGCCTTGAGACTTTCCACGAGAGCAACGTAGTGGGCAGTCTCTTTTTGATCATAAATCTTGTAGCTCGAAAAAATATGGCACTCGAGCTCGGGATGCTTTTCCTTGAGTTTCAAAAACAGCCTGGGAATATGCTCAAGCCCACGATACGGAGTCGATGAGTAGATCAATCGCTTGCGGCTTTTTTCGACCTTCTTTTGAAAGGCCTTTAACTCAATTCCGTTCGCCAGCTTCCATGTCTTCTCTATCGGAAAGCCAGAAGCCTCTGCTAAGACTCGTGCCTGCCATTGGCTGACACACAGAAGACCATCCATCACTTTTGCAATTCGGCGGTCTCCAATCCCATAGTTCATGAACTGATCAAATGAATCACCGGTCCACATGAATCGCTTCTTGGCGGGAATCTTATAAAAAACAGGAATCCAATCTCTCACCGCAATGAAGACATCAACAGGCTCATGAGAATCGATCATTCGAAGCGGCAGATACCTCGGAAGCGAGGGAGGTGGATTATCATGAGGTGTGAACACCGTCACTTGATGCCCCCTCAATTGAAGCGCCTCGGCCAGCCTCACAATGGCCGTCTCGGTCCCCCCGAGAGGCCTCTCCTCTAAGGAACGTCCATGAAAGGGAACTGCATTACTCGCAAAAAAAGCAAACTTCATGATCTTTCATAGACCATGAAACTAAAAGGCAAAGGATTTGAGAAATCTTTTCTCGAAATGAGCTTAAATTCTTTCTTCAATTGATCGAGGGGAAAGAATGCATCCCCATCAATCGTTTGATGAACCTCCGTTACATAAGCTCGACGAACAGCTCCTAAGGACTCTCGATAAATCTCACCACCACCCACGATGAAAACCTCATCCAGCAGAGCACTCGTCTTCTCAGCAGAGGACAACGCGGCAGCAAGACTAGAAACAACCTCAACACCATCGGGCTTAAAATCAGCCTGACGGGTGATCACGATATTGCGCCGATTGGGAAGTGGCCGGCCGATCGACTCAAATGTCTTTCGTCCCATGATGACTGTTTTTCCGGAAGTCACCGTTTTGAAATACTTTAGATCCTCAGGAATATGCCAAGGCAATTGATTCGCTTTTCCAATCACCCCGTTCTCCGAAGCAGCAACGATCAAACAAACCACCATATCAAACCGCAATCGGTGCCTTGATCGTTGGATGCGGATCGTAATTGTCTAAAGTGAAGTCCTCGAACTGGAACTCAAAAATATTCCGCACCTTGGGATTGAGAGTCATCGTGGGCAACGCTCGTGGCTCGCGAGACAATTGCTCTTTCGCTTGCTCAACATGATTCAGATACAAATGCGCATCGCCCATCGTGTGAACAAAATCCCCCGGCTTCAAACCACAGACCTGAGCCACCATGAGAGTCAGAAGGGCATAGCTGGCAATATTGAAGGGAACTCCCAAAAAGATGTCAGCCGACCGCTGATAGAGCTGGCACGAAAGGCGTCCATCCGAGTGCACATAAAATTGAAACAGAACATGACAAGGAGGTAGAGCCATCTTGGGAACGTCCGCCACATTCCACGCACTAATGATGTGACGGCGTGATGTGGGATTTTTCTTGATCCCTTCAATCAAAGCACTGATTTGATCAATGCCCTGACCCCCTGAAGATGCCCCCCACTTTCGCCACTGATATCCATAAATCGGACCAAGGTCTCCGTCTGCTCGGGCCCACTCGTCCCAAATGGTCACTTTGTTTTCATGAAGATATTGGACATTGGTCTCGCCTTTCAAAAACCACAGAAGCTCGTGAATGATGGAACGCAAGTGTAGCTTCTTTGTGGTGAGCACCGGGAAACCTTTTGAAAGATCATAACGGCACTGCACTCCAAACAAACTAAGAGTGCCCGTTCCTGTGCGATCTTCACGTCGCTCACCTTTTTCCAAAACATCCCTGAGAAGCTGCAAATAGCTCTGTTCCATGGCCAACCAAGAATCCCTAAAACGAGGACCTAGGTCCAATAGAATTAGAAGCTAAGGCCCACTATGTTGTGGATGTAACCCAAATCCGCAAAATAATTGTCCCTTCCAATCGCAACATCAGTGCCCGGATCCCCCTCCGGGCACTGTTTTTTAAGATCCAGGATTTGTATCTGCCAGAGCTTGTGGCCTCGAATGCGCGTTCTGAATTCGCCCAGCCAAGACAATCGCAAGCAGTGTAAAAAACACGGCCACCCAGCCCACTCGGTTGTAACCCACCAAAAACCCCGTTGAATCAGCTGTCACAATCCAGCCACTCAAGGCTGTCGCAAGACCCGATGAAAATTGCTGAAAGCTCGTGTTCACGCTCATGAACACTCCACGCTCAGACGGACTCACACTTCCTGTTAAAAGCGCCATTCCTGGAACAAATCGTCCCGAGATAAACATCATAAACAATGTGATCACAACGAGAGCCATCCAAAGAGGAACTTCGGGCAAGTTCGTCACCAGCAAAATCGGAAAGATCGAAAAAAATGCCAGCGCTCGAAACATTTTCAATTTTCCATATCGATCCGTCAGCCGACCAAAGATCTGGGACGAACAAAAGGTGAACAACCCTCCACAGAGGTATACCCAGTGAAGCTGATTCATGGGGATGCCAGAATTCTGAACGAGGCTGGCTGCAATAAACGGAATCACCGTGAATGCAGCCAACATAATCACGATTGAAAAACAATACGCCGGCCAAAACTTTCTAGTGACCACAAAGTACTTCAATCTCTCAACTCGACCTAAGGAGCGCGCGGCTTCAACATGACCTCGAATCGAGGGCACCCCCTTAAATGCGAATAATGCAATCACAACGCTCACTCCGGCAACTGAGGCAAACGCGAAGTGCCAATCAAATGCGTTCGCAATATAGATCGCCAGAGGAATCCCCAACACCGAAGCAATGGGAAACGCGGCCATCACGATTCCAAGCGCAGTCCCTCTTCTTTGTTCAGGAATGGAATCTCCGACGATCGAAAATACGGTCGAAACCATCACACCCGCAAACATTCCGGACATGGCACGAGCAAAAAGCAAAAACTCAGCCGACTGAGCAAGCGCACAAAGAACAGTCCCAAAAATAAACCCTGCGAAGGCCGAAAGCAGAACATGCTTTCGATCAAATCGATCGACAAAGAGCGCACCCAAAAATCCAAAGATACTCGAAGCCCAAGTGTATGAAGAAACCAGCAGCGAAAAATACTGGGGAGAGATTCCAAAATCTTTCATGAAAATAGGAGCGAGTGGCATCATCAAAACGAAATCAATGCTGTGAACAAATTGAATTGCGCAGAGCAACAGAACTAGCTGAATTTCGTGGCGCTGAAGTCGCATTGCCCACTCCTTTTATCTGCATTCTTTTCTGAAGGGCAGCCTTTTGATTGTCTTACAAAAGAAATAGCCAGCTTGAACGTCTTTTGCCATCCTCAGAGAACGTGAGCATGGGCATTCAACTCGATTCTGTCTCAAAATCTTTTGACAGTAACATGCAGGCGCTGAGTTCGTTGAGCCTAAAAATCTCCAGTGGAGACTTTGTTTCAGTGATGGGTCCGTCGGGCTGCGGAAAATCAACGCTCTTGAGACTCATTGCAGGTCTTGAAAAGCCCTCAAGCGGATCTGTGGTTATTCCTGCGGAAATGAAATCCTTTGGCTTTGTCTTTCAGGATCCACATCTCTTGCCCTGGCGAACACTGGAGGAAAATATTCGTCTCCCGCTTGAGTTTCAAAAGATATCCAGCTCAGAGACTCAATCTCGAATCACAGAAGTCATCAAACTCATTGGCCTAGAGGATTTTCGTCGTGCCCGGCCCTCTCAGCTCTCGGGGGGAATGAAGATGCGAGCATCGCTCGCTCGAGCGCTTGTCACCGAACCTAAGATCTTACTCCTCGACGAGCCCTTTGCAGCGGTGGATGAGATCTTGAGAGATCGACTGGACCAAGAGCTTCGGAAAGTCTGGAGCAAACTGGGAATCACCGTGATTTTTGTGACTCACTCGGTGTCCGAGGCCGTTTTTGTTTCGAACCGACTGATCGCGCTTTCACATCGTCCAGGAAGAGTTCTCAAGGACGAGATGATCGATCTGCCACAGGATCGAGGCTCCAACCTCAAGTGGACGGAAAAGTTTCTCAGTCAAATGACTCAAATCTCCAAAATTTTTGAGTCCACAGACCCAGAGTCAATAAAGGAGCGGCCATGAAACGCTTTGATGCCTGGCTGCCCGTTTTGCCCGCTGTCGTTTTGATCGTTCTTCTTGAAGGGCTCTCACGGGGTGGCTGGATACCAGCCTATCTGGCACCTGCCCCCTCCGAAGTTCTTCAAGCCTTTGGCACTGAATTTGTGAATCTGCGCACGGCGGCTACCGAAACGCTTTCGGCTGCGCTCATTGGATTTTTCTCAGCATCTATCCTTGGAGTTTTCATAGGACTCATTCTCTCTTCAGCTCGCTGGGTTCAAACAGCTTTCTTCCCCTATGCAATTTTCTTTCAAACCGTTCCCATCATCGCTATCGCGCCCTTGTTGGTGATCTGGTTTGGATTTGGGATGCCAACCGTGATCATGTCTGCTTTGATCGTGTGCATTTTTCCAGTCATCGCCGCAACCTTGGCTGGAATTCAAAGCACCGAGAAACCTCTTCTGGAATTGTTTACTCTCTACCGAGCAACCGCTCTTCAAACGATGCTTTCCCTTAAGCTTCCGTTTGCTCTGCCACAGATATTTACCGGTCTTCGCATCTCTGCAGGCCTAGCAGTGATTGGGGCGATTGTGGGCGAGTTCATTGCTGGCGGCGGACTCGGCGGCCTCATTGATGTCTCGCGAACTCGACAACGTGTGGATATCGTTTTTGCTGCCATTTTGCTGGCCTCCGCCATAGGTCTACTTCTTGTTGGGCTGACGCGGCTTTTGCGAAGATTCGTTTTGCGCTCGTGGTAAATTCCGATAGATA
>CAZZLQ010000057.1:0-14121 GCA_964655245.1 uncultured Bacteriovoracaceae bacterium | reverse complement strand
CGGTCTTGGGCCAGGCGAACTCAGCTTCGCAGATCGCACTGTCTCTGTTGAGGTTCTAGAAAAGCTTCCTAAATACGTACTGATTGACCCAGCGAGGGGGTGGTCTTAAGGCCGCCCTTTCGTGCTTTTGGGGCTCTGCACTAGCAAAGACTGATTCCGTGCATCACAAAAAAATCTCACTGCGTTAAGTTCTCAATCTTATTTAGAGAACCCAAAGTCTAACGCAAATCGTTAAAGCTAACCTTCACGTTTTAAGGTACCTGCCGATGGCATTTGCAACTAAGCGCAAATGCATTGCGCTACTCGTGCCATTGGACCTGGCCATGTATGAATGGGTATCACTAGGGAAAAATGTGGAGAACTAAAAAATGGGTCTACGTATTAACACAAACGTCCTCTCGATTAACGCGCAGAGGAACTTAAATTCAACTTCAAAAGCTTTAGGAAAAGCTTTGAACCGATTGTCTTCAGGTTCGAGAATTAACCGAGCTGGAGATGACGCTGCCGGTCTCGCTATTGCTGAAGGTTTGCAATCTCAGGTTCGAGGACTTCGAGTCGCTGTTAGAAACTCTAACGATGCGATCGGATTCCTAAACACTGCTGAAGGTGCTCTTTCTGAGATCACCAACATTACTCAGCGTCTTCGTGAATTGGCGATTCAAGCTGCCAACGGTACTCTGTCTGTGACTGACAGAAACTATCTTGAGTCAGAAAAAGATGCCTTGATTGAAGAGTTTCAGAGAATTGCAAGCCAAACTCAATTTAACGGCGTTTCTCTTTTGGATGGATCGTTCCAAACCACCAATCTTCAAGTCGGTGTGAACAAGGGTGAAACGATTGGATTCAAAATCGGAGATGCGCGGGCTTCATCCATTGGTGCTTTGGCAACCATTTCTGGATTCCAGGGAGGTCTTTTAGCTTCGGCCTCGGGTCTTTCAATCAACGGGGTTTCTATTGATCAAGCCTCTGCCTCGGATGATAAGGTTTCCACCGCAGGAAATGCCTATTCAGCGATCGCAATTGCTAGTCAGATCAATGAAAAGGTGTCTGCAACCGGCGTAAAGGCTGAAGTGCAAGATAACATCGTACTTGTCAAAAACACAGAGTTCTCTGGCTTCAACGGATCTATTGATTCAGGTTTTCAGATTAACGGAGTCACCATTTCTGGTACTGGTATCAACACTGCTCAAAAGTTTGTGGATGCTGTGAACGACTTCAGTAACTCAACTGGTGTCACGGCTCGAATCAAGTCAGGAACCACGGCTGATATTGAGTTTGTCGCAGAGGACGGTCGAAACATTGTCCTGACGATGTCGGCTCAAGGAGCATTCACTGCTGGTTCGGTGACTACCTTTGGAACTGCCTTGTTTCTTGCAACAGAGACTGGCGCAAACATGAACAACACGAACTATTCATTGGGTGGACAAAGCTGGTTTTCGGAGAACACTTCTGCTGTTGGCTTCTCAACGGGTGGAACGTTTATTCGAACTGGTGCGATCAAACTGCTCTCATCCAAAGACATCAACATCACTGGCGTGACAACGACAAGTCTTTTGGGCTTCACTCAAGGAAACTATTCGGTGAACGCAAACTCGGCGATTAACAAAATCGATTTGACGAGTACTGATTCCGCTGCCGATGCTCTCGCCGTTGTTGATGCCGCTCTTCAACAGGTCACAGCTCTTCGAGCAGACCTTGGAGCGGTTCAAAACCGATTGGAATCGACCAGTAACAACATTAGCGTAACGCTTGAGAATATCTCAGCCGCTCGTTCGCAGATTGTTGATGCGGATATCGCTGCGGAGACTGCAGAATTGACTCGATCACAGATTCTGCAACAAGCGGGTGTGGCTGTGTTGGGTCAAGCCAACGCCGCCTCCCAGATCGCTCTTTCGCTCTTGAGATTCTAATTCACTGGGCTTTGGACCTCTTCGGGGGTCCAAGGCTTAGTTTGTTAAGAATGTTTTGAGTGTGAGAGTCAACGTTTGGGGAGGTGCCTATGGATCACATTGGTGGCATGGGCGGCTTCTCTCCCTTCGGAGGAAGACTCAAACAGGTGAGTCTGTCCGCACGAGGAGAAAGAGCGTTGTCTCTGTTTAGGCCGGATTCTGAAGTGAGCCTGATTAGCGAAGCTCACAAAGATACCGAGGCTCTTCGAAAATTTGCAGAGAGATTTGCAAAGAAACGAAGGCCTAATAAAGAGAGTGTGGCTAAGTTTGAGATGGAAGTGGAGACAGGGCAGATATCCATTAACATCTATGACGCAGAAACGGGCCACCTTGAGTTAAAGCTTTCGCCTGAGGAAGTAGCGGAAGGACTCAAGAATCTGGAAGAAACATCAGATAATGATGCGCCGCTCAGCAGCTTCTTTGTTGATAAGTAAGTCTGAGAAAAAAACTAACAAATGATCCCGAGCGTCACAACAAGTGGCGCTCGGGATTGTTGTATAATGATGACTAGAACGTATGGGCAGTTTTTCAATACCAGGTTTAGGTAGTGGCATTGATTGGAACAACTATATGGGTTCCATTCGGCAGGCAGAAGAGGGCGCTCTGGCGCGAACACTCGGCCGAAAACAAGCCAAATACGCTGCTCAAAGTACGACGTTTACGAATATTCGAGGTGCAGTCGAAGCGCTTCGATCTCAAATCACGGCTTTTTCTGCTGTGAGTGATTTTAAAGTAAAATCGGTTTCTTCATCTGATTCCAATGTCGTGACCGGTACTGCAAGTGTGGATGCTGCCAACCAAACCGCCACCATTCGAGTGGATCAGTTGGCCACAAACGAAGTCTGGCATCTCAAAGCTCCTGGAGTGAACAGTGCTGTCACCGCGGAGCCTGGAACCTTTCGAATCAAGGTAAGAGGTGTAACGACGAACCTGAGCGTTTCTGCGGGAACCACGCTCACTCAGTTGGCCGAGCAGATTAATGCTGCAGGCATTGGTGTGACGGCCACGGTCTTTGATACGGGGGGAGCTGTCCCTTCAGGTCGCTTGTCCATTCAAGACAATACCAGCGGCAAGCACAATGCCGATCAAACAGCAGGAAGCAATTTTAATATTGAGATTGGGACTGCGGGGGATATTGAGGCGGGGGGAATATTCGCTCCAGCTAAAGATTTTGCTGTCATTGACGGAGATAACGACGAGTTAACGAGTGTCCGGCCCATCACGGAAGGCAAAGACTCGAAAGTATATCTCAATGGCAATCTTAATGATGCAATCTATCGAGACACCAACACTTTATCGGATGTGATTCCGGATGTAACTCTGACTTTGAAGAGCGTTGATGCCTCGGAATTTAAGACAATCACAGTGACCGAGTCAGTAAGTTCTGCCTCGGCACGAATCAGTTCGCTCATCAAAAAATACAATGAATTGATTCAGGGCCTAAGAATTTCTGTGGCCTATGATCTTTCTCAAGATGTTCAGACGAATCCCACCGCGGGGGATGGAACATTAAGAACTATTCTGTCCCAGCTCACCAATGCTTTCACAAGCGAAGTCTCCAGCTTGCCAACAGGCAACAAGATCAAAACGCTTTCGGATTTGGGCGTGACCATTGTTAAGGGAACTAAGGGACCAACCGCTGGTCAGTTAGAGATGAATGAAACAAAGCTCAATGCAGCGCTCGAAGCTAATTATGATGATGTTCTCGAGTTCTTCCAGGGCGGCACTGAGGGATCAAATAAGTTTGAGGGATTTGTTAAGAAGATTGAGAATATTGTGAATGGTCTGGTGAGTACCACGAATGGGGCAATCACGGGACGGATTGATCAATTGACGAAGAGATTGTCTGATCTCGATTCCCAGATTCAGACCAAGTTAGAGCGAATCAATGAAAAGCAAAAGAGACTGCAAGCTAAGTTCGCGCGTCTCGAAACGCAGCTTGCGAAGCTCAATGGACAGCAGAGCCAGCTTGGCTCAGCGGTCAACTCAATCGCACTCAATAACCAGGCGATTGCGAATCGACGTTAATTAAGTTTTGTGGAGAGGAGAAGGTAATATGCAAACATCGGGAGGCGGATTCAAAAAGGGAAAACTGAATCCCTATCAAAAGACAGCCATTCAGACGGCGAGCAAGGAAGAGCTTGTCCTGATGTTGTACAACGGAGCGATCAAATACACTCATCAAGCCATCGAGTTTATCGATCAGAGGAATTGGGCTGACGCATCAAAAAACATCTGCCGAGCTCAAGCAATCGTTGTTGAGTTGATGAACTCACTGAACTTTGAAGTGGGCGGAGAAATCGCCAAAAATCTTGAGTATCTCTACTCAGTGATGGTGGATAACCTGACAGTCGCTAACTTTGAACACGTTACAGAGCCTCTGAAGTTGAATCTTCAGATTCTTGAGAAGTTACAATCTGCATGGGAAGGCGTCCTTCAGCAAGTTCGAGAAGGCAAAGTGAAGAGCTGATCATCAGGGTCTGATGCCGCTTAAGCATTGAGCTTTTGAGCAATGGTGATGATTTTATGGGCTTCTTCAGGCCATCGCTTGACCTCGACCTCAGGAAATCGACTTAAGTAATCAAGAATGTCGCAAGATCTCTCAAGCTTCATGAGGCAAACAAACAATTCCACACTTGCGGCAGAGTATCCGGCCTTCAGTGATTTTTGAAGAAGCGGCACAGCCTTTTGATAGTCTCCTTTGAGGCGGAGATCTCGACCTTCAATGAACTCCACGACGCCTAGACCCTCAAATCTTTTTTCGGCCACACTTCGAAACTCTTGAGCAGCTGCGTTGTCTTTGAAACGCAGAGCCAGTTCAAGGCCTAAGAGTGATGCCTGGTGAATGCTATCTTTATAGGACAAAAGTTTCTTGAGATGCTGGGGATGGCCCTGAGCTTCGGCTAAGGAAACAAAGAATTTTCCTCGCTCTGTTTGGGCTGAATAGGTGAGCAAATCGCCAAACTTGCCCTGCTGGAATAGGCACATGAGGTAGGCTGATTCGATTTCCTCCGAATGGGTAGCAAGGCGAAGGGCCTTAGCAAAACTCTGTTCAGCGTCGATGAAGCGGCGTTGCTTTTGAAGAATGACTCCTAGTTCCCAGTGCGCTTGTGGGTCCTCGGGCTCAAGAAGAACGCGCTTTGTCGCGAGCTTCTCATAAAAAGAATATCTTTGACCCTGAAGATTGAGATCTCGTTCTTTCAGTTTCCCCAGATGATGAATGATTAAGGCTGAGGATTGGGTCTGCAGCGCGTGATGGCTGAGATTGGGTTCAATTCGCTCGTGCAAAATTCCTGAGTAGCGGATGCGTTCATCTCGTCTAAAGAGCCGATGAAGCTGAGTCTCGATGAATCCAAAGGAGTACTTTTGGTATCGACCATCGGGAGGCTGATAGCCCCACTCCTGAAAGTCCATGGTGTAATTTCTAATCTTGATTTGAAAAGCCGCTATCTCGGGACTTCGAATGAGCCTTTGCAGTTCAGCGTGGCAGCTTTCCTCCAATCGTTCATCAGCGTCGAGGAATAGAATCCAGTCGCCTGTAGCCTTGGAAAGAGCAAAGTTCCTTTGTGTAGAAAAGCTATCTGGCCAGGTCTGAGAAAAATACTGCGCCCCTTTAGTCTTGGCTGCCCATTCTTTGGCCCACGTTTGAGAGCCATCCGTTGATCCGGAATCCACCAGGATAAACTCATCACACAGGTTCTGCACCGATTGGAGACAGTCGGGGAGGTAGCCCAACTCGTTCTTAAAAATCACACAGAGGCTTAAACCCGGAGCTGTCATTCACTTGAGTATAAGCTTGATTGAAGTTTCCAATCAACGCTAAGCCAAGGACGTTATGAATCTGACAGACTCACGAATTGAGGATTATTGCCGAAATCACAGTACTTTGCCGTCTGAGTATTGTGAAAAAATCGCTGCTCACACCAGAGCTCATGTCCCGATGGCAGAGATGTTGGTGGGACCACTTGAGGGGAGCTTCTTGGGTTGGGTCGTTCGAGCTTTCAAGGCCAGGCGCGTTCTAGAGATTGGAACCTACACGGGTTATTCGGCACTTTGCATGGCGGAGCATTTGCCGGGTGATGGCGAGCTTGTGACTTGTGATGTAAATGCCGAGACCACGGCTCTTGCGCGAAAGTTTTGGGATGCATCTCCCCACGGATCAAAGATCCATTCTAAGCTGGGTCCTGCTGCGGATACTCTTCAGAAGTTAACTGGAAACTTTGATTTAGTTTTCATTGATGCTGATAAAGATGGTTATCCGATTTATTTTGAACGAGCGCTTGAGCTTTTGTCGCCTGGCGGAGCGATAGTTTTGGATAACTGTTTGCGGGATGGGCGTGTCTTAAAAAGTATCGATACGGTTGATTCGGGGACTCGCGCGATTATGCAATTGAGTCAGAAAATCTCGAGTCGAGCAGATCTCGTTTGTTGTTTACTGCCGCTGAGGGACGGAGTGATGCTGGTTCAGCGTCGATCGTTGTCGCTATAAAATGCTCCCAGGGACTGGAAAGCGAGGTGTACGCAGCTTTCCAGCTCCGACCTGATCTTGATAGCAACTTGTTCGCTATAAAATGCTCCCAGGGAGGGATTCGAACCCCCGACAGGGTGGTTAACAGCCACCTGCTCTACCGACTGAGCTACCTGGGAATCTGAATGAATGCCCAATCGACTTAGTCATTATTCCTACAAAAGATTCTTTTGAGAAGCAAATGCTTACTAGGGCTTGGATTGCGCTCTGGGCGAGACAGAAGACTACTTCTTGGTCTTTTTGAGCTCGAGCAAAACCTGCTTAGCGACGGCTTTAAGTGTCTCAAAAACGCCCTTACCTTGGGAGGCTACCGCCTCAAAGTCAGGCACCCCATTGGGATTGAGGAGTTTTCTCAGCTCCTCAACTGGGGAGACATTGGGCAAATCTCTCTTATTATATTGAATCACAAAGGGCATCTCATCCAAGGAATAGCCCTGCTCCTTGAGATTTACTTTGAGATTCTCAAGGCTCTCCAAATTGGCATCAATACGATCCTTTTGGGAGTCAGCCACAAAAACCACTCCGTCAACACCCTTTAGGATCAGCTTCCGAGAGGCATCATAAAACACCTGACCAGGCACCGTATAAAGATGAAACCGAGTTTTAAAGCCGCGGATTTCACCCAGTGCTAGAGGCAAGAAATCAAAAAACAATGTGCGCTCAGTCTCAGTCGCAAGAGAAATCATTTTGCCCTTCGCGTTGGGTGCGGTCTTTTTGTAGACGAATTGAAGATTTGTCGTCTTTCCACACATGCCGGGTCCGTAATAGACGATCTTGCAGTTAATCTCTCGATTGGAATAATTGATGAAGCTCATGAGATTCTACCGCGATCCGTTCCCTCGATTTGGATTCGAGATTCTTTAAACTGCCGACTAACGAACATATCACTATGCTAGCGAACTCGCATCCGAGCTTCAAAGGCTTTTCCTAAGGTGATTTGGTCTGCAAACTCCAAATCCGACCCAATTGCGAGTCCTGAGGCTAGCCGACTAACCACAGCGGACTGGGCGGCCAGCATTTTGGCCACATAATGACTGGTGGCATCTCCCTCAGCGGTTGGACTGAGGGCCAGAATGACCTCATCAAACCCACTCTTACCTGCTCGCGCCACGAGCTCATTGAGTTTGAGATCCTGAGGTCCAATTCCTTCAAGCGGGGAGAGGAGCCCATGAAGGACATGATAGACGCCCTTGTATTGATTCATTCGCTCAATGGAGTAGATGTCCGAAGGCTTCTCAACTACACACAAGACTTTGTGATTTCTCACCGGGGACGAGCAGATATTGCAGGTTTCTCGCTCAGTCACTGTAAAACAATCTTTGCAAAGATGAATCTCTGAGAGTCGATCAATGGATTGAGCAAGCCCTGCTCGAAAGGCCGGATTCGCTCTCAACAGATAAAATGCCAAGCGAGTCGCCGTTCTCTCCCCAATACCGGGGAGTCTCGAGAGGTGAGCGATCACATCATCAATCGCGCTCATGCCACCTTTCTTGCAAAACTCTTTTGAAGAGTTTCCAAAACTTTCTGTGCTTCATCCATTGAGTTTGTCTGACCCAGACTAAATCGAACTGCTGAGGTTGATTCTGTTTCGTTGTAGCCCAAGCTCAAGAGTGCCCGAGAGGGAATGACCATTCCGGAAGAGCAGGCCGCTCCACTGCTAGCGCAGATCCCTGCCATGTCTAACTTCATAAGAGTGACATCTGACTTCGATCCGTCAAAAATCACATACGAGGTATTGGGCAATCGTTTAGCTCCTGAGCCAACAATATGAGCAGGAATCCCGCGGTTTTGAAGTTCAGCTTCAAAGAAGTCCCTCACATTTCGAATATCTTTGTCATAAGCTGCATACAAAGTGCTGGCCTCTTCGACCAAGGCACCCGCTCCCATGATGGCGACAATATTCTCTGTTCCGGCTCGACGCTTTTTCTCTTGAGATCCTCCGCGAATCACAGATTCAAGCGGAAGCTGTGATTTCCAATACAGCAATCCCACGCCTTTAGGGCCTCCTGATTTGTGAAAGCAGAGAGTGGCGAGTGAAACTTTTGATTTGGTGAGATTGAGGGGCTGCCGCATGAGGCACTGAACAAGATCCACATGGAAGGGAATCTGACGAGCTGAACACATTTCAGCCATTTGCTCCCAAGGTTGAATGACACCCAATTCATTGTGGGCACCGATACAGGAGACGAATGCGATTGAGGGATCTTTGAGCTTTTCCTCGAGAACACCAAGGTCGACGACTCCATCTTTCGAAACGGGCAAGAGCTCAACTTCTGCTCCAAAGCGCTCTTTAAGAAACATGAGATTTTCGTACACAGAGTTGTGCTCAACTGAACTTGTGAGGATTTTTTTGTGCTGAGGATTGGCTTTTGAACGTGAAAACCAGAGACCCCACAAACTCATCAAGTTTGACTCTGTTGCCGATGCCGTAAAAACGAGTTCCGAGGGATCGACAACAAGCACATCGGCGAGATTTTTTCGCACATTCTCAATGGCCACGCGGCACTTTTGTCCGAGCGTATGAGCAGAGCTGGCGTTCGCATGATAAGACTCAATCGCTTCAATCATTCTCTCTTTGACCCGTGGGCGTAGAGGTGAAGTGGAATTGTGATCCCAGTAAATCATCCGCTTTTCTTACCGCAAAGAGGCGCGATGGACACGGGCAAAGTTTGGCATTTAAGGGGGTCTATCCCCCCTTAAAACCCATTAAAAGGCCTTTAGTCGCTAGATCGAACGTTGAATTCAACCCGCCGGTTCTCCGCTCGGCCCTCAGGTGTAATGTTGGTGGCAATCGGCCTAGATTCTCCTAAACCTCTAGCCGTCAACTTTGAACTTTCGAGCCCCTTTTTCACAAGATAGGCCTTCACACTTTCAGCTCGGCGCTTAGATAGCTTGGCATTGTAAGCTTCCGATCCAACATCGTCAGTGTGACCATCAACATTCAACTGCTTGAAATCAGGGTTCGTTTGGAGAATCTCGGCCACTTGATCCAAGATTCCAAAGGAGGATTCCTTGATTTCAGCAGAGCCAAATTCAAAGTAAATCGCATCAGGCAAGATGATTTTGTTTTCGACCAAAACGGCCTCTTTGGGTTTTTCCAAAGTGACACCGAGGCTCTTTGAGCTTCCTGCTTCGACTTCGCATTCAATAACTTGCGGCAGATAGTTTTCTGCAGCGATCTTCAGAGAATGTCGGCCAGGAGGGAGGCTTACTTTGAATTCACCGGACAGAGGATTCGTACCCGATGGTGAAATCGTCGCATCTGTTTCGTGAGTGATCACAGCCGTTAATGGTGTTCCATCGGGATTTTTGACAATTCCTTCACAGGTTCCCATCGATGGAGGAGCTTTGCTCAAAAGAAACTCTGTTTGCACCTGACCATTGGGGGGAATCTCAACAGGAAAACTTTGTGATCTGTAGCCAGGAGCTTCTACATTGACGGTTTGATTGCCCTCCGGAATCTGATCATTTTTGAATCGGCCTGCATCGTCTGTTGCGACGGGCTGCTCAATGCCTGAAATCGAAACAAAGGCTCTCGCTATCGGCTGCCTAGTCTCTTGATCGAGAACCTGAGCGGTGAGTGCCCCGTAGCTTGGGCCGATGATTCTCATTCGCGTTTCAAGCACAGCTTCTTTGCCGCCCTGAACTGTGACTCGCCGTCGGACGGGTTCATAGCCGACCTTGATGAAAGTCATTTCATAATCACCAACGGGCAGTTTGCCGAATCGAAACGATCCTGACAGGTCCGTGGTTTGAGGAAGTTGAGATTCAGAGACAAGCGTGACCTTCACACCATCGATGGGCAGACCAGTTCGATCATCAAGTACGGAACCTTGAACTCCGCCGTCCGATGGAGCTCTTGCCGTGAGACCATCCGATTGAAAATTGACCGCTAACCAAAGATCCCACGGAGTATTGCGCGGAATCTGTATGGTTGAAGCTGCGACGGGACCTCCAAGTCCAACATCCAAACCAAGTAATACAGAAAAAGGTTGGATCGGACTCCATCGACTCCCCACAGTGGCCTTCATTCGATTGTCTCCAAATGACGGAGTCGAGTTTGTTCCGGGAAACGCAATTTCGCCTGAGTACTCAACAAAGGGGGTGAACTTCGACAGAAGCATTTCTGCTGCCACGGAGTAGACGATCGAGTGGTAATTGATGGCGTTGAGTCCAAATCTTTGAAACTCAGCCCCGGATTGGCCCGCAATATCAGAGTTAGGAGCTCGGTAGGCGAGATTAAAATGCTGACGAAATGGTTTTTTGTTTTCACCCTGGGTTAGGTTGAGAGTCTGGGAAAATCCCGCGCTTCCGCTGACCGGGGGGCCTGACTTGGCGCTGCTGACGCCCGATGTATTTCTTTGTGTTTGAGATCCTGAAAAGGCTGTGATGTGTCCAAAGGTTCCGAGATAAAGAATTTTGCCGGCAGTCAAAAAGCCCAACCGGTAGCCGAGCTCCGTATTTTCAAACAGAGTCGTCATGGTATTGGAGCTGCCGGTTGAGGAGCGCTCAGTATAGGTAAAGCCAAAGCCCCCATAGAGCTCGATGGGGATGCCCCATTTGACCGTATAGTTTCCGCTCAGCCGAAGGTGGCTTCGGGAGGTTTTGAGGTCGTTGATAAAGGTATCCTTGGTAAAAAAGCCCCCATGCATGGAGAGGCCAAAAACGCCTTTTAGGTTGGGTTGGGCCGAGGTTGTTCTCATGATCCCTGTGGCGCCCGAGAGGTTGCCAAACACTCTTTCTTGATTGGTCATATCGGAAACCAGGATCTGCAGGGCCATAAGGCTTGTGAGAATCATTCCCTTATTTTAGGGGCTTTAGGCTCTAACTTTAAAGAATCATTTGATTGTTTTGCTCGAGAGTGTATGAATTTTTGAGGTCCTCGAGAGGGGATCGATTTGAAATTTCAAGTCCGATGATTGAGCGGGAGTAGCACACTCGGCGGGACTTTTGATGTCCGGTGGACATCAAAAGCCAGGAGAGCAACGTGAGTGACTCCCGGATTGAAAATCAATCGTTCGGTTATTGAGCGGGAGTAGCACAGCGGTAGTGCGTTTGCTTGCCAAGCAAAAGGTCGTGGGTTCAATCCCCATCTCCCGCTCCATTTTATCTTCTTCCTTCATGGTCCTTTATCTTCGCAATCTCGAAACAACGGTTGGCAGTCTCTATCTTGTAGCGACTGACCTGGGCTTGCGTGGTGTTCACTGGGTTGAGCCCAAGCTGCCGCTTGCATCAGTGAAGGCGGGAAGTCCTGCGGCATCTCACCTTGAAAAGGCGAGGGATCAGATCGAGGGGTATCTCGCAGGCCAACGCTTTGACTTTGACTTGGAGCTCGATCTGAGGGGCTCTTGTTTTCAGTTGAAGGTTTGGACGGTGCTCAAAACCATCCCCTATGGCCACACTCTTTCCTATCAGCAGGTGGCTCAAAGGGTCGCAAGCAAGAATGCTGTTCGTGCGGTCGGCATGGCGAATAAGAGAAATCCTTTACCCATCATCGTTCCCTGTCATCGAGTGATTCATGCCAGTGGAGAGATCGGAGGCTACGCTGGGGGAGTAGAGAACAAAGCGGCTCTTCTGCGTTTTGAGAAGAGCCGTCTTCATGAAACCAGAGGGATCAGGCCGCCTGTCGAAAGGCAACTTCGAGCCCTTTGATGATCGAAGCCAGTCGAGCCAGGTCATGCACCTGATCTTCGGTCACTTCGTGCTTCAAGACACTTTCTTCGTGGTTCTTGATACACATTTCGCAACCATTCAAGATTGAAACCGCAAGCGCCATCATTTCAAAGGGGCCTTTGCCGACCACAGGTCGAGCCAGGACATTCATTCGAAGGCCTGCGGGCTTGGTGTAAGCCTCTTTGCCCACCATATGTCGAAATCGGTAGTACATATTCAGAAGGCCCATCACAGACGCTGCATCCTTGGCCTCAGAGATTTCCTCATCCGTTGCACCACTCGCCTTGAGGTGAGCCGATGCAAAGTCCGAAAGTTTTTTGATGTTGAGGCTTTCTGCGCACGCGAGCGTAATCAAGCCGGCATTTTTGGGGCCGAGCTGAGAGTCCGCAAAAAACTTCTTAAAATTCAACTTCAAGTCCAGTTGGTTCTTTGAGCTGAAGCCATCAAACAGAGTATCAATATCCATAGAAGATTCCTTTCGTCGTTAAATCGATAGAAGAACAACAAGAGATGAGGGCTTGTTGCTATTGTATCGGTTTAAGAACTGAGTCTGCCGGATGAGGGTTTTCCCTCATCCGGTTCAGCCTCAAAGCGAATTAGGCAACCTTCAAAGTGTCGTCGCCTTTTTCCCAGCCACAAGGACAGAGCTCTCCAGTTTGAAGAGCATCCAGAACTCGAATGACTTCGGGAATCGATCGACCCACAGAAAGATCGTTCACAGAAACCCAACGAATAATTCCATCGGGATCGATCAAGTAGGTGGCTCGAAGAGGAGCACCCGCTTGCTTATGCAAAATCCCCAGAGCGGTTGAGAGCTCTTTTTTGAAATCAGCCAACATCGGGAAACCAAGACCTTTCAAATCCTTGTGGTCTTTTCTCCAGGCCAAGTGAGTGAACTTGGAATCGCAGCTGGCGCCCAAGAGAACGCACCCTCGATCTTGGAAATCTTTGAGGTGTGTGTTGAATTCAGCGATCTCAGTGGGGCAGACAAAGGTGAAATCTAAAGGCCAGAAGAAAACGCATCGCCATTTTCCTTTGGAATCATCCAAAGAAATGGTTTTGAAGTTTTCATCCATTTTCTTGTCGATGGCCACGCAGGCCTCGAGTGAGAAAGCGGGGAATTTATCACCGATTGTCAGCATTCCGTGTGAGGGAGCTGTTGTTGTTGAGGTAGACATGTTTACCGTCCTTTCTTAGAAGGTTTTTTTGTTTGCGTTTCCTTGACTCCCTTTGATGAGGCATCTTTCCGCAATTTTCCTTTAACAACGACCTCAACAGAGGAAACCATGAACTGTTCATCTAGTACCTGAGCATTCTTTGAAATGTTAAGAGCTTCCGTACTCAGATCAAAAATTTTGCCCGTTTCTTCATCAATGAAGTGAAAGTGGGGTTCCAACAAAGGATCATAGCGTAGCTGGTCAGAGCGCTGATCTCGAAAGGTCTTGAGCAGGCCCTTCTCCACAAACAGATTAAGCGTGTTGTAGATGGTCGCAAGGCTCACCGTAGGGAAGTATTTCTCCACGTTCACTTTGACGTCTTCAGCGGTAGGGTGATCAGCAGTCGCAAAGACATAATGCGCAATCGCTAAGCGGGGAGCAGAAGCCTGAATGCCGCCAACTTCGAGCTTTTCTCTGAGAAGTGGAAGATTGTCGCAAAGAGCGCCTGCCATGTATTTAGAATAGCACTAAATATTAAAATAGCAATACTTTTAGAATGATTCTAAAAGTATTGCTATACCATTGAAAATACTCAACAAATTAGGCGGCTTCTGTCATGAGCTCTTGGATAGCTCTTTCGACATCGACCTTTTGGGGAACTGAGTTGTACTCCAGAATAGGGGAGAGCCCGATTCCAGGCACAGCTTTTCCACAGAGCAGCTTGGGTCGAACGGCCAGTTCATAGAACATTTCGTCAACGACTCGACGGAACAGGTGCTCTCCAAAGTTTGAGATCTCTGTTTCCTCATTTACA
>CAZZLQ010000056.1:0-15085 GCA_964655245.1 uncultured Bacteriovoracaceae bacterium | reverse complement strand
GCTCGCCAAGAAAAAGTAAAGCGCGGGGTTATCTCCACCGCTCCTGATGGTTCAATCTACCTCAACGTCTTTAAGGGATTTCAGGGAATGTTGCCTGTTGATGTTTCCGAGGCTGTGAATGCGGCAGCGAGTCTGAATCACTCGCCGATTGCTCTCAGCGCTCATGAGGCAGAGCTCTTGCAGGAAGAGGTTGAGCGGCTGACTGAGCGAGCTCTGCGAATTACTCGCGAGGATCTCGACGAGAGGAAGCTGAAGGGAATTTCTTCTTTGACTCCTGAAAAGCGATTCCTGGTTCAAATGGATCGAGATCAGTTTCAAGATCCTCCGAAAGAAGTTCGAGATCATCTCAAGGAAGCGGGCAAGTTACATGAACTCGATAGCCACCTTCATGGCGAGTTCACAGGAATTGAAAAAACTCCCATCGCTCGTCTTGTTCTTCCTCATCGCGATGAAGTTTTCATGCTGATCGACACTTCTTTTACGGATCAGTACTCGCCGCATATGCTCTTGTTGATTGCTCGTCAGTTACAACGAGCCAAGAGCGGTCAAGGACGTCCTGTAGTTTTGATGCTCTACTCACCAGCCTCAAAGGGGCAGCCCGCTAAGCTCAAGGCGGAAGTCATCAACAAGCCTGAAGGTTTTATCAATAATGTTTTGACGACCAAAACAGCTGCCATGATGCCACCGACCAGAAATGAAGTAGCGTGGTCGGCTTTGTACACCAGTTATATGGTGGTTTGCTGGTATCTGACCAAGTTTATCACCAAATCATCTGAGCTTCCGTCTGGTCCTGCCAATTTTGAAGACTTCTTGCGATACGCGGGTGAAATGGGAACTTTCATTTCCAAGTACTCCGCTGGAATTGAGAGCCATATTTTTTACTCAGCGCTCATCGGGCTCTGTTATTCGGCGTATACGTATTTGATTTTTGATAAAAACGTTCCTGCTTGGAGACAGACGATTCGTCACCTCCTTTATATCTCCATGCCGGCAGGTCTTTGGACTTTGGCTCAGGTGAACAATTGGGGAATGACGGATTTGTTTTTCTCAGCCGCAGGACTCATGGCCATTTCTCATACGTTGGTAAACTCTCTGATTAACAATGTTAGCCGATCGTTCTCTCATTCGGTCTTTGCGGCGCGTGATGGACATCGAGTGGGAATGGGTGAAGTTCCGTTTGCTGGATTTCGATTTAAGAGGCAGCAGTTCTTTCGAGAGATGTTGACCTTCCCGCTGCTGTTCATGACCAAGATTGCCCATCTTCTGAAGCTTCAGCCAGAAGCGTGGACAGTGAGAAATGCTGCCGGTGAAGTGATTGGCTATTCAACGCCGATGGTGAAGAGCATCCCTCTCGTGGGGCCGTATTTGAATTCGCTCTCGGTGGGTGAGTTGGCATTTTATTCGTTGCCTGCGATCGCTTTCTCAGGGGCCTTGACCTACTTCCTTGTGAAGGATGATGGTGTGAATTATTCCGAGGACCGTAAGAAGCTGCTGCGAGATGCGTGGACTTTTATCAAAGCTCCCGTGGCCGTGCCTTATCGGTTTGGAAAATGGTCCTGCAAGAAGATGATTGGTGCGCTTAAACAATTCAAAGCGAGCGACTTAAGGAATGAAAACGACTACAGTCAGTTCCTTCATTAAGCTCGACAATCCGCCCCTCGGCGACTAAGGATCAAAAGCTATGACAATTACAGCTGGAACCGTTGTTTCAATGAACTATCGCCTGACCAATGCCAAAGGTGAGGAGATTGATCAAAACCCCAAAGGTAAACCTTTTGAGTATCTTCATGGAGCGTCTCAAATCGTCCCCGGTCTTGAAGTCGCACTGGAAGGCTTAGACGTTGGACACAAGAAGACCGTGGTTGTTCCCCCTGCGGAAGGCTACGGAGATGTGAATCCTGAATTGATCGCGCAAGTCAGCCGGGCTCAGTTTCCTCAAGAAATGACTCTCGAAGTGGGCATGCAGTTTCGAGCTCAGCTTGAGCACGGCCCCATGATCTTGCGAGTCGAAGGAATCAACGGCGATGAAGTGACGGTGAATGGAAATCATCCTCTCGCTGGTGAGACTTTGAATTTTGATATCGAGATTGTGAGCATTCGAAAAGCCTCAGATGAGGAAGTCGCTCACGGTCATGCTCACGGACCTGACGGTCATCATCATTGATCGGGTTGCGCTGGACGTTCGTTCCAGCGCTTCACTTTTTCTTCAAACTTTTCGGCACCCATAAATCGCTTGAGATAGGCGGCTGGAATCTCTTTTGACCGAATCAAAATCCCAAAGTCGAGTGAGTTTTGGAAATCGGGATCGACCACCGTTCCAAAGACCTTTGCGCCAATCTTGATATAGCCCGGAATGAGAGGTGGAAGTCCCTTTCCATCGGGGTGTCTTTTCCGCACGATCTTTTCAAAGTCATCAATGTTTCGAACATCCTTTAAAATTTCTTTCATTTGCTCTTCTGTGAGAGCACCGAAGCGAGGAGGGTTCAAGGGCTGTGCTGGATCTTTTGTTTCAAGTTTGTAGGGACCGTTGCTTAAGAAGTAGTGGGTGAGTTGAAGGATTTCTTCTGGATACTCCTTCGAGGACATGCTGGCGCTTCCCACCATCTGATCCACATCCAAATTGTTTCCCAGAATTCTTCCGATGCCACCCCACAGAGTTGAAATCATCGAACCATTTTGAAGCTCAGGCTGAACCCATGCTCGCGAAAGCTCCATGGTGGGTGCTTGATAAAGTTCACTGGGGAGATGACCATAAAACTGTGATGTGTAGGTGATTCCACGTTTGAAGCGATAGCCAGCGACCACTCGATGGCTGTCAGTATCGATGACAGCCATCTGCTGAAACCGAGGTTCCTCCGTGCTTAAGTCCAAAGCATCCAGATCAATTGCTTGTCCAGTTCCCTCTCCAACCCTTCGGAATGTCACCTCTCGGCCAATCCCCACACCGCGAGTGAGCATTGGGGCTTCATTGGCAAAGAATTGTGTGACAACAAACTTACCGGCGGGCTCTTGAAGATTTCCCACCAAGAAGTGATCCGGGCTGAAGGCTTCGAGTTCCTTTCGAGCAGCTTCGGGAGAGTAGTCTTGAGCGATGGGAGCCAAGGGCGAAAGGCTACTCACTTCAATAGGGGAGGCCATTTGACCTTTGATCAATTGGGGAAGTTCCTCGACTCGTTGCTGGAGAAACTGCGGCAATTCCTTGCGCGACTTAGAGGACGCATGAGCTTTCCATTCTTCGGGGGAAATCGGTTTGCCAATATAGGTTTTCAGCGTTGTCCCTGACTTTTGCGAAAGAGCCCATGGCAGGAGTGCTGATGCCAAAAATGGATTTACTTTTCTGAGGAGATAACCCAGCTGGTAGTAGGCACGAGAGTTCAATGAGTCATGATAGACAGGAACGATGGTGGCTTGAGAATTCTTGACCACAAAATCAAGGCCGTCCTGAAAGGGGTGGGGTTTGACATCTCCGTTCCAAGAGGTTGTCAGATCAACATAGTCTGAGGGATACCAAAAAATGGATTGGCCATTCTTAGACTTTAAGTGAGAGAGAACTTGTCGAAGGAATCGAGTGTTTGCGGAAGAAGCTGAGCGGCTTTCGGAGTTGTCTACGATAAAGGCATAAGGGTGAAGATCTGGCAGCATCGCTGCGTTGAGTCCGATGACAAACTTCATATCGGGTCGAACTCTGAGCGCCCAGTCTCCATCGATCAAAGCATCATCCATTCCGCGGTGATTGCTGATGAAAATAACTGGGCCCTGGCGCGGGATCAGGTCGGCATAGGGTGCATAAAGCTCATAGTCGATGTCGGTGACTTCCAAACCTCGTGAAAAGACATTTTGATCAGCGGGCCGATTGCCGAGCATCAAGGCTCTTTGGTTCGCCCATCTCAATCCCGGCAAATTGGCAGTCATTGTTTCAATCAGTGGACCGACAGTTTTGGTGACAGGATTGGTGGGAGGGACGCTGAGCTTGAAGGGTGCAAGAGTTCCTCGAACAATCGAGGCGCACGGGTCTTCCTTGGCCGCAAGAAACTGCGGAGCTTGAAGAACCAAAATCGTCGAAATGATTAGCCGTTTCACAATCATACAATCCAAGAGCCTATCTACTTGATCAGCAAGAAGGGTGCCGAGCGTAAAATCAGTCATTTTAACAACTTAGCCCCTCAAAACAGGGACACGAAGGTCCCAAAAATCTCAAAAAAGCTTTCATCCTGTTCGTGCTCCCCCGTACACTTAAGGAATGCTGGAGGGGCTTTTTCATCTTTTGCCGCAGGACCGCTTTAAACGCTCTCCTGAGGATCTTCAATTCTATGGTCGTGATTGGACGAGACTCGTTGAGCCAAAGCCCAGTGCCATTGCGTTTCCCCAGTCGACTCAAGAAGTTCAAGCGATTGTTCGCTGGGCTCGAGAAAATCGAGTGGCCCTCGTTCCTTCGGGGGGGCGCACGGGCTTAAGCGGAGGGGCTGTGGCCCCTCAAGGCGAGGTCGTGGTCTCGCTTGAGCGCATGAATAAGATTTTGGAATTCAATGCCGTTGATCAGATCTTGAGGGTGGAAGCAGGATGCGTCACTCAAGTTGCTCAAGAAGAGATTCGATCGCATGGCTTTTATTTTCCCGTTGATTTTGCCTCTCGCGGATCGAGCCAAATTGGAGGCAATATCTCAACCAATGCGGGCGGGATTAAGGTCATTCGTTATGGGCACTTTCGTGACTGGGTGGCTGGCATCACGGTGGTGACAGGTGCTGGTGATGTTTTGGATTTGTCTCAAAATCTGATCAAGAACAATGCAGGCTATGAGCTCAAGCATTTGTTCATTGCTGCTGAAGGAACCTTGGGCCTCATCACCGAAGCTTCACTTCGATTCACTACACCTCCGGCACCTCTTGGCGTGTTTCTGCTGCAGGCAAGAGATCTGAAAGCGGCGCTGGAAGTGGTTTTGAGTTTTCGAAAGAAAGTGACTTTGACAGCTTTTGAATTTTTTACTGATCAAGCTCTTCGTTATGTTTGTGAGGCCAAAGGAATCAAGCCGCCGTTCTCGAATCCATCGCCGTATTACTTTCTCGTTGAGTTTGAAAATGATCATGAAGAAAAGTTTGAGGCCGCTCTTTCTTGCTTCGATGAGCTCAAAGAAAAGGGAATGATCATCGATGGGTCGATGAGCCAAAACGAACAGCAATCCAAGGAGATGTGGGAGTATCGAGAAAGTATTTCGGAATCTTTGGCCCGCTTCAAACCTTTTAAAAATGATATCGCCGTTAGCATCTCAAAGATTCCTGAGTTCGTGGAAGTGGCGGACAAACTCTTGAGGTCAGAGTTTCCGGATTTGGAAACCGTTTGGTTTGGTCACATCGGAGATGGGAACCTTCATATCAATGTGCTCAAGCCTGACGCCAAATCCATGGAAGCGTTTGCCAAAGACTGCGATCGAGTGGCCATCAGTTTGTTTGGTCTCATCCAAAAGTATCGCGGCAGTATCTCGGCTGAGCATGGAATTGGTCTGCTGAAAAAGCCCTATCTGCATTTCAGTCGCACACAGCCTGAGATTGAACTGATGAAGCGAATCAAGCCGATCTTCGATCCCGCGGGAATCATGAATCCAGGAAAGATCTTCTAGTAGAGCACTCTTGTTCGGAGGCTCGTTGGAAGAGCTCTGAGCCTCTCTTTGACTTGGTCAGAAACCTTGGTGTCGAGATCAACAATCAAATATCCAATCTCAGGATCCGTGGAAAGATACTGACCTTGAATGTTGGCGCCCAGATCCGAGAGAATCCCGTTAATATTTTTCAAAACACCGGGAACATTCTTATGCACATTCAAAATACGATGAGAGCCCTCAAGTACGGGCAAGTCCACCGAGGGAAAATTGACAGAGCCATAGGAGCTTCCGTTGTTCACAAATTTGAGCAACGCTGCGCTGACTTCAAGACCGATGTTTTCTTGTGCTTCCTCAGTGCTACCGCCGATATGCGGAGTCAAAACAACATTGGGGAGTCCCTGAAGAGCTGTTTTGAATTCATTGGTTTGACCTTGAGGCTCCTCCGGATAAACATCCACAGCCGCACCCCCAAGGTAGCCTGACTTGAGAGCTTGAGTGAGGGAATCAATGCAAACCACAGTTCCTCTTGAGGCATTGAGCAAATAGGAGCCCTTTTTCATCATTCTGAGTTGGGCTTCGCCGATCATTTTCTTGGTTTGGGGCGTCTCGGGAACATGCAAGGTGACAAAGTCAGATGCTTCGAGGACCTCTTGCAGATTCTTCATCTGTCGCGAATTTCCCATCGGCATCTTTGTGACGATATCGTGATAAACGACTTTCATCCCAAAGCTCTCAGCAAGAACGCTCACCTGTGAGCCAATGTGTCCATAGCCAACAATGCCAAGAGTTTTTCCTCGCACTTCATAGCAACCCTGGGCGACCTTCTTCCAAGCCCCTTGATGAACCTCTCGGCTTCGATCACCAAGCTGACGAGCGAGCATGACGATTTCACCCAAAATCATCTCCGCGACTGATCGCGTGTTGCTAAAAGGCGCATTGAAGACTGGAATTCCTTTGAGACGACATTCTTCAAGATCGATCTGATTGGTCCCAATACAGAAGGCTCCAATACTCATCAATTTGTCCGCTTTTTGGAGCGCCTTGGCCGTAATCTGCGTTTTGGATCGAATCCCCAGAATATGAACATCACTCAGTCGTTCTGTCAGATCTGCTTCCGAAAGTGAGCTCGGCAGAGTTTCAAGAGAGAAGCCGCCCTGGCTAAACTGCTGAGCAGCTCGCGGATGAATATTCTCCAACAGGAGGACCTTGATCTTTGATTTTGGAAACGAAACGCGATCGGACATCACCCTCATGATATCGAAGGAAGTGTTGCGGATTCAAGGAATGTCCCGAGCCTAGTCGGTTTTGCCTTCATTTTCGTTCAAACGAACAATCAAATCCCAAAAGCCGTCATCAGTGAGGTCTGGAGCCTCAGAGCTGATCGAGCTATCCAGCTCCTCAGTCGGGATCTGATCCAATGAGTCGAGGGTGTGAGTGACTTGATCGAGGACTAAGGAAAGTTTTTGGTCGAGCGACCAGAGTGATCCCACCATGAGAGAGGGGCTCAAAATATTTCTGAGGAGGGTCTCCGAGACCACTCCTTCAAGCTCTGAGCGGGCATAGTGAGAGAGCCGATCAGGCTGTTTTTTGAAGAAGTTCAAAATATCGCGGCGAAACTCCTGCCAGCGCCGGATTTCAAGGGGGTGGAGAGGACCCTTTTGGTGCATGCCCTGGCGAACCAAGAAGGTGAAAACAGCTTTCTGCTCTTGAAGATCTTCAGAGGCAAACCAAGCTCGACGCTCAAAGGTCCGCAGACCTTCGAGATCAATCACGCGTTTGATTTCCTTTCGACAGGGCTCGGATGCGTCAGAGGACAGCGTTGGGAGGGCAAGAAAAGCCCCAAACAGCCCCAAAACCAAACCGCCACGCAACATCATCGCCAACCGTTTATCGGTCGACTCCGGCCTCGTCAAGGCGACCGAGGTCGACTTCTTCTAGACTTTGAACGCTTGAGGTTTAAAACGTTCAACCATGACCTCGCCTCTGGCCTCACTTTCGAATAGCCGCGTGCATTTGGCTCCCATGGTGGGTCTGTCGCATTTTGCCGTGCGAGAAGCTCTAGCGATGTTTCTTTCGCCGGGACAGCGAACGTTGTGGCCCACAGAGATGCTTTCCTCGCGGCGGTTGCCTCGTCAGCGGGAGAACGAAGTCCCCGAGCTTATTTTTCGCGACAAGGCACGGGGCCTTTGTCCCCAGCTTCTTGGCAATGAGGAGGGATTTATTCGAGATTCGATCCAGCGACTCGAGGATTGGGGGGCGCTTGCGATTGATATCAACATGGGTTGTCCTGTGAAGAAGGCACTTCAACACAACTACGGTGTGGCTTTGATGGGAGACCCCTCCTATGCCGCGGAGGTGGTGGGAATGGCGGTTCGTTCGACATCCTTGCCGGTGTCAGTGAAGCTAAGAGCGGGTCTTCAAAAAGATAACGAGTTTTTGGTCAGGTTTGGGCAAGCCCTCGAGGAGGCAGGCGCCGCCTGGATTACCCTTCACCCGCGTTTAGCCAAGGAGGGACGCCGAGGCAGTGCGGATTGGTCTCAGATCACGCTCTTGAAACAGCATTTGAAGATCCCCGTGATTGGAAATGGGGACATCCAAACGCGCGGGGATGTGGATCGGATGATCGAGGAAACGGGTTGTGACAAAGTCATGGTGGGGAGAGCTTTGCTCGCAAAGCCCTGGCTACTGTCTGAAAATGGCTTGGAGGGTGAAGCCTCGCAGGCTTATGGCGCCTTTTTGAGGCAGGTCTTGAATCAGTCTCAGGAGCACTATCCAGAGCCTCTCGGGCTTCGGAAGCTGCGGTTCTTACTCTATCACAGCTGTGTGTGGGTAGAGTTTGGGCATTTCTTGTACGCTCAAATCAAAAATGCGCAAACGTATGCTCATGTGGCCCAAATACTCGAGAGCTTCTTTGAGGTTCCTCGTCGGGTCTTTGAGCACACTGAGCTAAGACATTAGATCTTACTGAGCAGCAGGAGCTTCGGCTGCCGCTTCTTTGGCTTTAGGCGGAGTCAGCTTGATTACGCCAGCTTTCAGCAAAACCTCAGCCTTTTCTTGGCCAGCAACGAGCTTATTGGTTTTGGTGTTGAGCACAGCGTGGCGGCCGGATCGTTTTTTGAAAATTTCAAATTCATTCACTTTTTTGACTTTTTCCATAGGCCCCATTCCTTATCTAATCTCGGTCCTCTCGGCCAAGAAAAAATCTCTGGACTGCTGGGGAGCTTAGCGGGATCTCAGACGCATTTTGCGAAGGATGGCGAGGAAGGCTTCTTTGCCAGCTTTGGGCAGGAGCGAGGTCTCAGCATTTCGCTCGAGCTCTCGGATGCTTGTTTTAGAATGGTTCAGTTCCCAAAGCTTCATTCGGCAGCTTTGCTTGGCACCTTTGACAGCAAGTTTCAATTTCTGCCCCAGCGGCGTGAAGAAGTAGAGATATCCACTCATTCCCGTGGTCATCATAAAATAATAAGTCATCTCGCTAATCTGGGAGCCATGAAGAGAGGAGACCATCAGGATGGAGGCCAAAAGAGAAAGCCCAAAGTAACTTCCCTTGCCCAAGTTCCAGGCGAGGCGAGGTTTATCTTTGAGTGTGTCTCTCATGCGGGCGACCCACTTGGCGATGATCAAGCTCCAAGCTCCTTCGGTGATCCAAGAATAGGTCACGGTTTTTACCAGGTCGAAGCTCATAAAGTTGTCTTCAACACCCACCATGCAACCCACAAGCTGAAAGATCCCGATGTAGAGCCACTGAAGAGAATATTCTTTCATCCAGGTTTCAACGAATCCAGCATCCTGCTTGCTGTGATAAAAAACACCCTTCTTGGTGACCCACTTCACATACCAAGGAGTGGCTGCCTGAAATCCACCCGACAACAACAGCCCCGTGAAGCCCACCGCTAGAGCTTTCTCTATGGCCAAGCCTTGCGACTGATTCAAGTACAGAGTGTAAGCTGCGGCGCTCGCAAGTCCCCGGGCGACGACCCACAAGTAATCTGATTTCGTGTTTCTGCCATCGTAGTCATCTGCTGAGATGACTCCCTCTTCTTCGAGCTTCTTGGCGATCTCGTGAGCTTTGCCGAGAAGAGCCTCCTCGGAGATCTCACTTGAGATCATGGGAGTCAAAGGAGCGCTGATTTTGTCTGGTTTGGGGGGGAGTGCCTCGTCATTTTTGGCTGAAATAGGTGTGAGGGCGGAGAGAAGGCAAAAGAAGACCGCCAGAGTGTTCATCCTCAGAAAAAAACTTGACCGAATTGAACTCAAGCCCCTCGCAGCTTGGCTGTCGTCCACCACGTTTCTTTAGGGCAAGCAGCCTCAGCGTGCAATAAAAAATCCCGTGAAACTGAAATTTTTTCGAGCGATTTGCGTCGAACTTTTTTGGCAAAAAATTTCTCAAAGCTGATGAGAAATCTCTGCTGACAGCCATCACTTGATGGGCATAACTTTAAGTCATGGAAAAGATTCGTCGTTACAAAATTTCAGTCATTGGAGCAGGAAACGTTGGAGCCACCGCGGCTCATATTTGTGCCATGAAGGAGCTCGGAGATGTCGTACTTGTCGATATCGCTGAGGGAATTCCGCAGGGCAAAGCACTCGATATGTACGAGTCAATGCCGGTGGAGGCTCGCGCTTCTCGAATCGTGGGAACAAACTCTTATGAAGAGACCAAAAATTCGGACGTGGTGATCATTACAGCTGGAGTGCCTCGGAAGCCGGGGATGAGCCGGGATGATCTGCTCAAGATCAACGCTGGGATCGTGAAGTCGGTGACGGAGCAGGTTGCCAAACAATCGCCCGACGCCATTTTGATCATCGTGAGTAACCCCCTGGATGCTATGTGCTTTGTGGCCAAGCAGGCTTCAGGCTTTCCCGCTCACCGCGTGATGGGGATGGCTGGTGTGCTCGATACAGCGCGCTTCCGAACCTTTTTGAGTATGGAGACGGGCATTCATGTGGATGATATTCACGCCCTTTTGCTCGGAGGCCACGGTGACACCATGGTTCCATTGCCGAGCTACACAACGGTTCAGGGAATTCCGATCACGGATTTCGTCACCAAAGAGCGTTTGGCTCAGATTGTTCAGCGAGCCAAGGATGGGGGAATTGAGATCGTCAATTTTCTGAAGACAGGTTCCGCTTACTACGCTCCTGCCGCAGCATCTGTGGAAATGGCTGAGGCGATTTTGAGGGATCAGAAGAAGATTCGTCCCGTTTGCGCCTTCCTGTCCGGAGAGTACGGCTACAAAGACGTCTATTTGGGAGTGCCTGTGATCCTGGGAGCCAAAGGGATTGAGAAGATTGTTGAGATCAAACTCACGGCCGAAGAAAAGCAGATGCTTGATAAGTCCAAAGAGGCAGTGATGAGTTTGCTTAAATCTCTGTAAGTGAAGGGCTGAAGATATGGACTCGATCGTTTTGACGGCGCTAGGCGGTGGCGTTTTGATTGGGCTCGCCGCCTCGATGTTCCTGTTGTTTTCCGGCCGCGTGACTGGAATTTCAGGGATCCTGGGCGGGCTCCTGATTCCACACCCCAGTGATTGGGGCTGGAGGCTCGCGTTTGTCGTGGGCCTTCTGAGCGGTGGAGCCGTTTTAGCCGTGTTTCGGCCCGAGTCTTTTTCAGTTGATTTCACCATGCCGCTTTCGCTGAGCTTGGTGGCTGGTTTCCTGGTCGGGTTTGGGACGCTCATGGCTAACGGCTGCACCAGCGGGCATGGAGTCTGTGGAGTGGCCCGGCTATCCGCGCGATCCCTTCTCGCTACGGGCGTCTTTATGGCGGCTGGAGTTCTGACAGTGGCTTTGCTTCGGAGGTTTGGATGAAAGTTCTGGTCGCTTTCGTCGTGGGTTTGGTTTTTGCCTTGGGGCTTGGAGTTTCCGGAATGACTCAGCCCGAAAATGTTCAGGGATTTTTGGATATTTTCGGGGATTGGAAGCCAGCCTTACTTTTTGTCATGGTGGGGGCGGTCACCACGCACTTCCTCCTCTATTTACAGATCAAGCGACGGTCTTCTCCTTTGTTTGATGTGAGATTTCATCTTCCCACGCGTCGAGATATTGATCCTCGGCTTTTGGTAGGATCGATCCTCTTTGGAGTGGGCTGGGGGCTGTCGGGTCTTTGCCCTGGTCCTGCCCTGGTTTCATCGATGAGTGGCAATCGTGCTGTTTTGACGTTCTTGGCGGCTATGGTGGTCGGGATGCTGGCCTTTCGGGCAGGAGAGAAGACTCTGAAAGCTATCGACAGAAAGTAACCGGACGGGGTCTACTGGAGATATGAAATCTTCAAAAGCTCATCTCAATTCATCTCAAAAATACATTGTTCTCGTGGCTCATCAGGCCGGGGCACATTTCTTTTCCAAAGTTAAGTTGAACTCAGCTTGTAAGCTGATTGAAAGTGTTGAGCATCCTGCAGGGCGATTGAAGAACCAGGACATTAATGCGGATCGTCCTGGCCGTTCCAAAGATCGCTTTGGGGGTGGCAAGCATTCCTATTCCAAGGAGTTCGGACCCAGCGCTCAAAAGGCCAAAGAGTTTTCAAAGATTTTGATTCAGATTCTGGATGTTCAGTTTCGAAAGGGTGCATTTGATCGAGTGATCTTGGTTGCGCCCGCCCATTTCCTGGGGCTCTTGAATGCCAAGTTAACAAAGCATCTCAAAGAAGCTTGTGATGCCACTTTCTCTAAGGACTTTGCAGAGATGAAACCTCGCGAGATTGGTCTGCGAGTCGATGCTCTCACGGAGACTCTAGCTCCTCTATATAAAGACATGCCGATTAGAGCCTCGCGATAGTTTTGGGCGTCTGATTTCATGGCCGCTTATTTGATTTTCAAGCTCATGGCACCTTCGTCAGTCTTGGAAGGGCTACCTCATGAATTGGCAAAGGCTTTTCCGGCCGCCTTTTTGGGTGCTTCTGAGTCCCTTCCTTTGCGATCGGCTTTGGAGCTGCATGAAGCTGTTCCATCGTGGAGTGAATCTCAGATTCAAACGGAGCAAATGGAGTGCTACTTCGGGAGTCTTGAGCACCTCGATGAGGTGAGAGCCTGGATGGAGTCGAGCTATCCAAGCCTCAAGTTTGAGATTGCCCATGGAGTTGATCAAGACTGGAACGCCGTTTGGAGATCTCACTTCAAAGGCTGTTTTGTGGAGCCTTGTTGGCAGATTGTTCCCGTTTGGGATGAGGGACACGCTCGCGGCGCAGAGGGCTCTTTGATCATTCGAATGAATCCCAGTTTAGGTTTTGGAACGGGGGAGCATCCCACGACTCAGCTTTGTTTGAGACGAATCGGCGAGTGGAGCGATTTGGGGGGAGCTTCCGTTCTTGATTTTGGATCGGGGTCGGGAATTCTCGCGGTGGGAGCGGCTCTGCGAGGTGCTCGTTGCTTGGGAGTTGAGATTGATGAAATGGCTCTTGATTGCTCAAGAGAGTTGGCAGAGCTCAATCAGGTTTCTTCTCAGTGTCGCTTTGAAACGTCTTTGTCTGATGAGTCCGAGGACTTTGATTTTGTGGTCGCCAATATTTTGCGTGCCACCTTGCTTGAGTTTGTGAATCAGCTTGTGGCTCGCGTGAGGCCAGGTGGGCGACTGATCATGTCGGGTCTTTTGGAGGATCAGGTCGAGGAAGTAGCGGACATTTATTCAAAGCGGTGGATCCAAAAGTTTGGTCGACCACCTCAGATGGAGGTTCGAGCTCTTGATCAGTGGCGCTCGATCGAATTCTGGTCTTGGTGATCAGTGTAAAAAAAAGGCCCTCGGATGAGGGCCTTTTTTCAATCGCTATCTTAACGATAGAAACTGCTTACTTCTTAACGGCAACGCCAGTAGGAAGAGCGGCAACGATTTTGGCGGCATCAGCAGCGCCTTCAACCGTCAAAGCACCAGTTTTGTCATCAAGAGTGACTTTGGTTGAGCCGGTGGCTTTGGCAATCGCATCGATGATTGATTGCTTGTTTGCAGCAGTCACGCCGGTCAAGGTCCAGGTGTTGGACTTGGTCGCGGTAGTGGCGGGTGCGGTTGTGGTGGTTGTAGCAGCTTTAGCAGGTGTTCCGTGGCCAGGGGCTTTGGTTTCCGAAGCAAACACAGCAGGGGCAACCAAAGAGGCGGCCAAGATCATTCCGAATAGTTTCATGAGAATACTCCTTAATTAAGTTTAATCTTTGATAACCTCGATCCCCATGGACCTAGGCTTCAAATCTGCTTTAAAATATCGAAGATAAATGAGCCGAGTAAAGAAAGAATGTAACTATCGAATAGTCCTCGAAAAGGACCGATTCAAGTTCTCGGTCGCCCACTTCACCATTTTCAGCCGGACCAAGGCTGAGCGGCTCCATGGGCATAATTATTACGTCCGTGCGTCTTTTGGCTTTCAGGCTTTAAGTCGCGACATTGGGATGGGCCCGGATATGAGAGGGCTTAAAACGGCGATTAATCGCCTCTGCGAGCGATTAGACGAGAGGGTCTTGATCCCTCAAGGTTCGCCCTATCTGACGATTCAAAAATCCCGTCTTTCGGTACGGGTTCAAATGGGGCCTAAGGCCTATGAGTTTCCCAAAGAGGACGTTTTACTGCTGCCTTTGACCAATATCTCCTGCGAGGCCCTGGCGGAGTATTTCTGGGAAAATCTCAAGAAATCTCTCAAAAGTCTCAAGGGTCTGGGGGAGCTGACCGTTGAAATCCGTGAAACAACGGGCCAAAGCGCGAGTTTCTCTAGGGGCCTTGACGCTGATTAAATCTCCCTTATTTTAGGGGCATGCTGATTTACGAGTATCGCCGACGGTCCGACGGAAGTGTTTTTGAGTTCCATCAAAGCATGAAAGACGAGCCTCTCAAAAAGTGCCCGACGACGGGTGATGATGTTGATCGCATCATTTCGGCCTCGGCCTTTCATTTGAAGGGTTCAGGTTGGTACACCACCGACTACAAAGCCCCATCAGCGGGATCTTCAGCAACGGAAACAAAAAATGAAGTAGTCGAAAAGCCGGCCTGCCAAGCTGCTACGCAGCCCTGCGGTGCAGGTGCCTGTGAAAAACCAAGCGTTTAGATTAGCCGGATTTTTTCTTCAGGTTTTCCTCATTATACTGAATCCAAACCGAAAGTGTTTTGCCCGGAGCTTCTTGAGCATCTGCAGAAAGAACTTTGGCGTCCACAGTTTTCACAGACTGAGCACTCGCAAAATTTTGAGCGATGACCAAACTATCTTGCAGGAGCTTTAGAGTCTCTGCGTCGCAGCTAAAATGAATTTCTTCCGCGGGAATCTTAAATCCAATCGATCGCTTTGATTTGAAAGTTCGAATGGCTCCAATGAGTTCGACCAATGCTTCGCCTTGCTTCAAGCCCTGAGTTTCCGGAGCTGTCAGGGCTGCGGGGTCTGAGAGGCGCAGTTGATGCACGCTGTCTACATTCTCAAACTTCTTGAAGGCAATCTGGTAGATCTCCTCAGTAATGTGCGGTGCATACGGCGCATACATTTTGAGAATCATCAGCAGGCTGTCATAAAGCGTCTGA